>JBBRFK010000233.1:0-6440 GCA_038224435.1 Cytophagales bacterium | reverse complement strand
ACTGCATCATCCCAAATGATAACAGACTTGAAAATGTTTGTTTGGGCCAAAAAAGGAATTTGAATCCTGAGGCTGTTATCTTGTTTATGATAAACCAAAAGACCTCCTTCCCCGACCTCCACCTGCAAGAGCGACATTTTCGGAAAAGTCCTTTGAGTCAAAAACATCCCCTCCGTATCTACAAGCATCCATCTCCGGTCAAATTTTAACCCTCTTTCCTCAAGAACCGATTCCTCTAACCTGATACCCCCGAGGGATTTGATGGGATAAATATAAATGTCCTGTAAATACATCCTGCTTAAATTTGAATGGTGAAATCGGGTTTTCGGGATTTTTACAGTTGAAATGTTACAATATCCTCGTACTTCATAAAAGAAAGTTCCCGAATTGAAACTTCTATCCATTTCTCCTTCTACATCAATTCTTTAAGTCTATCAGGGATTTCCTGAGGGATAAATTTGGTAACAACATTCCGTATTGGATTTCCCTCTCCGTTACTCCAAGTATAAAAAGGATTGAAAAATTGGTAAGCAAAAGTGTTTTTGGAGGATTGTTGAGCGTAAAAAAATGTTGTCCCAATACATATCAGGAAAACGATGGCCCATTTTTTCCGTTCTTGGTCTCTATTTCTTTTGTCAAAAACCTTCATTCGGCTAAGGTATTGAATCTGATAAAGATTTGCATCAATTAAAGGAAAAATAACAATCACAGCATAAAATCCGGAATCAGATTTGTGTAGACAAAAGAGTGAAGTTAAAGAGTGGTGAACAAAACAGTCCTTTTTTCTATTTTTGATTGTTCAAAAAGTTACAAATGGACAAAAGGATTCTATAAGGTTATCCACAAATAAAAATTTTGACCTGACAGGATTTCAAAAAATTGTCGCCGACATTGGGTATTTAGACGGAACCTATTTTTGGTGTTTTAGAAAACTTTTCCTTGAGGTGTTTGCTTAAAAATACAGCCTGATTCTATTCTTTTTTTAGCTTAAAAAAAGATGGAATCCCTCAGGTAAATTCCTGATATTTGACACTTTAAACCCGCTTTATCGAAAAGACAAAGATAAGCTTACTCATTGGTAATTTGGTATGGTTTCCGATTTAACCAACAAAAGGTATAATTTTAGCATCAATTTTCACATTTTTAATAAAATCGAAAAATTTTAAGTATTCGAAAAATTCAAACGTTTTCGGTTGCCGATTCAATCAGTAAAAATGATTTTTATTAACGATTAATAAAAAATAACATTATTCTGTTAACGCCAACTTTACCAAAAGACTAAGAAGGCAAATGTTAAAAATTGCAAAATATAAATTAAACATTCACTTTAGATTTGGAATCAACTACATAAACAATTTCGTTTTTTTCAAAACAACAAACCCTATGAGAAATTATTTACAAAAACTAAAAGCGCTTGCCCTGATGTCTGTACTGATGCTAGTCGGTATCGCCTCGGCATTTGCTCAAGGCAGGGAAGTGACAGGAACCATCCTGGATGCTACCCTTAAAGATCCCCTTCCAGGAGTAACGGTCCTTGTCAAAGGAACTACCCGCGGTACGACAACAGACTTGGACGGTAAATTCAAACTTGCTGTGCAGCCGGGAGACCAAACATTGGTATTCTCCTTTGTAGGCTTCACGCCACAAGAGTTAGCTATCGGAAACAGAAGCGTTTTCGAAATCGAATTGGCTGAGGATATCCAAAGCTTACAAGAAACTGTAGTCATCGGCTACGGTACGCAAGACAAAAAGGAAATCACCTCAGCTGTCGCAAGTGTCGGAGTAGAAGGATTTAACCGAGGAAACTTCACCAACCCGCAAAGCCTTCTTCAAGGTAAAGTGGCAGGTTTGAACATTTCGACTCCTGGTGGCTCGCCAAATGCCCAACCTACAGTAAGGTTGAGGGGTATATCTTCTTTCGGAGCTAACTCCTCCCCGCTCATCGTATTGGATGGTGTTATTGGCGCCTCAATAGATGCAGTCGATCCAAATGACATCGAATCAATTGATGTCTTGAAAGATGCCTCAGCAGCTGCCATCTATGGTACAAGGGGTGCAGCAGGGGTGATTTTGATCACGACCAAAAAAGGAAGCTCAAAGAAAGGCTACTCCAATGTAACTGTCAATACCTTTGCATCAGCTGAACAAGCCACCGGCTTGATCCCAGTATTGAACAGGGAAGAGTTTCTTGCAAGAAGACCTGCTACCTCAGACTTTGGATCCAATACCAATTGGAGGGACGAAATTCTTCAAACAGCATTGAACGGAACCATCAATACTTCCTTGTCCGGAGGTTTTGATAACACTTCTTATTTAGCTTCTGTCAATTACAGAAATAATGACGGTGTAGTAAAAGGAACCAACAGAGAGACTTTGAATACAAGGTTGAATTTCTCTCAAGGTGTTTTGAACAACAGGTTGAGGATGAATGTCAACCTTGCATTTACCAACACTGAGGCTCAAGATGTACCGGATGCGGCTGTGCTTTATGCTACTATCCTCAATCCTACCATGCCTATATTTGATGATTCTCCCTTGGGAATTAAAAATGGAGGCTATTTCCAGCCTCCCGGATTTGACAACAACAATCCTGTGTCCTTGATCAATACAAGAAAGAACAATGTCAAAGTCAGAAACGCCTTGTATTCTTACAGAGCAGAATTCGACATCACTGATAATTTGGTCATTTCTGGCCAATTCTCTCAAGATATCCTTAATAACCTTTCTGGCAGATTTCAATCTAGGTCAGATGGCGCTCCAGGAGGTGGTGGTGCAAATTTTGGAATAGCCGGTCAAAATACCTATGACCGTGTCAACACTGTAATTTCCGGTAATCTTAAATGGGAAAAAGAAATCTTTGATGGCATGGAAATGTCACTTTTGGGGGGTGTTGAAAGTCAAATTTTCAAAGAAAGAGGTTTTGATGTAGGAGTAAGACAATTCCTCTTTGACCAAAGCTGGGACAATCTCGGAGCGGGTGGTATCCGTTTCGGAAATAACACCAACGTGTCTTCTTTTGCGACAAACTCAGTATTGAATTCTGTATTTGGAAGGGCCAATTTCAATTTTAAAAATACTTATTTCTTTTCAGCCACTGTAAGGGCTGAGACTTTCTCTGGTTTTGGTAAAGAAAACCAAACCGGTTATTTCCCTGCTTTTTCAGCAGGTGCTGATTTGACCCAGATATTTGACATGGGTCCTTTCAGCCAATTCAAGCCAAGAGCTTCCTTTGGTATTGTGGGCCAATTGCCTCCATCTCCTACATTGGCTTTGGGTATCTTCCAAAACGGAAATAGAATTGCTTTGGATCCGCAAGATATAAACTCTGTATGGGTTGCACCGAGACAGGTGTCAAATCCAAATCCCCAACTTAAATGGGAAACCACTACTGAATTGACTGTTGGATTGGACTATGCTTTGTTCAATGGAAAAATCACCGGTAGTATGGATTATTATAGAAGAACACTTTCTGACCTTCTTTTTGAGGTTGGTGTAGGTAGGGGTAACCCAAACCCGTTTGATCCAGGAAACTTCTTTACCGCAAACACAGTATGGGCAAACATTGCTGACCTTAAGAGTGGCGGATTTGAGTTCCTCATGAGTGCAAATCAGATTGACCTTGGAGGCGGTTTCAAATGGACACCAACTGCCATGTTTACCATCTACCAAAGGGCGAGAATCGGCAATATCGGTGTAGGTGACATCGGACTTCCTGAAATCAGAAGAGGTACTCCGGGCTCTCCCGGGGTAAACAATGCCCCGATAATTTGGAACCAAGAAGGGGAAAGGGTAGGTGATATTTACGGCCCAAGATTATTGGGTATCTTAGAGGACGGCACCACAGTACTTTCTACCAATAATCCTGCAGAATTCGAAAGACTGGGCAATGCCCTACCTAGAGGAGATTTTGGTTTCACTAACCAGTTTACCTATGGAAACTGGGACCTGAATTTCCTATTGAGGGGTTCATGGGGTCACCAATTGTTGAATTCCTACAGGTTGTTTTATGAGGGTGATGGTAATGCTACTTGGAATAGTGTCCTAACCAAAAACACTCCAACAGACCCAATCATCTCAAATGCGCCAAACCAAATCTCTGATTTTTATATAGAGAAAGGTGATTTTATCAGGTTGGACAACCTTCAGATCGGCTATGTTCTTCCTACCAAATCACCAAACGTCTCGAATCTGAGGTTCTATGGTGGTGTTCAAAACCTTTTCACGATTTCACAGTTCTCAGGTGTAGATCCAGAAGTTAGATGGGGCGATCCAACTGACAACGGCCTAGATCAATTGGCTCCGGGTATTGAAAGAAGGAATACGTACTTTATCCCGAGAATTTGGACTATGGGATTAACATTAACCTTTAAATAACATAAACTCAAAATAAATATGTTACGATCAATTAAAATATTAGGCTTAGGAGTGCTTGTGGCTAGTACCATGGGGGCTTGTGAATTAGAACAGGAGGTATTGACCGGCGTCACACGTGATCGGCTGGCTAATAATCCTCCACCTGAACTTGCTTTGGTACTGAAGCAATCAGCGTATGCAGTTATGATGGGAGACGGATCATTTGGTGGACATGGTGGCTATTACAGTTATCAAGAAGTGACATCTGATGAATTGGCAATCCCTCAAAAAGGTGGTGACTGGGCAGATGGCGGTACTTGGAGCAGGGCGCACAGGCATACTTGGAATATAGATGATGGGGAATTGAACGGTGTTTGGAATCTTGGTTTTAAGGTGGTAGCCGAAACCAATGTACTGATCGGACAGTATCCTGACGTAGAAGAACTGGTAGCGGAAATGAAAATTTTGAGGGGATTGGGTTACTTATGGTTATTGGATAACTTTGGAAATGTACCCATCATTACAGAAACAACAACCAATCCTTCACCACCTACCAACTCAAGGCAAGAGGTATATGCTTTTATTGAAAAAAGTATATTAGACAATGTGGAGGTTCTTTCAAAAACCAACAACAGGATCAACTTGAACTATTGGTCTGCACACATGATCTTGGCCAAGCTGTATCTAAATGCTGAAGTTTATACAGGTCAACCAAAATGGGCAGAGGCAGAGGCAGTATTGGACGTCATCATCAATGAGGGGCCTTATAGCCTTGCGCCAAGCTTCTTTTCCAACTTTGCACAATCAAACTCCAATTCAGCAGAGAATATGTTTACGCTACCCTATGATGCAAACAATGCGGGAGGTTTCAACCTTCATCAAATGACGCTCCACTATGAATCCCAAAAAACTTTTGATTTGATAGATCAACCTTGGAATGGCTATACTGTGCTAGAAGAATTTTATAATAGCTATGAGGTTGGGGACGTGAGAAAAAGAGGATTCTTGGAAGGATTACAGTTTGGTTCAAATGGTTTGCCATTATCTGATGCAGTGGGTTTTGATGGTGACCCAGATGGTCCTCAATTGGTCTTTACACCAGCGATCAACATGCTAGAGCCAAATGCATTCAGACAGGCAGGTGTCAGAATCAACAAGTTTGAATATGCAATCGGAGCACAGTCGAGTCTAAATAATGATTTCCCTATCTTTAGGTTTGCTGACGTACTTTTGATGAAAGCTGAGACCATGCTGAGAAGAGGAAATGCGGCAGGAGGTTTAGTGTTTGTAAACCGAGTAAGGACAAGGGCTGGAGGAATACAGCCATTTCCTGAACTTACCTTGGACAACCTTCTTGCAGAAAGAGGTAGAGAATTGTTTGGGGAAGGCACTAGAAGGTCAGATTTGATCAGATTTGGAAGATTCAACGCACCGTGGTGGGAAAAACCTGCTTCGCCTGTTACAAGAAACCTATTTCCAATCCCTCTTAATCAGACACTTTCCAATCCAAACTTGGTGCAAAATCCAGGATATTAATCAAGAACAGTAGTTCAAAATAAATTGATATTACTTTAAGAAAGAAGTGTACTCCGGTGCACTTCTTTTTGTTTTTATGGATACCTTCGGGACTGAAAATCAACATAGAACCCAAATTAATATTTCCAAAATGTCATTCCTGACACGCTTCATATCATTCTTTTTTTCAGCCATATTATTGTTTCTTTCTTGCTCACCAAGAGGGCAGGAACAAAAGAAACTTTTTGAATTGATGGATAAAAAATGGACCGGAATCGAATTCAGAAATGATTTGGAATATAACGAAAAATTCAACCCCTACCTTTTTCGCAATTTTTACAACGGCGCAGGAGTGGCTTTGGGAGACATCAACAACGACGGTTTGGTGGATATTTTTTTGGCAGGAAATCAGAAAGAAAACAAACTATACGTTAACAAAGGTGATTTCCGATTTGAAGATATTACGGGCAATGCCGGATTGGCTGTGCCGGGAATCTGGTCTACAGGCGTCAGCATGGCCGATATCAATGGGGACGGATGGCTTGACATCTACGTCTGCAAATCAGGACCTT
>JBBRFK010000232.1:0-6447 GCA_038224435.1 Cytophagales bacterium | reverse complement strand
GAATTGATTCCGAAAAAAGTGGAACGGGGAACTTCCTTATCCAAAATCCTCGAATACCCAGTATTCACCGGATCGATATACACAATATCCGCTACGTCCAGGATTGAATGTGGATTTTGAGTGACCCCGTAAGGCTGCAACGGATAGCCTTCATCATCAATATTCAATTTGTAAGGACCTGTATAGGCCAAGTGCATCCAAAGAGAGCCTGAACCAGGACCCCCGTTAAATGAGACAACCAAAGGACGTGTAGCCTTGTCCGTGATATCAGTCCTTTCGTAATAAGTGTAAAAAAGTGTGGCAATAGGCTTTCCGTCCTCATTCCAGACCGGCATAGTACCTGCGGTGGTTTTATAAGGAACACGTTTTCCTTTGATGGTGACCTCTCCGTTGGTGACGGAAGATGATTCCACCTTTATTTCTCTATTTTCCTGTGCAATTACCCATGTAATGGTAACTAGCATCAAAACTGCGGCAAGTAAATGTTTTTTCATATTGGTATAGGCTATATTCTTTCCTAATATAGGCTAAATCAAAAAACCGTCTTTGGTATTTATATCAAGGGATTTTTGGGCAGGATAAGTGGAAATGGAACACGTAGATATTTGAGACCCGATTATTGGGCTAAATGAAAAACCTTTGAATTTTATCGGTTTTATTGTCTGTGAAATTTTCGAATCCTTTACCTTCGCACCAAAATCCACCTCATTTGGAAAATCTACAATTGGAAATTTTATACCAAGACGAATTTTTTGTGGCTATCAATAAGCCCGCAGGCATGTTGGTTCACCGGACCAATATTGCTTTTGAAGAAAATGTATTGATAGCTGAAAGACTACTCAAAGAACAGATAGGCCAAAAGGTTTTTCCTCTTCACAGGATTGATAGACCGACTTCAGGAATTTTGGTTTTTGGATTGTCTTCTAAGGCTGCTTCCCTTGTCCAACCCTTATTTCCTACGGAGCAAGTCAAAAAATACTACTTGACTATTGTCAGAGGATATATGACTGAAAATCATGGTATTATCGAAAAACCTCTAAAGAAAAAACTCTATGGAGATCTACAGGAATCAAAATCAGAATATTGGTCATTATCACAAAGTGAAATTCCAATTGCCTCGACTGACAGGTATCCTTCCAGCCGCTATTCACTCCTGAAGGTATATCCGCACACAGGCCGGATGCATCAGATCAGGAGACATTTGGCACATGACAGACATTATGTAATTGGAGACAGCACACATGGGGACAACAGACAAAATCATTTTTTTAAAGCACAATTTGGCATGGAAAACCTGTTGCTCCATGCTTGGCAGTTTGAATTTGTCCACCCATTTACCCAAGAATCTATAAAGTTGGAAGCCAACCTGCCGGATTATTTCATTGATATTTGCAAGAAATTGGGGCTTTCAGTTCCACTAAATGAAAACCCAACCCGATTCGTCCAATTACCCTAGGCTGTTTTTCTATTGGTTAGAAAAATAATAACCGATGAAGTCATAAACATGATCAAACTGTAAATAGCCACAGGAATGGTCATTTCAGAGTTTTTCAGCAAAGTTGCTGCAATCATTATTCCCAAAGTCCCATTTTGGATGCCTGATTCGATGGCGATGGTTATGCTTTGTTTTTTGGACAAAAGAAAAACCCTAGCCAAGAAAAATCCAACGGTCAAAGTCAGCAGGTTTAACATCAGCGCGATGGGTCCCGAAAGAATAAAAAACTCTATTAAATTCTCCCTTTCTTTCAATATTGCGGCAAATAGGATCAGCGCAAAAAATACCGCTGAGGCAATCCTCACAGGTTTATCAGCTTTTTGGGAGAGTTTGGGAAATTTTTTATTCAGGAACATCCCGATAGAAACAGGTACTATGGTGACTCCGGCAATCTGAATGATCGTCTCCATCACCGGCAAAGTGATACTTCCCTCCCCTCCAAAATGGAAAATAGCAAAATTGACAATAATCGGAATACTCACGATTGTAATTAAGGAACTCACTGCCGTCAGACTGATGGAAAGAGCGGTATCACCTTTTGAAAGGTGGGAGATCAGATTGGAAGTTGCACCCCCGGGACAGGCTGCCAAAATCATCACTCCGACTGCCAAAGCACCTGTCAAACCAAATAACTGAATAAGGGCGTAACCAAAAACAGGTAAGAGTATAAGCTGATTGGTCAGCCCCAAAATCATTGCCTTTGGATAAATAAAGATATTTTTGAAATCTTTAACAGTCAGGGACAATCCCATTCCCAGCATGATAAAGGCCAAGGCCAAGGGTAAAAATACCGCAGTAATAACGCTGTCTTGCATGTGGTTATGGGCTTAAAATGGATGCTTGGGTTTATTGCGTAAAAATATAAGGATTTAATACGGATTTGGAAAACTGAATTGTCGAAATTCATGTTTCGGGCTATTGGGCTTTCAAAAATGAAACTTGGAGTTGGTTTTTCCGCAACCGCGAAAAATCAAAAATATTCCCCTTGAAAACATTCGGATTCCCTGTCCGTTCCTAAATTTGGAAATATTAACCCCCTATGAAAAGAATTTACCTGCTCCTATTCATTTCAGCACTTTTTATCCATTGCTCAGAGGAAGATGGCTTGCCTGCCAATACCCAACTTTTGAGAAACCCAAAAATCGATTCGCCTGATGGTTCACTTTCTCCATGGGTGCCAATCACCGAACCTGGTTTTACTCTTGGTTCAAGTACAGAGATTTTTAGATCGTCAAACCGGGCACTTTTTATTGAAAACAGTGATAGTCTCAATACCAACTCAGCAACATGGAGACAATCCTACAAAGGCCCGATGCCTAAAAAAGGGAGGAAATTGGTTTTAGGGGCATTTTTAAAAGGTGAAAATATAGAGTTGAAAGGACCTGAAAGCAATGTTTTCGTTTCGATAAGGGCATTTCCTGTCGAGGACAGCGAGGGAAATACATCTGGTAGATACACCACCACCCAAAGTCAAATCCTGGTTTCCGGCACTTTTGACTGGACCCAATTGAGGCTTACACTTCCAAATACTCCGGAGGAGGTGGACAATATTGTCGTTTACCTTGTGATGGGATCTAGGACTACAGGAAAGATTTTTTTTGACGACATTACCTTGACTGCAGAATAATCAACGAATTCCTTTTTCAGGATATTTCCCGGTGACCGTTCTTCCGAAGGCTTTCATTTCTTCAATCTGATCGTCCATATTTCCGTTAGGATAAATAACAGGTCCGATACCAGCCTCTTTCTTTTTGTAATCAAGGTATCCTATGACGATAGGAACCTCAGCACCCAAAGCGATATGGTAGAAACCTGATTTCCATTTTGGGGCATAGCTCCGGGTCCCCTCAGGAGTAACCATAATGACCAATTCCCCAGACTCTTTGAGCATAGTGATCATTGCCTCGGAATATGTTTGCTTTCTCCCTCCGGGTATCCTTTTTCGATCAATGCCGATTCCCCCCAAACCTTTGATCAGCCAGCCCAACGGACCGACCATCGCCTCTTGTTTGATGGTGAATTTCACAGGAATATCCATTAGGAAAAATGCCGCCCTGGCATATAGCAAATCCCAATTACTTGTATGGGGAATGGCGATCAACACTGCTTTTTTGAGGTCTTTGGGCCAACCGAAGCTCAATTTCCAGCCACTCAACCAAAAGACTATCCTAGACAAAAACTTCATCATGCTTTTACAGGTTTTTTCTTTTTTTGACTCAATTCCAATATCCCTTCATTCTCGGCAATAAATTCAATGGCTGTGTGGTAACCTGCATCGAATATTTCTTTTGCTTTTTTGATTTCAAACACACCATATCGGGCCAATCCCGGAGGCTCTATGAAGAAGTCACATTTGTTTTTCCTGCTGTACACATTGTAATTCATCGCCATGATGACTGATCTTTCGATGAGACTTTTGATATTTTTAATATTGTGTTCTACTTGAAGGCAGTTACAGTTGACACCGATAATTGCATCACAAATCCCATCCAAAGGCTCGACAGGCAGGTTATTCAACACCCCTCCATCCACAAAATGGTTTTTGCCAATCTCAATGGGATCAAACATACCCGGAATGCAGGAAGAAGCCATCAATGGTTTTATGAGTGGGCCTTCGGAAAAATAGACAACCTTTGCCCTTTTGATGTCAGTAGCCGCCACTGTCAGCGGTATTTTTAGCTTTGCAAAATCATTGTCAGGAAAATACTTCAGATACAATTCTTCTACGGAATCCATTTTCAAAATCCCTGTCCAACTGATCGCGGGTCTCAGGAATTTGAAATAATTGGTTTTTACAATGATTTCAAAAATCTCATCGGGAGTATTTCCAGAGCAGTACAAGGCACCAGCAATCGCACCTGCGCTGCTGCCACTCACCTTATTGGGAAAAATATTATGTTCATTCAGTCCCTTCAAAACCCCCAAATGGGCAACTCCGCGGACTCCTCCACCTGAAAGCGCAATACCGATTTTTTTTTCAGAGTTCATCAAGAGAAAATGTTTGGTCTAATTTTACGCCTTTTTCAGTCATTTTCACAGTACAACATTCATGAACGGGATCATGCTCAAGGAACAAGACATAATCATTTTTGGCAGCCTCCTCCAAAAACACCTTCTTTTCCTCCAAAGTCAACAATGGTCTCGTATCATATCCCATCACATAAGGCAAGGGGATGTGGCCAACTGACGGAAGTAGGTCGGCTACAAATACAACCGTCCTTCCCTTGTATTGGATCATTGGAAGCATCTGTTTGTCGGTATGGCCATCCGCAGTCATAAATGAAAACCCTTCAAACAATTCTTTTTTATCCAAAGCAAGAAATTCTAACTGACCGCTTCCCTTCATTGGCAGTAAATTCTCTTCGAGGAAGGAAGCTTTTTCCCTACCATTAGGATGTAATGCCCAGTCCCAATGGGCTTCATTGGACCAATAAATGGCATTTGGAAATGTCATTTCGGTCCGGTTTTGATCAGCATCCTTATATTTTACCCCGCCACCGCAATGGTCAAAATGCAGATGGGTCAAAAAATTATCCGTAATGTCACCGAAATCAAAACCTTTTGATTTGAGAGATTTTTCAAGTGTATCATTTCCATGAAGGTGATAATGGGAGAAAAATTTGGCATCCTGTTTATTTCCTATGCCATTGTCTATCAGCACAAGCCTATTACCCTCTTCTACCAAGAGGCAACGCATACCCCATGTACAGAGGTTATTTTCATCAGCGGGATTGGTCCTTGACCAAAGTGTCTTTGGAACCACCCCAAACATCGCACCTCCATCAAGTTTAAAAAATCCGGTATTGATGACATGTAAATTCATAGCTCACAGGATATAAAAAATCCCACAAAAACAAGAAACCCATTATTCTGTAAAAGAATAGGTCAATCAGGTTTTGTGGGATTCCACTTAAGTTTTATTCTTCAACTACTCCCATGGCGCAGAATTTTTCAATTCTCAAATCAATGCGCTTCTCGGGTTTTATTTTATCGAGCTCTTTCAATGTTTCCAAAATGGTTGCCTTTAGGGTTTTTGCCATAGTCTGCATGTCCTTATGTGCCCCTCCGACCGGTTCTTCGATGATGCCATCGATTAGGCCATTATTTTTCATATCAGGCGCAGTGAGTTTCAATGCCTCAGCGGCCTGTTCTTTGTAATCCCAGCTTCTCCAGAGAATCGAGGAACAAGATTCGGGAGAAATCACTGAATACCACGTGTTTTCGAGCATGAAAACTTTATCACCGATTGCGATTCCCAAAGCTCCACCTGAAGCTCCTTCACCGATGATGATACAGATGACTGGTACTTTGAGCATAAACATCTCTTTGAGATTTCGTGCAATAGCCTCTCCTTGGCCCCTTTCTTCTGCTTCCAAGCCTGGAAATGCTCCCGGAGTATCGATCAATGTGACGATTGGCTTACCAAATTTTTCAGCCATTTTCATCAGCCTGAGTGCTTTTCTATATCCTTCGGGATTGGCCATACCGAAATTTCTTTCCTGACGCTGTTTGGTATTGCGGCCTTTTTGCTGTCCGATAAACATCACCGTACGGCCATCTATATCGCCCATACCACCGATCATGGCTTTGTCGTCCTTTACAGTCCTGTCGCCGTGCAATTCTATAAAGTTGTTGGTAATCTCATAGATATAATCCAAAGAATAAGGCCTGTCAGCATGACGGGAGAGCTGAACCCGTTGCCATCGGGTGAGATTTTGGAAAGTTTCTTTTTTCAAAGTCTGAATTTTATCTTCCAATGACTGTATATCAGGAATCAAATTTATATTCCTTCCTTTGGCCAAATCCTTCATTTCCTGAAGTTTGGACTCCAAATCAGCAATTGGTTTTTCGAATTCTAATAGCATAATCGGTTTTTTTGACTTGGGCAAAGATAAAAAGATTATTGCGAAGAAAAATTATTTGTATTTGAAGATCATTGTTTGTGGTGTGAT
>JBBRFK010000231.1:0-6502 GCA_038224435.1 Cytophagales bacterium | reverse complement strand
ACCATGGTCGTTCCCTCCAAAATAGAAAAAGATAAAAACCCTGTAAAATCCCAGCCACCCTATCTCGTCTCAGCCGAAGCACAATCACTTTTCAATTCTTTGGACTTTGTCGCAGACCTCCACTGCGATGCCTTGTTGTGGGGAAGAAACCTGACCAACAAATCAGATTTTGGCCATGTGGATTTTCCCAGAATGCAAGAAGGAAATGTCGCCATGGAAGTATTTACCGTTGTCTCCAAATCACCCAAAGGCCAAAATATGGAAGTCAACAGTGCAGACGCCACTGATAATATTACCTTACTCAATGTGGTGCAGGGCAGACCTATATCCAACTGGTTTAGCCTGATGAAGCGTACGCTATACCAGTCTGCGATGCTGGAAGAATTTTCCGATGATTTTGATGGGCAGTTCATTATGATCAAGTCAAAAGAAGATGTGCAGCTGTTGGCCAAATTGAGAAAGACAGACAAAAATATCATCGGGGGACTATTGGGAATCGAAGGTGGCCATGCATTGGAAGGAAAAATAGAAAACCTGGATAAGGCCTATGACGCCGGTGTACGCCTCATCGGCCCTTCCCACTTTTTTGACAACGAATTGGGTGGCTCTGCCCACGGCATGAGTGGAGAAGGCTTGACAGATTTTGGCAAAGCAGTAGTCAAAAGAATGAATGAACTGAACATGCTCATTGACTTGGCACATGCTTCTCCCAAGATGTTTGATGATGTTTTGGCGCTTTCAACCAAGCCAGTGATGGTGTCCCATACCGGTATCCGTGCAGTGCTGAATTCCCCCCGCAACCTATCTGACGATCAGATCAGAAGACTTGCCGCCAAGGGAGGAATCGTCGGGATTGCCTTTTTTGACATGGCTGTTGGAGAAGACGAGATCAAAGGAATCGTGGCATCCATGAGGCGGGTGAAAAACCTCGTCGGCATCGAACATGTGGCACTTGGTTCGGATTATGATGGAAGTGTGGCAGTTCCTTTTGACATAACGGGCTTGCCGATTATCGTAGAAGCTTTGATGAAGGATGGATTCACCGATGAGGAAATCAAAGCGGTCATGGGAGAGAATGTAAAAAGATTCCTGTTGGAAAACCTGTAGAATCTTTCATCTACCACAAATAAGAATTCCAAGTGTTTTTAATAAATTGAAATTTGAATACTAACCATGCAAGAGGCCAAAATACATAAGGAAATAAGTTTTGCGGGCGACCTCCAAAACTACCTACGGGAGTTTGTATATGGAGGGATAGATGGTGCCGTGACGACTTTTGCGGTGGTGGCAGGTGCAGTGGGTGCGGACCTGGATGCTTCGATCATCATCATTTTGGGCTTTGCCAATCTCCTTGCCGATGGATTTTCTATGTCTGTTGGCGCTTACCTTTCTGCCAAATCGGAAAAAGAAAATTACAGCAAACACCGGGGAATCGAATATTGGGAAGTAGAAAACATCCCAGAAAAAGAACGGCAGGAAATAGTCGAAATATACCAAGCCAAAGGATTTGAGGGCGAATTGTTGGAAAAAGTAGTAGATGTAATCGTCTCTGACAAAGACCGGTGGGTTGACGAGATGATGAAGGATGAACTGAATATGATGGAGGACACCAAAAGCCCATTTAAGATCGGGTTGGCTACGCTGATCTCATTTATTGTGATTGGGTTTATTCCATTGATGGTTTATCTCTATGACCTTCTTTGGGATACTTCAGCTGACCTTTTCCTATGGACAAGTATTTTTACCGGCATGGCTTTCCTGGCAGTGGGTTGGTTGAAAAGCATTGTCAATCAAACCAATGTCTTGAAAAGCATTTCAGAAACACTCCTCTTGGGATTTTTAGCTGCTTTGGTCGCTTATTATGTCGGTGACTTTTTGGAATCTTTAATCGCAAATGCATAAATGAACACCATCGATGAAGTGATAGCCCGCATGGACGAAATAGTGGCTGACTGCAAAAGCAAAAGCAGCCGGATTGGATATTTTGCGGTATTATACAGACAGGTCACCATCCGGATCAAAAATGGAATCCTGAATTCGGAATTTGATGACAATCCAAGAATGGAAAAACTCGACGTGCTTTTTGCGAAGCGCTTCATTGATGCCTATGACGCTTTTATTTCCGGTCAAAAACCTACTTCAAGTTGGGCGCATGCCTTCGAGGCAGCCAATTCTTCCAAGCACCTGGTCCTGCAGCATCTTCTCCTGGGGATCAATTCACATATCAACCTTGACTTGGGCATAGCAGCCGTGGAAACCATGGACGGGGAAGATTTGGTTTCCCTCCAAAACGATTTCATTAAAATAAATTCCATATTGTCAGAATTGGTAGAGGAAGTCAAAAGCAACATCGGCACGATTTCACCTTTTTTTAGCAGGATAATCCTTTTTGCCAAAGGAAAAGAAGAGATTCTCGTCAACTTCAGCATCAAACTCGCCCGGGACGGCGCCTGGAAATTTGCCATGAAGTATCAGGCAGCAAAAGACAGAATAGATTCTTTGCATAAAAGAGACAAAACCATCGCTATCTTGGCCAAAGGCTTGACCAACCCGGGCATCAAACTCCGGTTTTGGGTCTGGCTGATAGGACTGTCCGAATGGAAGTCAGTCCCGGAAATCATGGAGCAACTGAACAAATCCGTGAAAGAAGTGTAATCGGTCACTGAAATCCTGCATTGGTGTATTTGGCAAAACCTTTTTGCCAGGTATGGGTATTAAAATTAGTTTCTTAGATTCCGTTTATGAAAATCAGCCACAATATAATTTTTGTTATTTATTTCCTTTTTTCCCCTTTATTCTCTTTTGGACAATCCCAATCCCTCCTTTCAGGTCATGTTTATGACCAAAAAACCAACCAACCGATTCCCTTTGCAAATATTCAGCTCAAGGGAAAAGAAAGAAAAGGGACCATTTCCGATGTCAGGGGATTCTTCCGACTGGATTCATTTGAGGAAAACGATGTATTGGTGATTTCCCATGTCGGATTTAAGCCACAGGAAATCCAGGTCCTAAACCTCAAGTCTAAGCCGGACATTTTTCTCGTCCCGATGACAATAGAATTGGGCGAAGTCCAAATCCTAGCCGGTGAAAACCCTGCACTTCCTATCATGCGCAAGGCAATAGCCAATAAAGACACCAACAATCCGGATCAGCTCGACTCCTATAAATTTACAAGTTATAATAAAATGGTCATGACTTTGGAGGGACTCCATGAACAGCCAGAGGTCGATGACACCACGGTGAATATCCTTCAAGGGGGTCACATTTTCATGACCGAAAGCTTTTCTGAAGTGATTTTCAAAAAACCGGGGAAAAGAAATGAAACCGTCAAAGCATCCAAAATGTCCGGAATAGAAAACCCACTCGTTGCCATGGCATCCAGCAGTTTTCAACCCTTTTCATTTTACACTGACCATATCAAAATCCTTGAAGTCCCTTATGTAAATCCACTTTCCAATGACGGGCTGAGAAAATACGATTATTTCCTCGAAGACAGTATCCAAAACGATATCGGCACGTCCTACATCATCAGCTACCAACCCAAACCCGGGAAAGTGTATCAATTGGGAAAAGGCCTGATGTACATCTCTTCCCTCCGATTTGCCTTGGAAAATATGGTCATCAAGCCTTCCGATCCTGATACCAACCTGCTCTTTGAACTTCAGCAAAAAAACAGATGGGATGGCAAAAATTGGTTTCCTGAGCAACTGAACAGCATTTATTTATCCCCTGAACTGGAATTTCAAGGCAAGGCTTTTAAAATCATAAACCAGACTTTCATCTCTGAAGTTGGAATCAACGACCTCGACAGGAGCACAAAGTTTAGCCCGATAGGACTGAACTTTGACATCCAAAATGACAGGTATGACTTTGGAAATCTACGCATGGATTCTCTGACCAGCCGGGAATTTTTGACTTATGTCAGGTTTGACCAAATGCCGGAAAAGGACAAAAAACGCCTCAATATGGCTTCAAAATTATTGACCCAACTCAGTTCGGGAAGAATCCCTCTTGGGGTTGTCGACCTGATTCCAAACCGTCTACTTCGGTTTAACCGATTTGAAAGCGTCGGCTTGGGACTAGGCTTGTCTTCCAATGAAAGACTCTCAGATTTTTTCAGGGTAGAAGGTTATTTCAGGTATGGCTTCAGGGACAAAGGCTGGAAATACGGGGCCGGAACAGAATTCAGGCTGGACAAGAAATATGATTCCAAGCTGACGTTTTATTATAGTCAGGACATTTCCGAACCGGGAAGAACTCTGATTCCCAAAGTCAATTCCTTCAGTTCGGCAGGGAATTTATTCCGAAATTTTATCGCAGACCGGATGGATGAAGTGGAGCGGTACTCGGTAGAATTTTCCCAAATGCCTGTGAAAGGTGTCCGGATAGGTCTTTTTGGAACAGTAGAGAATAGAGCAAATGTCCTAAACTACGCTACCGGAGTTCCTTCAGACAATTTTCTGAAAACCTTTAGGGCAACAGAGGCCGGAGTCGACTTCCGGTTTGTAGGCGGGGAAAGTGTGTCCCGAATTGGCAATAACTTAATTTCGTGGACATCGTCCTATCCTGTCATCAGCATCAGGGCCTCCAAAGCAATTCCGGATGCTTTTGGCGGAAATGTGGATTTTTGGAATACTGAATTCAAATTCCAACATCAGTGGAGTACAGGTAATTCTTTGAACCAATTCCATCTTTCGGCACATGGAATCTGGGGAGATAACCTCCCCATTTCTTACCTCAACACCGGATATGGCATCAATATCGGACAAAGAAATGCCTTGGATTTTGCCCTTTCGTTTCCGGGGTATTTGCAGACCATGCTTATCTATGAGTTCCTCTCCGACAGAAGCTTGCATGCGGGCTACTCCCATCAGACTGGTCCTTTATTTTACAAAAAAGCAGGAAAGGCGATCTTTGCACCTCAACTCAAATTCCACCAAAGCTTCGCAATCGGTACCTTGACCAATCCGGATTTTTACGATTTTGTTGATTTCAAAACCATGGAAAAAGGGTATTTGGAGTCAGGGATTGAGATCAATAACCTCATCAAGCAAAAATCAGGGTTACAATACAGGGGTTGGGGATTGGGGGCTTTCTACAGATATGGCCCTTACGCCAACCCTACATTCAAAGAAAACCTGACGATTACTTTGTCCATTACGGCTTCATTTTGATCAAACACTTATTCCATTTGCAGCTCTGAATACCTGAATATTGTGTTCACTCTTTTCCTTTGTTTTGACTGTTTGCTCATTGGAATATACCTGAACGCGCATTTCGGCCAAATCCAACAACTCATCATAAGGACCTCTCGGTGAAATCAATTTCACAAAAATCGGCGCCGTCTCCACGGCAACAAACAAAAGCATGATCATGATATTGGCCCACATCATGGCATTGCTTTCCTTGGTCAATTTCTCTAATGCATCCAGTCTCGCTGCCAAGCCATCGAATCCATCAATATTTGGTTGGATCTTATCAAACTCCGCCTGCCGCAAAGCGGTCACTTTCTTGATTTCGGAATCGAGCGTATCGATACGGACCTGATTTGCGGCACGTAGGGCTTCAAGGTCTTTTTGCGCCACATCGAGTTGCTGCTCCTTTTTCTTGGCATTGCTTCCCAATCCTACTATGCCGCTCGTCCCGTCTGTTTTGGTGCCAAACCTCTCAAAATCATATTCCTGTTGGACTTTATCCCTGAATGCCGTCGCACCGACAACTTCCGCTTTGAGGCTGTCCTTTTTGGCTTCCAAGCCATTGATTTCTGTAAACCCCGCTTTGAGCGCTTCTTTGCTTTGGGCGATCATTTCGGTCTTTTTCTCATCCAATTTTCTGTTGATTTCCCTTTCGAAAATCTTGAGTTCCAAAGGACGGGAAATGACGATGGCCAAAAGCACCGCAAAAACCAATCTTGGAATAGCCATTTTCCATTCTGCCCAGGCATTGTTCCGCTTGCGCATGCTCGATACGATGAACCTATCCAAGTTGAATATCATCAGTCCCCAAACAAGGCCAAACCCGATAGCGTACCAAGGGGATTCGAATACAGTAAACAAGGCATATCCTGCCGAAATCGCAGCCAAGAGTCCGGTAAAAAATACGGTTCCTCCAATTCCTACATATTTATGGGTTTCGGTAGGAGATTTGGACAATAGCGGGGCATATGCACCTGAGCAGAACCAAAAGAATTTGGTGATTTTATTCATGATCGGGGATTGATTGATTGGAATACTAAACGGCTAACAAAAAACGAACTAGAACGGGCAAAAGTATAGACAATATTGAAACGATACGGTCAAATGGGGTAGAATAACTTATTTTAGGTGCAGAAATAATTTTTCGGCCTAAAATCCCGAAACCCCTTTCGGAATTTAACCTCATATCTGATGTCCAATATTGAAACAAACCTATAAAACGTTCAGGTGTTGTCCGTATTTGTGACAAAGTTAGAGTAAAGGTATTTTTGAAAAAACAGAATTTAGGAAAAATGATTATCCGCAAT
>JBBRFK010000230.1:0-6505 GCA_038224435.1 Cytophagales bacterium | reverse complement strand
AATCATATTGAGAGGATCCGTATTTATAAATTTTATAACTGGGGTTTTTGGATTTGGCGTTTTCCAATTTATAAAAGGAGCGTCTAACGTCTCAAAAAATTCTGACTAGTATGGGGACCAACATCTTAATCTTGGCCTTAGGATTATATTCTTGATTTTTTATTATTTACTGCGAGGAAATTTCTTGTCCTGATAAGTGTAGGCCTTACCTGTCTATTGAAAAGAAGGTATTTGCCAAAAAAAAGTAGCATTGAAAAAGGTGTTATTTTAGTTTATTTATAAGTTAAGCAATAAATTTTGGTGCAGGCATTCAACCGAACACTCATATTAAATATTTCAAAAGCGGATGGCGCCTCCTCGCGGCTTATTTGGTAATACAAAATTTGATAAGGATTTAGTCAAGAATGATGGGTCTTATTCCATATTCTCTTTTTGCTAAATTATCGCATTTTGGAGCCGGTCATTGGAGGCATCATCAGCATGTAGGGTCAGGTGGTAAAATCTATTTGTCAGGTATTTAACAAAATCTTCTTGGGTGGGACCCAATCATTTTGGCTTCCTATTGCCATTGGAATCAAAAATCACTTCTACTTCTTTACCGTTTACCGGATAAAATGCCACCTCATAGAAGGTTTCGCCTTGTTCTACTTTTAATATTTTCTCCACAATCATCGCAGTTCGGAGTGTACTGTCTTTTTCTATTGCCTCTAATATTGGTTTGGGCAATTGGATGGTGTCCATATTTCCACTTCGCTCACTGATGTTGGTACCGTCACGATAGTTTAAAATTGTGTCATTTCCAGGAAATTCCTCAACATTAGAATCATTATCCATCATACTATTTGCATCCTGATTGTCAGTTGACCGGTTAGTGCAAGCGAAATTAAGACCGATGATAAGGCATATCAATTGGTAGGCTAAATTTTTCATGTCGATTTTATTTTTAGTTAGAAACAGCCTTGGAATACATCATTCCGATGGGATTGATTGGAAGCAATTTTATGTCCAAAAAAGCAAATTTGTCTCAAAAGGGTTTTGATAAACCCTGAAGCCGCTTTCCAAAAATCTATATGGAGCAGACTTTGGCAGGTTGCTTTCAGGATGGTCCTTGGCTATTTGGCTATTAGGGTCATTACTTAAGTAAATTTTTAAGCTTTTTTATCCCAAAACTGATTCTTGTTCTGTTATACCTTTTGTCACAAAACGTTCCGTCTCGATAATAGAATTTATTGATTTATCATTTTCAGAATAGACAAACTGGGTAAAATAAGTAACAATATAGGAACTGTTTTATCCTTTAATCTAATTCGGTTCTACCCCTTTTGGCCTGTGGCTGAGGAAGTATTTGAGATTTAATATTGTCATAATAATATTGGTTAAAGTTTAAAATGGGAGGAAATTATTGTTTTTTGTCTAAACTAGGTTTGGATTTTTGATTAGATGCAAATCAATGTTGAGGTAGGAATGATAATTGAGCTCTCCACTTTAAATATTATAAACTAAACCAAAATAATTATGGAAAATTTAAAAAGGAATCAATTCTTAACCGCAACAACCATACAAGGTGCGGAAGTAAGGACACCCTCTGATGAAGAAATCGGAGAAATCAAGGATGTCATGATTGATGTGTCAACAGGTGAAATTTCCTATGCTGTTCTATCTGTGAGTACAGGCTTTTTGAATCTTGAAAGCAAATACTTTGCTGTGGCATGGGGAGCATTAAATTTTGATAATTGCAAAGATGACAATTTTCAGGAAAGCGTGATTATTCTAGATGTTTCCAAAGAAAAACTAGAGCAATCCCCCGGTTTTGACAAAGACAACTGGCCAATCCACGCTGATTCTGAATTTATAGACTCTGTTAATTCTTATTACGGGGTGGAGGATAAGAGAAATTATCGAATGCTTTGATTATGTATGTTAGGTGGAGAGCGGGCGGGAAACATTTCTGCCCGCTTTTTATTTCCTATTCATCCAACCTTCTATACCGGATTATCATATGAATAGAAATCACCTCTTTTTTTCATTGGAATAAAGCAAATATTGCTTCAAATTTTATAACTCTTTCCTTGGATTATCTATCCAATTTTACACCTATCAATTTGATATCACAGTTTAAATAATTTATGACCATGGAAGAGAAAAGCGGAAAAGACGAAAAAGATGATAAAGGTATCCTTGCTGAAATGAATGGTGGCAGGGACGGGGAAATAAAGGAAAAGGGGTCCAAGGATTGTGACCAAGAAACTGAAAACTCAGAGCAACCCAATAAAGGGAAGGAACAGAAATAATCAAAACCTGGATTTTTTACCATTCCATTAAAACCAGTTTGGAATAGAAATAAAAGAAAACATTCTACCAAATCTATAATATCCAACCCATACTCTATTTAGGGTTTGAAAATCGGGTAGAAGAAAGAACTCATGAATTGAACCGACTAAACCACGACAACATGGAGAGTTTTAATAGCGAAAGAGACAGTTACGCGCCATACACGGTAGATACAAAAGTATTGAGTGGCATGTTTCGTGACCGGGAAAGTACAGAATGGGCTTACAGTACACTTGTTGATAAGGGTTATTCAAAAGACGATATCAACGTGGTGATGTCAGCTAAGACCCGGGAAAGAGATTACGGTATTTTATCAAAAGATAATGAGATAGGAAACGGAGTGTCAGACTATGCAAATGGGTCTGCCATAGTTTCGACAAATGGTGCTGATGAAAGTGTAGTTCATGCCATTTGCACAGGTGATACCATTCATGGACTCGGGATATTGATTGCCGGACCATTGGCTTCAGACTTGGCAGATGGGGTAGGAGGGATTGCAGGCGGCTTGGTCGGTGCCTTAGTGGGTTCAGGGATGCCTATGTCAAGGGCAAAGTTATACGAATCAGGAATCAAAGAAGGGAATACAGTCCTATATCTGACCCCAAAAGATGAAGCAGATGGTATCTACCTGCAAACCAATTGGAAAAACAATCACGGTGAGGAAATTCATTATTGATTAACGGACATGAAAAATAGCAGGCAAGGGTTTCTCTCTCAGGAAGCCCTTGCTGTTTTTATTCTCATTCCATTCAATCAGTCGAAAACTGATTTCAGAAAGTATTTTTTTAAGAAATTTGTTTCAAAGTGTAAAAAAATAAAGTAAACATCAATTGCCCTTGGCAATCTTATAGCAGTTATGGAAAAATTAGAAGATTTTTCAGTTTTTGATTGGTCAAGATTATTGATTGGAGAAGAATTGCCTTATCTGTTTTTGTTAGAGGTAGCTTTTCGGTCCTTCGTCATGTTTATAATTGTCCTATTTGTTTTGCGTCTGATAGGTAAACGCGGGATAAAGCAGCTCTCGGTTTTTGAACTAGCGTTGATTATCAGCTTGGGTTCTGCTGCAGGAGATCCTATGTTTTATTATCAGGTGGGATTGTTACCGGCCTTGGTGGTGTTTTTAATCATTATTTCCCTGTATAAAGGGATTACCTTCCTCTCTGAAAAAAATGAACGGATAGAAAAATTCGTGGAAGGTGAACCGGTGCAGTTAATAGAAAATGGAAGAATCAAAAAGGATAATTTCAATAGAGAATCAATTGCCCACGATGAGTTTTTTGCACAGCTCCGTCTAAAAAATGTAGATCATTTGGGTCAGGTTTATAAAGCATTCATAGAAACTTCCGGAGAGTTGAGCGTTTTTTACTATGCAGAAGATCAAGTTCTTTGGGGACTTCCGATACTTCCGGATCGCTCAGACTGCTCCTCCGAATTACCAAAAAAAAGTCCACCTTCTTTCAATTTTGCCTGCGCTTGTTGTGGAATGATTGCTGACAAGGAGGCCTATGGCTCAAATCACTGCGGGCAATGTGGAAAGGCAAAATGGATACCGGCAAAAAACAACCCAAGGATTTTATAATTTTTGATTCGCCTTCCAATCAACTTTGCATACCAACTCTTAGAACTGAGCAAATCTATTTTTTATTCTTTGAAGTATCGCCTTGGTCACTGGGTTGGTTTTTGGTTTTTTTGCTGATTCCCATTTTATCGATTTCAACTGTTTCTATATCCTTATCAGGCGCAGATCTGGATGGATCCGGGGTGATAAATTCTTCGCCAGGTTTATCATTGCATTTTTGCTTCCCCTCCTTGAGAAGTTTGCCCAAAGAGGATTTTTCAGATTTGGAGGGATTTTCGGTATTTGCTTTTGAGGGTTTCATATGCTTAATGGATTTATCTGTATTGCCGGGAAGCTGGAATTATGTATTGATTATTTCACCTCCGTTTGGGTGGAGGAATTGGCCAGTCATGTAGCTCGAAAGATGGGATGCAAGAAAGAGATAACAAGGGGCAACTTCCGATGGCTCTCCTGCGCGCTTGAGGGGCACATCATTTCCAAATCCTTCGACTTTATCTTTCGAAAATGAGGCAGGAATAAGTGGGGTCCAAATCGGACCAGGCGCCACACCGTTTACGCGTATTCCTTTTTCAGCAAGATTTTCCGCAAGCGAACGCGTAAAACTTACGATTGCGCCTTTGGTGGAAGAATAATCGATAAGGTGGCTGCTACCCCGGTAGGCCGTCACAGAGGAGGTATTGATTATGGCTGCCCCCTCAATCATGTGTGGCAGCGCCTCCCTGCACAAATAGAAATAAGAAAAAATATTTGTAGCAAAAGTTTTATGAAGCTGTTCATCTGTTATTTTCTCAAAGTCTTCTTTGGGATATTGGACCGCCGCATTATTTACCAATATATCGATCTTGCCAAATTGGGTCAAGGTTTCACTGACTATCGATTTGCAGTGCTTACTTTCCGATATATCTCCTTTGATAAGCAATGCTTTCCTCCCTCTTTTTTCTACCTCAGATTTGGTCAATTCTGCATCCTTGTTTTCATTAAGGTAAGCGATGACTACATCAGCACCTTCTTCGGCAAACAAAATCGCAACTGCCCTCCCAATCCCGCTGTCACCGCCTGTGATGATTGCTGTTTTGTCTTTCAAAAGACCATTTCCTTTGTAACCTTCCTTGAAATACTCCGGTAGCGGATCCATTTTGTATTCCGAACCCGGTTGGTTCTTCTGGGTTTGACCTGGTTTTGGTGATGGCGTTGACATTGCGGGATATTTTAAAGTTGGCTTAGGTTATATTCAATTGGTTTCTGTATTTTCCTTGGGATCAGTATCAGGCAGATCTTCTTTGATCGGCGGCGTATTTTCCCTGTCTGCATGCCCACGCTTATAGGGTCCGTCCAATTCCCTTGTAGGCTCTTCGATGACAGCGTCATCATCGTCCATCCAATCCTTGTCTTTTTTGGGTTCTTCCACATTGGGGAAATTCACATCTTTATCCTTTCTTTCAGGAAACTCACGATCCTGCTTTTCCTTTTCCGGATCTAAGATTTCTTGGTCTTTTCTCCTTTCGTCAATAGCAGAAATGTTCGGATAATTTCTATAAGAGTTAAAATTGTGAACTTGAAAATTTTGATCCAAATCTTTAGAAAAACGCGAAAAATCCAAACCACGCCGCCGATAGTGGCTTTTAGTAGTTTTTTCCTTGGTTTTGGCAGGTGCCTCATAAGGCTGCTTATAATCAGAAGGTGTCATGTTCATTGTCAGGTTATTTTTAGTGGAATTACATCAAGTTCAATTGTCAGACCGAAATTATTGAAAAAGGAAAAATTGGGGAATAAGTATTAAAACCTTTACACAAGGCCATATTTTACCAAAAAGCCCAGGTTTGGTTTCTAACTGACCGTTGTTGGATTCGACTTTTCTGAACAATAAATGCACAGCATGGGAAATTTTGGTAACACTTGACAAAAAATCCATGTTGGAAGTCCCTTTTTAATTCTCTATAGACCAAATCCAATCATTGGATTCCTCACTTTCAGAATCTTGTTTTAAGAATTCGACAATTACAACTTAAATTGGATCATAGTCAGTTACGGGTTGAGCACTAGATGATTCACTTCTTGAACCTTTGTGCCGTCCTATTTTTAAAAATACGTCCTGTAAGGTAAAATAGGCGTTCAATTTGAAAATCGGAATCTTTCCCTAGATCTAATTTGGAAAAAAATTGTCAGCATATATTTTGTTCTCTGATTTCAGGGAGGGCTGGTTTGGAACAAGCGCTGGAAAAGACTAAATGGAATCAAGATGGAATTTTTAGAATATTTAGAGTTTTTTGGACACTATAAAATCCTGCTCCTTATAATTGGATTGGCTATTCTTGCGGCTACCTATTTGCCCAGATTCCTTTCCTCTTACCCGGTTTCGATGCCGATGGTAGTACTGGGAATGGGCATTGTCGCGGGTTTTTTTCCCTTGGGAATAGATCCTGATTTGATGTACTCCAAAACCAAGCTAATAGAGCATGTCACTGAAATAGCTGTCATCATAGCACTGATGGAAGCAGGTCTGAAGATTGACCGGCTTTTTGATTGGAAAACATGGCGGATAACCTGGCGGTTATTGGGCATCACGATGCTCCTTACCATTTTGCTCATATCTGT
>JBBRFK010000229.1:0-6592 GCA_038224435.1 Cytophagales bacterium | reverse complement strand
AAAATTGTCGCTGGATTTGCGGGGTCTACTGCGGATGCCTTTACCCTGCTCGAAAAATTTGAAGAAAAAATGGGTGCCTATGGCAACAACATGAAAAGGGCTGCCGTCGAGCTTGCAAAAGAATGGCGGATGGACAGGATGCTGAGTAGGCTGGAAGCGATGATGATCGTGGCTGATGCCAATGATATCCTCATCATTTCAGGAACAGGGGATGTGATTGAACCTGATATGGAGATAGCTTCTATCGGTTCGGGTAGCGTATATGCCCAATCTGCCGCCCGGGCGCTGAAGAAATTTGCACCTCAACTTACCGCAGAAGAAATGGTAAGAGAAAGCCTCGGCATCGCTGCCGATGTCTGCATCTATACCAACCATAACCTGGTGGTGGAGAAGGTGGTGAAGTAGGGAAATGGATTTCATTCAATTCTCCTAATTAATCCCTCAAAGCATTTTGCGACATCCTTTTCATTTGGAATTGGTCTGAAAGCCAATGCGGAAAGTTCTGTCTGATATTTTCCTTTAAGTTGTTTCCAAATGGTTTCAAAATTTGTAACCAAAGTTGATTCATTAACTGATTTATTTTGCCAACCGTGTGGCTGTTCAAATTTTGCTTTGTCGTGCAGTAAAATAGTATCAAATTGTTGCTTAAATGAGTCTGAAGCTACATATTCTATGCACTCCCGATTTTTCATCAAGTAATACAAATCATAAAAGTGTCTTATTTTTTCTGAGATACTTTCAATTGGATTTTCCTTAAATGAAACCCGAATTAATGACACCAACTTTTCCGATAGCGTTTGTTCTTTACCCAATACATTGACTTCAAAAGATTGGAGATTGTATTGCTCTATGAATTTTTCATTGCCTGTCTGAATTAAAAAATCAAACACCATACTCTTGATAATAAGCCGTTGATATGGAAATGGATTGGCAAACGAGTTTATTTCAACAATGAGTTTATTGTTTGTATTTCCCTTTTCCACAGTCTCGTACTCAAACACAGATTTTCTGAATCTCGAACCTTTACTGGTTACACCTTCCATTTGCAGTTCTATTAAATCGGGGGTGATTTCTTTTTCAATGGTCCGGATGATGGTTTTTATTTCATTGCCTGTTTTAACCATGTCATTAATGATGGCAATATCTACATCTTCCGAAAATCGTTCTATCAGATTATGACCTTTTGATAAAGATGTACCTCCCTTAAAAACGGATTTATCAACATATTTGCTTTTTGCCAAACGGCTTAATACCAGTGTGATCCAGTAATCCTTTTCCACAAACTCCAACTTAATATCAAGGTGCTGTGATGCTGCCCTCAATGTTTTTGAAAATAATTTTAAGTCGTGATGCAGCTTCATATAATATTCCATTTTTCGGCGGTGGATATAGCTTTTGCTGCACCTGCCATTTTATATCTGGTAATTGGGTTCAATGATTTAAAAAGTGATTCCGTTGCTTTGCCTTGTTGTAATTGCTCTAGCAAAGCACCCAACAAAGCTCTTGTAGCAGGCGGATATTTTAATGACAAACGAACCAATGTATTGATTTCTTTTTCATCTAGTTTTTTTATAATGGCTAAAAATCGCTTACAAGAGGATTCAATACTGGCATCAGGTATTTTTTTGATGTAACGAATGGAATCAAGTATTTGCAACAAAGGAATGTTCTCTTTGGTAATGGTGTTTTTTTGTTTTATAAATGAAATGGTATAGCGTTCTCGTTTAAAATTTGGGCGAACCTGATTTTTTCCGATTTGCATGGTATTGCTAACCTGTGTATTCAAACCCAATTGGTTGTAAATACCATAGCCTGTGAGATAACCTGTGATTTTTCCATTTTCCTCCAACAAATCTTTTACTATTTGCGCCTGATTGGGTTGTAGTTTGCCAAATGGTGTGTTTTCGGGTTTGTAGTATTTCCCTTTTGATAGTTTGGTGATTTTTCCCGAAGCCACCATACGGTTTAGGGCTTTTATGACCGCTTCTTTTTGATTCACCTCTATAGTAAAATCAATGTAGGTGAATACATAGCCATTGGGTAGTCTGTCTATGGTAAATGCTATGTATTCAGCTATTTTCATCCTTTTATTGTAGAACAAAGGTAGATGTTTTGTCCAGTTTATTGTAATAAAAACTGGACATTTTGAAACTATCAAGTTTAGGATGGAAAAACTTGACATCTGTAATTGTCTTGAATAAAAAGTCAGCTGATTTTTTGATGGATTGTGATTTTAGCATAGTATTCATTGAATCAATTTAAGATCCTACTACTGTCTCTGATTTGGAAAGATGCAAAACCTCTATCTATTTAGGAAAAAAATATGACACAGCGATTTGTTAGTCACTTTGCTTTTTCAAATCTTCAAGCATGAATGTCTGAAGTTCCTTAAAGATTGCGCTTCGGGTGGTAAATATGAATATTATTTCAGTTTCGAGTTTCTTTAAAAATTCCTCTGAAGCATCAATTCCATAATGTTTTTCTACTATAGAAATCATTTTGTTGCAGTATGATTGAAAATTAGCGTTCAAAATTTTCATTTTTTCCTTTCCAAAATTGGGAAAAGATAGATTTTCTCATTCAAAAAGTTGTTGAGGTATGTAGTGTTAATTGTCAGATTTCCGAGAATGCTAGATTTTGGTTCTGTTCCGAAGTTCTAAAATATCATGTTCAATCTATTTGAAAGTTGGATTATTTCTGTTTGACGAAATTGAGTTAAAGTGATTTTATACTGGGAGGCTATTTGATTTTTATTACGTTCGTCATCACGCTGCGAAATATATATTGTTAAGTAAACGAAAACAAAGAGGTTGGCCACACTGACAACGTTGGAGAAATAGCTTCCAAAGGCTCCCCAGTCTTCTATTTGGTTAGATAGGCTAGCGTTCCAAAAAGTTAAAACGAAAGGTATCACCAAGAAGGAGGGTTAGGACTAATATTAAAACTATGAAAATCTGAAGTTTTGATTTATTCATTATTAGTGAATGGTTTTTGCGACTGATGGTTTGTAAATATTTCAATTTAATGAAATATTCAAGTTTTTGGGTTGATTTCCCCTATTACTCTTGAAACCAACCCCATAAAACTAAAATATTTTTTAATAATCCAACCTGATTTATTTGGCTTTTCTAAACTTCATGTCGCTTTTCTAGGTTATGTCTCCAGAAAACAATACCAATCCATGGAAAAAGCACCCGCCAAAAAAACTACCAAGGTAGATCAAAAGTCAAAAATCATCACAGGTTACGTTGAATACGTATTGGAACATGGCAAACAACCAGCTTCTGTTTTCAAGTTCGCGAAGGAATTAAAGATGAAAGAGGAGGAATTTTATACCTATTTCACTTCTTTTGAATCCATCAAATCAGCAGTCTGGGGAAAACTTTTTGACGATACCATCGGAAACCTTGAATCCCAAGAGGTGTTCAAAGAATATAGTGCACGTGAAAAACTGCTTGGTTTCCTTTTTACTTTGGTGGAAGAACTGAAGAAAAACAGGTCTTACCTGCTGTCATTGTACGGCGGAAATAAAGGGGTTAAGAACCTGCTTCCCATGGAAGTGAAAACTTTCAAGCACAAGTTCAAGGACTTTGCCAATGAGATTATTTTGGAAGGGAAAGAAACCGAAGAAATCGCCAGCCGTCCGATCATTTCTGACAGGTACGATGAAGCCCTTTGGTTGCAGGTTTGGTTTGTGTTCCAGTTTTGGATCAAAGACAGTTCACCTTCATTTGAAAAAACAGACGCCGCCATTGAGAAATCTGTCAACCTTGCTTTTGACCTGATGGGAAAAAGCGCTATTGATTCATTCATCGATTTTGCCAAGTTTTTGTACCAAAATAAGTAATCAGTAAAAACCATGGAAAGCAAAGTGAAGGAGCAGCAGAGTATCCCAACATCCAAAGTACAGCGTGCAGCGAAGTTTATCAGTACCGGTGCCAAAGTCGGCGGCAATTACATGAAGCACTATGCCAAGAAGGTCATCAACCCATCGATGACCAAGGAAGAGCTTCACAACAACAACGCCAGTGATATTTACAATTCTCTTAGTGAATTGAAAGGCTCTGCCCTCAAAGTTGCCCAAATGATGTCAATGGACAAAAACATCCTCCCAAGGGCATATCAGGATAAGTTCACCATGGCGCAATACAGTGCACCGCCGTTGTCTTATCCACTGGTAGTGAAAACGTTTCAAAAGCATTTTGGTCAAAATCCTGAAGAGATATACGACACCTTTACCCGATCAGCGGTCAATGCGGCTTCCATAGGTCAGGTCCATCAAGCCACCAAAGATGGAAAGAAACTGGCAGTCAAGATCCAATATCCCGGTGTTGCAGATTCTGTAAGTTCGGATCTAAGATTGGTTCGCCCTTTTGCTTTGCGTCTGCTCAACATGAATGAAAAGGAACTGGACCACTATATGGGAGAAGTGGAGGAGAAGCTCTTGGAAGAGACGGATTATATCTTGGAAGTTCAGCGTTCCAAGGAAATATCCGGCGCCTGCAGCCATATTGTAGACCTCATTTTCCCGACATATTATGAAAACCTGAGCTCAGACCGCATCATCACGATGGACTGGATCGAAGGGAAGCACATCAAAGAATGGCTCGAAACCAATCCCAGCCAAGAACAAAAAAACAGTATAGGACAAGCCCTTTGGGATTTTTACCACCATCAGGTACACAACCTCATGCAGGTCCATGCCGATCCCCATCCGGGAAATTTTATCATAACAAAAGATGACAAACTCGGGATCATCGATTTTGGCTGTGTCAAAGTCATTCCGGAGGATTTTTATAAAGGATATTTCTCATTGATCAAAAGGGAATTGATGATCAACGAAGAGGAGCTGAATGAGATATTCTACGGCTTGGAATTTATCAGCGACAGGGACACTGAGGAGGAGAAAATCTACTTCAAGAACATATTCAAAGACATGATTTCTTTATTGGGAAAGCCCTTTCATGTGGACACATTCGATTTTGCAGACAATAGCTACTTCGAACAGATATTCATGTTGGGGGATAAGATTTCCAATGACAAGATGTTCAGAAAATCCCGTCAGGCTAGAGGTTCCCGTCATGGCTTGTATATCAACAGGACCTATTTTGGAATCTATAATTTGCTCAATCAACTTCAGGCAAATATCACAACAACAAAGCCCCAGTGGCTTGAGTAGTTATGGTAGTCTTGAAAAGAAAAATCTCCTTCAAATTGAATTGAAGGAGATTTTTTGTTTTAATTCTAAACAGTTCATTTCCCCGAATAGCTGATCTTATAGATACAATTTGCCATGTCATCGGATACCAACATGCTGCCGTCCGGCATCTGCAATACATCCACAGGTCTTCCCCATACATCTTGGCTTTCGTTGTCAAGCCATCCTTCAGCAAACACTTCTTGCTTCACTACTTTTTGGTTGGCATCGAGGATGACTCTTGTCAGATTGTAGCCGGATTTTTTGCTTCTGTTCCAAGATCCGTGCTTGGCTAGGATGATGTTGTTTTTGTAGGCGGCAGGAAATTGATTGCCGGTATAAAATCTCAAACCGAGCGGTGCTGTATGCGCACCCAATTTTGCTGCAGGTGCGGTATAAGCGGATTTATCTTTTCCTTTGCTGCCAAACTCAGGATCTTTGACATCACCTGCATGCCAATAGGGATAACCAAAGTGCATGCCTTTTTGGGGAGCGCTGTTCAGTTCACATTCAGGCACATCATCACCCATCATGTCACGGCCATTGTCGGTAAACCAAAGTTCCTTTGAAGTCGGATGCCAGGAAAATCCAACAGTATTTCTAATGCCTTTGGCAAAAATCTCAGGTTGGATGTTGGGAGATTTGACATCAACTCGGGTGATAGACGCAAAGATTTCTTCTGGTTCGCAGATGTTGCAAGGTGCACCAACAGGGACATATAGCAAGCCATCCGGGCCAAACGCAATGAATTTCCAACCGTGATGGGCTTTGTCAGGGAACTCGTCATAGACTACTTCGAAAACCGGTTTGTCCAAGGTTTTTTCAATATTCCTGAACCTCAAAATTCTGCTCACTTCTGCGACATACAAGTCCCCATCTTTGAAAGCGACACCATTTGGCATCCTCAATCCTTCCGCAAGGGTATATTTTTTATCAGCCGTTCCGTCTTTATTGGTATCCACCAAGGCATAGACATTTTTTCCTTGTCTGTTTCCGACGAAAATGATGCTGCCATCCCCGTTCATTGCGAGTGAACGCGCATCCGGGACGTCTTCTGCCCATACACTGATTTTGAATCCGGCAGGCAGTTTGATTTTTTCAAGTTGGATATCGCTTTTTTTGTTTCCCTGTCCGGTGCAGGAAAAACTGAATAATGAAAAGCAAAGGAGGAGGATTATTCTGTGCATGTTGGTTTGTTTTATCGGTAAAATAAAAAGAGGAAAAACCCTCCAAGGGTTCAAAACCTTTGGAGGGTTTTCCCAATCACAAGTTACCGAAAAATAAAAGTCCAGACACTTTCTCAGTAATATTTGCAATGAAATCATTTATAAACGGGAGTTTGGTTATTTTTGCAGCATGTTATCAATTAATAATCTCTCTTACTTTATCGGAGGC
>JBBRFK010000228.1:0-6598 GCA_038224435.1 Cytophagales bacterium | reverse complement strand
CACTCCCGGTTGTAGGATCAGGACAACCTGCGGTCTTACAACCCAGTGCCGACTACCCGATTAGCAGCTGGGCATCTTTCTTCAGTCATTTTCTATTGCCCGGTTTAAAAAGTCCACCAATGGTTTTGTCGTCTTGAAATAGGAATTGATTTTGTCGAATGTGTCTATTGATATTATTTCTTTGTCTGATAGTTTTTCCATTGTGTAAAAACCTTTCATTCGGAGAAATTCACTTGCTTGACTTGCTTCATCAAACTCTTTTGGAGTCCTTGTTAAAACCCCCGAATTGTTGATACCGCTTGAAAATGTTTTTTTAAATATTTTGTCATTGATTATTGCTGACCACTCGTCAAAAGCAAAATCTATTTCTTTTCTAATTTTTTTTAATTGGTCTGGTTGTGGATTGTATACGCCACCGCCAACGAAACAATTGTCAGGTTCAATATGCAGATAGTAGAATGCTGACGGACTATTTTTTCCCTTTTTGTTTAATACAATATAATAGTCTGTCTTGTATGGAGTTTTGTCCTTTGCAAAACGTAAATCTCTATTTAGTCTTGTTATGCACTTTTTGGGGTCGAGATAAGTGTTTGAGATAGTCTTATCTAAATCTGAAATTGAAACTATCAATTCAGAAGTCAAAGTCAAAATGTCGTTCTTAGTATTTTCATACAATTTTTTATTGTCGTCAAGCCACTCTTTTGAGTTGTTAAGTTTAAGGTCTTTTAAAAACTCAAGAGTGTTTTTATTTAGCATGTGTCAGGTTAAGTTATTAGTTCGTTTATATCGTTGTTGCCTTACTGCTATGTGTGCCTTGAATGGTGAATATAGGTCAAAAGATTGACCATTCATATGGGCTAAACGCCTGAACCAATTTGTAAACAGGGGCTAAAAAGACTATTGGTAGCGGACTATTCAAGCGGCCAAATTTCAATTATTTTTAAATTCTTTCTTAATTATATCTACATCATCCATATCGGGTCCTTGCATGATGGATTTCCAGTCTACCCATTTATTGTACCTCTGCATGGCCTTGTCCGCATTGAAAACTCTTGGGTCGTAGGGTTCAACGGTATATGGCGTAAAATCCGGAATTGGTGTAAAAAAGTCTTGGAGCAAAGAAGCAGTAACATCGTATTGGTTAACATATTGAACACCAAGGATGTTGTAGATCGTCTTGAGAATAGAACCAAAATTGGCGTGCGTGTGGCTGATGTGGCCTCTTTTCACGTATGGTCCAGCCATCATCAAAATACTGCGGTGCGCATCAATATGATCCACACCACCCTGCGGATCGTCTTCAGTGATGATGACCAGCATCTCTTTCCAATATTTGGTGCGTGACAAGAAATGTAGAATCCTACCCACTGCAAGGTCGTTGTCGGCGACAAAAGAGGCGCGTGAGAAATAGCCATCTTCAGGTCTTGGAGAGGCGGTGTGGTCATTGGGAATTTGTACGGTAATCAAGGAGGGCATTTCTTCCTCCCCTTTGATCCACATTTTGGTAAATTCTTCTTCAAATTGATTCATCCTAAACTGGTCAGGAATATTCATATTGTAACCGGCATAATTGGTGCTTGTCCTTGAAAACAAGGCCTTTTGCATGGGTACCATGACACCATGGGCAGCGCCTGTAAGTGTGTCTGACCAAGTCTCTCTCACATGGGCGGTTTCATTGGCTTCACCAAAATTATAAAACTCCAATCCCTTACGTTCCATTGCTTCCCAAAGACCGCCTATTTCTGCATAATCTTCAGGGTCCATGCTCCCTGTAGAACCGGGAAATCTCCTGCCCGGAGCAGTCGAAAAAAGCTTTGCTGTCTTATCTACGCTGGAATTGCTCTCTACCCATTCGTTTGGAATAACACCCACCATCCAATGATGACCATGGATGGATGCATCACTGTCGCAATAAAAATTGTCACTCAATGCAAATTGCCTGGCTGCCTTGTGGTGATTAGGCGTCACTTTCATGTTTTCTATGCCCGATCTTAGGCTATCAGGAAGGGTGTACTCAGCATTGACCCCAAATCTGGCAAGACTTTTATCACCATTGACACCTTCCATCTGTCCAAATACCTCATCAAATGTCCTGTTTTCTTTGGTAATGTAAACGATGTATTTGATGGGACTTTCTTTCGCTCCCGGGAAGATAGGCAATGGGTTGGGATCCATCGGATCGGCCATCACTTCGCGGAAAGTATTATCAATAGTTTGCTTTGTGTAAGATGCCAATTGGGCTGAATCAGGCATAGCGACTTTTTGAAAACTACCCAATTGGATATCTCCAATGTAAGTCCCTTGTGGGGGTGCTACAAAGCCTTCCCCTCCATTTGGTCCGGCACCTAGACCTCTGCAAGAAATGACATACATCTCTTTTTCGTTTTCAGATAGTCTAACTCTGGTTGGTCCCCAACCTGTAGGAATCAAGCCGAGTGTCTTTTCACTTTTGATGTCTATGACCGCCACCGCATTCATACCCAAGAGTGCTACATACAATGTCTTCTCGTCTTTACTTATGGTGATACCAAAAGGTAAGGAGCCACGATAGCGATCAATCCGTTGGTCAATTTCCACTGGGATGTGTTTCACTATTTCGCCTTTTTTATGGTCAATCACAGCGATGTTGTCATTGGTGGCATTGGTGACGTAGAGGTATTGCTCGCCAACTGCAATCGAGTTGGGACTCGCTCCACCCACGACTTCGGCGTCTTCCACCATTTCGCCGATTTGGTAGCCTGTTTTGTATTTGTTGACGACTGTATTGGTCGTCAGGTCTATTGTGAATACACTCATGGCTTCCGGAGACAAAGGATCTCCAACACCGGGTATGGTTTTACCTTCGACAATGGTGCCTTCAATAGATTCTTTAGAATTATCAGCGTATGGATGTCTCGAAATGAGCATCTCATCATAGTTTTCCTCTGTCAATCCTTCTATTAGGGGATACGAGTACATGCCCACATTTGCTACAAAGGCTTTTTTGTGGTCTGGGCTGATGGCTAAGCCAAAAGGCTGTCTTCCTACTGGAATCGATGCCGTAATTTTCTTCTTTCGTAAATCATACCTTACCATCCTGAAATTACCCCGATCCAATACGAGCAATTCGTTGTTTTGGTACAATAAATCTGAGGTAAAGCTATCCTCAAAATTTTTTCCACCTACTACACCATTGAGCGAAATGGAATCTATTCGGATCATTTGCTCAACATCGTAAGCGATCACGGCTCCATTATCGCCTCCACTGAGGTAAATGGTTTTATTGTCCGGGTCAAAAGCTACCCCGAGAAAAGAACCGTTAGATAATGGAGACACTATGGATCGATCATAACTCGGAACTCGGGTAGCATCCAAGTCAGAAGTATGGACCACTGTGAAAACACCGTTGTGCAGACTTATTGCTTTTTTACCGTCAGGTGAAATGGCCAAACCAAAAGGGTCATGTGTAATTCTTATCAATTCTCCGGCAGGAGTCAAGGTGCGACCGCTAGGCAGTACCGAAGTTCCGTTTTCATCAATGACACAAATCTCAGATTTTGCAGGGACTTCAAGTATGGGATGAAGTTGCTTTTGGGCATAACTTGCTAAATATGAAAAAATGAAAATTAGGAAAAAGGCTATCAATCTCATGGTGCTGCGATTAGTTGTCAATGAATATCAAAATTATGTTTTTTATGCTGCCCAAATTATAAAGGGAAGTTAGCGTACTGTTATTTTTTGATTACCAAATGGATCAAAAGGATACTTTTATTCCCAAAATAGCACTTCTTCCTACGCCATTGATACCAGATCCATGAAGCCTATAATCAGCATTTCCCAAATTTTGTAAAGCAAGATTTAACGAAATTGATTTCCAGGTATATGAACTAAATATATTGAGTATTTGCCAAGCTGCAGTTCCATTTGGATCTATTCTATTGTCGGAAATATCTCCGGTAGCCAAGCGTTTTTGTGCAGCAGCAAATTGGAGTTCCGGCCGTAAAAAAAAGTCCGATTTTGAAAACTCCATCCCAATTCTCCCAAAAGTAGGTGGCGTTCTTCTTAAGGGTTCATTTTTACTGAGGTTTTGGCCGTAGGTATAAGCGAGGTTGGCAAAGTATTTTAATGAGTTATAGATTTTTCCCTCTACCTCAAATTCGAACCCTTGGATGCTAGCTGATTCTACATTTTCCTTGATGTAGACAGGGTATCCATCAATTTCCTGGTTTTCTAATTTTACTCTTGTTATAAGATTGGTAAGGTTACTGTAAAAAATGGAGGAAGTAAATGAGATGGACTCCGACCGGTATTTATATCCCAACTCAAAGTTGTCAGCATGTTCTGGTTTTAAATTATACGCTGGTATCTCGTATCGGAAATCCACAATCCCAAGGGTTCCCATGTCATCGATGTTCGGAGCTCTAAAACCTCTGTTATACCGGCTATACAATTGCAAATTTGTATTTGGAAAATAGGAAATAGCCAAACTTGGGACTGCTGACTTAAATCGTAATTGGCTTGTCCCAAGCGTTTCATCTTTTATATTCAAGACAATACTATTAAATCTATATCCAGCAGTAAAGCGCCACTTATTTATCAAATAGGTGTGTAAGCTATAAATGGCATAGCTAGTCGCCGATGAGCCATCTGGATATAAGCCCCTGCCTGTAATGGGTGAATCTGAGGAACGAATTATTTTATCGCTTTGAACCAGATCATTGTAGATATCCACACCACTGCTTGCATTCCAATGATTAGAAAAAGTTGACTTGATATTAATGTTAAGGCCTTTCGTGTCAATTTGATCATTTTCCTCCGTCAAGGTTTGAGAGGTATTTTTTTGAGACTCCCTTGTCTCATTGGATTTTTGCCATGAAACGGTAGAATTTATTTGCTCAAAAAAAGGATTTTGGGTTTTGATGGAATATTTTGCGTAGCTCAAATTTCTTTGCTGAACAGCAAATTGATTGATCCGGAAATCTTCTAAAAGTATTTTATGGTAAACGGGGATATCATTTGCTTCAAAGTATTGATGGGCAAGCGTCAGTTCTGCATTTTTTAGCTTAAAAACCGATTTAAAATTCCCCATTTGTTCTCCATATCCTGAGTTTTTCTGGACTCCTGTATTTCTACCTCCAGGCAAATCCCCGAATTTTCTTTTGGTGAAATCTGCCATAACCGCCACATTTTTAGCACCATAAGACAACTCTGCTCTGCCCGTTTGCTCTATATTTTGTGTGCCGATACGGCCTGTGACATTTCCATGAAATCCCGAATCGAATACTGGATTTTGAGTAAATACCTGAATGGTACCCCCAAGTGCATCAGAGCCATAAGCAACCGAGCCTTCACTTTTTAACACCTCTATCCGGGAAATGGAAAAAGGGTCAATGGTATTTAAATATTGGTTGGGTCCATATCGGAAAGTGCTGTTATTCAATCTTATTCCGTCAATTAGCAGTAGAATTTGGTTTCCTGTAAGGCCACGGATGAAAGGCGAGCCACCACCATGGTTGGTTTTTTGGACAAAAACACCCGCCGTTCCCATCAAAATCTCTGGAGTAGATCGTGCAAGTCGGGCGTTGATGTGATCGCTATTGACCACACTTATGGTGGAAGGAATAGTGATAATTTTACTTTCGGAACGAAGGGCTGTAACCACTACTTCGTTTAGTAAATTTTTCTGATTCTTAGTAGAGTCAGGTTCTGAGCCTAATAAACTCGCTGATAGTTGAAAAATCAATAATAGTTTCATTCAAGGGTGATGATTTTCTAAATTTCTTTTTCGAAGAATTTACTTTGGGACTTTTTAGAATATAAAATCAATCGTCATCATCCTCATCACTTTCGCTGAATCTTAAGAACGCACTTCTTTTTGGAGCAGGCATTACACTATTCATGCCCTTTACAGATTGCCAAACTATTCGGTTCAATTCTAAGTCGTCGATCAGATCAGGTTTTGAGAAATCCATCTTCGCCGATATTGCAGCGTTTTCATTAAACTCAACGTTCATTTCATTGAGGTCAATTTGGTTATTTCTCTTAACAAAACCTTTAGTATCAACATTTTGGCTAAAACAGCGGAACATTGGAGTCGCAGCCGCATCGTACTGACTCATTGGAGGCAAGCCTAATATAAGTTCGATGGTTCGCAGCATACCCGAGGTGGAATATGGTGTATGATCAACATAATTCCTTTTCACAAAACCACCTGCCACATAAGCGGTGGATCGATGAGCATCTACATGGTCTGAGCCATTTTGAGCATCATCTTCCAAAATAAAAACTACAGATTGCTCCCAAATGGAGGATTTGGAAAGGTGTTCCACAAACATCCCTACCGCCAAATCATTATCTGCTACCATGGCTGAGGTAGTAGGCATTCCTAAGCGTGCACCTGCTGTGTGGTCATTTCCCATTCGAACCAAATTTAACCTTGGGACTTTTTCGATGGCTAACATTGAATCAAAGTCTGTTTTCCAAATTTCGAAACGAAGGCTGTCCTTTATGCTCAAATCATAATCAGGATATTTGGTACAAATATTATTTTGGAGATTGGGTAGAAATTCCGGCTTACCTGTAAAAATCCCATAAGACCGAACGCTCAAGCCTGCTTTGA
>JBBRFK010000227.1:0-6713 GCA_038224435.1 Cytophagales bacterium | reverse complement strand
GTTGGGATTTGAGGAATTAAAAAAAGAAATTGACTGACAATTTTCAATTGCTGAACCAATCACATGACCCTATAAACCAAAAAAAGCAGGTATCTCTACCTGCTTTTTCAATTTGATGCAGAGAGGAAGGGATTCGAACCCTCGATACCCTTAAGAGGTATACACACTTTCCAGGCGTGCTCCTTCAACCACTCGGACACCTCTCTATAAGATCCATTTTCTGAATCGGAGTGCAAAGAAATAAATTAATCGGAGGGTATCCAAACTTATAGAGAAAAATAACCTGCATTCTTGATAAGCACCAGATTCTTCCTTTTCTTTTCAAAAAGGACGGAAGTCAGAAGACCGAAGACGGAAGTTCCGGGCCTTTTTAAATCAAAATGGGGGATTGATTTGTCAAAACGCTTGACACAATGAAATTGTGAACAAGCAACTGAAGCCCTTAATTTGGTGGAGACATTTCTCCTGCCATCGGCGAAATCAGTTTTCTCCTGATCTCAACCTCATCTGATTCATTCCCTAAAAGAAACATCATTTTGGTAATGGCTGCCTCTGTGGTAATATCACTGCCGCTCAATACGCCAATCCTTTTCAGGTCTTTACTCGTGTGATACCTTCCTTGTAGGACCCTGCCACCATTACATTGAGACACATTGAGGATGATAATACCTTTCTTTACGGCTTTTTCTAAAGACTCGATAAACCACTTCTCACTTGGGCTATTGCCCGAGCCGTAGGTTTCCAATACGACGCCTCTCAGCCCTTTGATGCTGAAACAAGAATCCAGGACTTCGGCCGTGATGCCGGGAAAAAGCTTGATAATGATCACATTGTTGTCAAGCTTGTTGAAAAACTTGAGTTTCCTCGTTTCTTCATAGGGTCTTATCGAAGCAAAATTATAATCTATAATGATCCCAGCTTCTGCAAGAGCGGGATAATTCTCGGATTCATAGGCATCAAAATGGACACTTTGCACCTTTTTTGACCTATTGCCCCGCAATAACATATGGTTGAAAAAAATACAGACCTCAGGCACAATGGGTTTCCCATTTTTTTTTGCGGATGCGATCTCCAAAGCGGTCATCAGGTTTTCCCTTGCATCTGACCGCATCGCCGAAATCGGTAACTGTGCCCCCGTAAACACTACCGGCTTGCTCAGTCCATTGAGCATATAACTCATCATGGAGGCAGAATAGGCCATGGTGTCCGTACCGTGCAAGATCACAAAACCATCGTAACTGTCATAATTTTCATAAATGATATAGGCCATATCAAACCAATGCTTCATGTTGATATTGGAGGAATCAATCGGTTCCGGAAAGGAAATGACCGTAATCGCTATATTCATATTGGTCAAGGCAGGGACTTTTTCCATGATCTGACCAAAATTGAAAGGTACCAATGCACCAGATTCATCATAAGCCATGCCCAATGTCCCACCCGTATATATAATGAGTACAGAAGAATGCACTGCATTTTTTGCCGCTGTATTGATCCTGATTATTTTATAATTCATAAAAGAAATGATGAAAAATTTTCCTTGAATTTTCTTCCGTCACTGTTGAAACCTGTTCCAATGTCCTCGAAGTTAGGACTCCCACCCGCTGAGCAATCAAAGGAATATATTCCGGTGAATTCCTTTTGCCACGATGAGGCACAGGGGCTAGATAGGGGCCATCTGTTTCCAATACCAAGCGTTCCAGTCCGATTTCCGGCAAAACCAAATCCAATCCACCGTTTTTGTAGGTCGAAACACCTCCGATACCCAGCAGGAATCCCAATTCAATGATTTCCTTAGCCTGCGCGACAGACCCCGAAAAGCAATGGAATATCCCTTTCAAATCTTCTGATTTTTCGGCCTTGATAATGGCTATGGTCTCATCCATGGATTCCCGGCAGTGCAATATAATCGGCCATTTCTTTTTCTTTGCCCATTGGATCTGTATCCTCAGCGCTTCTTTTTGCTGCTCAAAAAATGTCTTGTCCCAATATAGATCAAGACCGGTCTCCCCTATTCCTGCAAACTCTCGCTTTCCGATCCAGCCTTCCATGATGTAAAGCTGCTTTTCAAACTCGCTGTTGACATCACAGGGATGCAACCCCATCATGGGAATGCAGACGCCGGGGTTTTTTAACTCCGCCTCCAACATCATATCGATGGAATCCACATCAACATTGGGCATATAGATTTTTTGAACACCATTTTCTATGGTTTTCCTAATCACTTCATCCCTATCCCCATTATATTTATCCGAATAGATATGGGCATGTGTATCTGTAAAACTCATCCGTATTTTCTTCCTTTCCAGTCTGTTTTTGACGGCCAAAAATAATAAACTATTGTGGACCAAGAAGTAAACAAATAATATATTTCAAAAAGCACCAAAGTTGTAATTTTCAATTTTTGGCCTGTTTTGAAGGAGAACTGGTAAATAAACAAAGATTGGATTGCCACTTTTATCAACCAAACAGAAACTCCTTCAAAAGGCTGTAAAAAACACAAATAAATAATCGCGGGAAAAAACATTACCTGCAATGCCAATACAGCCCTCCAATACATTGGCAAATCCATTGCCCCGTGCATCCACCTTTTCCTTTGGTCTAATAATCCCCGAATATTTTCTTGCGGCAAGGTCTTTATCAAATTGTCCGCGGAGACATGATGGATGGCCGGATATCCTTTCTTTTCAATACTGTTCCCCATTTCAAAATCTTCCGTCAGAGAAAAAGGAATACCCGCAAATCCACCTACCGACTCATAAGCTTCTTTGGAAATAAGCATGTTGTTTCCCATCGACGTCACCGAAACGCCAAGGTCATTCATTACCTTGACCATTCCCAAGGAAAGCCACCAATCTAGTGACTGCATTTGTCCAAAAAAAGTATCTGATTCAATTTGGGTAATACCGGTCACTATTCCTGAATTAGAATTTCTTTGGGCCAAGACCATGGAGTTTACCCATTGAGACGGAGCTTTACAATCTGCATCTGTAAAAAGGTAAAAATCTCCTTCTGCTGATTTTGCCATTTGGGAAAGGGCATTTGCCTTTCCGTTCATTTTTTTGGTATCTCCTTCTACCACCTCTATCAGAATGGAATTTGGATGTTTTGCTACCCAAGTCTTGAGGATTGTTGCCGTTTCATCTGTGCTCTGATCATTGCCAAATATAAATTGGATCTTATCCGTTGGGTAATCGGGTTTTTCTAAAGAAGCAAGACACCGGGGAAGGTTGTGCTCCTCATTCCGACAGGGAATCAGGATGCTGACCTTTGGTAAATCGAAATTTTGGGAATCTGTGTATTTGTTGAAGTTGAACTGAAGCAAAACGAATAACAGCAAATCCTGCAACAGTAATAGAAATACCACAACTACTGCCAATCCATAAATCATAACAACGCCGTTTGGAAACCCGAATCCTTTATAAAATCAAGGTAATCAGGCAACACCTTCTTAACAACGATTTCCGTTTTTTGTTGGTCATGAAAAAGTATGATGGATCCGTTTTTGGAATATTGGATGGATTTGGAAAGACATTTCTCTGGACTTTGGTTAGGGTCATAATCTCCCGACAATACATCCCACATGATGATTTGATGCTTTTCTAGCACAAGCTTCGATTGGGTTTTGGTAATCTTGCCGTAGGGAGGGCGAAAATTGACAGCATTTATCTGAAGGGTATCGTGCAGCATTTTTTGACACTTCCCAATTTCCTCCATATAAATAGAATCAGGGGTCCTGTGACCATCCACATGGTGAAAGGTATGGTTTCCGATTCCGTTTCCTGCTTGAAGGACTTCTTTTGCAAGGTTGGGATGCTTTTCAACATTGGCCCCCACCATAAAAAATGTGGCTTTCAGACCTCTTTTTGAAAGTTCATGGAGGACAAAATCAGTAATCCCCGGAACCGGTCCATCATCAAATGTCAGATAAATGGTCTTTTCATCCCTGTCCTTGTTCCAAACAAATTTGCTGAAAATCTTGGGTACCAAAGCAGGCACGTGATGCATCCACACCATACTATTGCAACCTTAAGCTGAGCAAAGTAATGTCATCCCTCTGCTCCCCGCCGGTAGAAAAAATCTTTAATTCCTCAAAAAATAGCCGATGGAACAGACTTGGATCAAGGCTGATCTGGTTTTTGACAAACTGGTTGAAGCGTTCATCGCCATATTCCTTTTCATTTTTGTCAAAGCTTTCGGTCAATCCATCCGTATACAAGTGAATCGTAAATCCTTTCAGGTGCGGTCTTTTTCCCACTTCCAAAAAAGGAAGTTCCTCAAAAGCTCCAAGTACCGTCGTCCCGGCACCCAAAGGCTCGATTCTTTTCTCTCCTTCCCAGCACAAGACCGGTGGATTATGACCCGCATTGACATAGGTCAGTTCCCTGTTTTTGTAATTATAATACCCGAGAAAAAAAGTAATGAAGCGCTCCCCCTTTGTATTGTCGAATATGGTATAATTCAACTGCTCCACGATCATCTTCAAATCCGAAGAGCTCCTCAACAATGTCCGCAGCGCAGCCTGGAAATTGGACATCAACAGTGCCGCCGGCATTCCTTTGCCTGACACATCCGCGATACAGAAAAAAACCTCCTCTTCTGATTTTTGTATCAGGTCATAATAGTCCCCGCCCACCGTAGAATGGGGAATGTAGGTCACTTTGGCTTTGAGTTTGTCTGTCTGGGGAAGGACTGCAGGGAAAAGCATCCGCTGAACATTGGAGGCAATCTCCATTTCTTTATTAAGCCTCTCCTGCTCGAGTTGCCTTTTTGCAAACCTTTTGTTTTCCAAAGCGACCACCATGATATTGGTCAGGGCTTGCGTAAAATCAAGGTCTAGATCCTCCTTTTCATCTTTCTTTTTGAGAAAAAGGATAGCAAGCATTTTTTCCTTGTGGAATACAGGAAGGTAATTTTCAAGTTCAGCAAATGAAAACCCATCAGCCACCTCGATGTTCAATTCACCGCTTGCCCGGTCAAATTTTATTTTTTCGGAAGGAATCGCATCCGGAATATTGCTTTTGATACCATGGCTGATTTTCTTTTCAAACTGGTCATGGTTTGACATGTACAAAATTATAGACTTGATATTCAGGTGGACCAGACAGGTAAACTTGAATATATCAAAAAGTACCGCCGCAGACTTGTTTTCATTGATGGCCTGCGTGATTTCCAAGAGCGCCTTTAGCTCCAGTTCTTTTTTTTGATATTTGACATTTTGTAGGGTCACGATAGTTCTATTAAATGGCATTATGTTCCATAAGCCCTTTTTTGGTGGCGAGGTAAAATAAATCTTTTCCTTTGTCCTCAAAATCTACCCCTCCGAAAACTTCGTCGTCCGGTGCAATAAGGCATTTGATAAAGCCTTTTGAATGGAGAGATTGCAGGGTAACCAATAGCCTTTGGTCCTCCCAGCCTAAGGTTTCTTTCAGGTAACTATAGGGCTGGACGAAATACATTTCATCCAGTAAATCAAACTCATTGTCAGTCATTTTATTTTGTATTGATAACCAAAATTAACCCTTCCCAGAAGAATATCTTCCTTTCCATTCAAATTTTAAAAATAAAGCCCCGACAGCACTCACAATCACATAAATGGGATGGATAATTCCCGTACATAAAAACCATATTAAATGGGGACGGATACCATAGCCGTTCAGGACTTTGCCTAATGTCCGGGTTTCAAAATAAATTTTCAAAAACCAAACCAAAGCAAATATCAGGATACCGGGAGCTCCCCTGAACAGCAATGAAAAACTCCAAAGAAAGATAAGCTGGACGGCGACCGGTAGGATTGATGCCAAAAGATGTGACAAGGATTGGTGGGATTTCCATTTTGAGGCCCATCTGATCCTTTGGGAAAAAAGCGCATCCCAAGATTTTTGGTGCTGGGTATATACCCTATTTTCTTTAAGGTAAACAACGGATTCAAAGCCGTATTTTTTGACCATCTTTTTCAGCAAAAATTCATCATCGCCTGACAAGAAATTTTCATTTCCAAGATATCCCTCCACTTCCAAATAGGCTGATTTTCTGTAAGCCATATTGGCAGCACTGCACATGATTGGAGATTGGAAATAAAATCCGGCCTGGGTGACCAAAAGGATACTTGCCCATTCTATCTGTTGGAAATTTTGGAAAAATCCTTTGTCTCCCTTCGGAAGAATCGCTCCGGCAACCATTTTGGTTTTTTCAATGGAAAATGGTCTGAGCATCTCCTCCACCCAATCTGTCGGAAGAAAACAATCTGCATCTGTGGTCATCACAATGCTCCCCATTGCATTATTTATTCCGGTCTTCAGTGCAGCTTTTTTTCCCCCGCCTATACTGTCAGGGGAAAATATTTCCAACCGCTCCCCTTCTAATGTCTGAATCAATTCTTCCAGTATCTTTTTTCCGCCATCTTCGCTTTGGTCATTGATCAAAATCACCTGAAGAGGCCTGTAGGAAAGTGAAACTATTTGATGGAAAATAACAGGAATATTGGCTTCCTCATTTCGGTAAGGAACCAAAATAGTAACCAGCTCAGAATCTTTGTTTTCAGGAAATAGAATCGGTTTTTGGTTCCATGCTTTGCCCAGTAAAAGCAATAGAAGCCCATAAACTATCCCGAATAAAAGGTAAAATGTTAGCATGAATTGCTTTAACTTGCGGTAATGGGTAAAGAAGACAAAAAAGAAGCAAAGGAAAAAATTATTCTGGGGATTGATCCC
>JBBRFK010000226.1:0-6726 GCA_038224435.1 Cytophagales bacterium | reverse complement strand
TAATTCTTTGGTATACTTTTTTCTTAAAGAAAGAGTTTTTATATTTGCACCTCAATTTCCTAAAGCAATTAAAATCATTCTATGTACGCAATTGTCAACATCGCAGGAAAGCAGTTCAAAGTAACTAAAGATCAGCACGTTTATGCACCATTGTTGCAGGGCGAAGCTGGCGCTTCCGTGGAATTTGGTGAGGTATTGTTGGCTGAGGACAACGGTACAGTATCAATTGGGGCACCCATCATTGCAGGGGCCAAGGTATCAGGAAAAATTCTTGATCACGTTAAAGGTGACAAAGTAATCGTCTTCAAGAAGAAGAGGAGAAAAGGTTACAAAAAGAAAAACGGTCACAGACAAAACTTTACAAAAGTATTGATCGAAAGCATTTCTTTATAAGATTCCGCAAGAGATCCTAAACGTATAAAATCATGGCTCATAAGAAAGGCGTCGGTAGTTCCAGAAATGGTAGAGAATCACACAGCAAAAGACTTGGTGTGAAGAAATTTGGTGGTGAGGCAGTAATTGCCGGTAACATCATTATTAGACAAAGAGGTACAAAACACCATCCAGGTGAAAATGTAGGTATCGGTAAAGACCATACTTTATTTGCACTTACACCGGGAAAAGTTGAGTTCAAGAGGAAGTTTGATGGTAAATCATATGTTACCGTTGTTCCTGCTGCAGCATAACAATTAATTTCCTAAGCATTTGAAAGGCTTCCCTCAAAGGGAGGCCTTTTTTTTTTGACACCAAATATTCGCCAGAAATCACTTTTTATAAAATTTTCTCTTTTCAAAGAATTAATTTCCGGCATACTTAACCAACCTTTTAAACATGAATAAATCCATACGATTGATTTGGGCAATCGGGCTTCTTTTCACTTTCTGCTTCAGTCAAGAAATCAGTGCCCAATCCTATGATGAAAAAGTATACAATGCCATCCAATGGCGAAATATCGGGCCACATCGGGGTGGCCGGTCTGCCACTGTAGCCGGTGTCAATTCAGAGCGGAACACCTTTTATTTTGGTTCTGCCGGTGGTGGGGTATGGAAAACCACCGACGGAGGCAAGACTTGGGGAAATATTTCAGATGGGTATTTTGGTGGATCTATTGGGGCAGTCGCTGTGGCAGATTCTGATCCGAATGTCATCTATGTAGGAGGAGGGGAAAAGACAGTGAGGGGAAATGTTTCTTACGGTTATGGATTTTGGAAAAGCGCAGATGCAGGAAAGACTTGGACTAGTCTCGGAATGGAAGAATCCCGCTTTGTCTCAAGAATTCGAATCCATCCTACCGATCCGGATATCGTCCTTGCGGCAGTTATGGGAGATATTTTCAAACCGACAGAAATTAGGGGTGTATATAAATCCAATGACGGTGGCAAAACATGGGATAGAAAATTATTTGTAAATCCAACTTCAGGCGCAGTGGATTTGGTAATGGATCCAAAAAATCCGGATATTCTGTTTGCGAGCACATGGGAACTGAAAAGAACACCATATAGTCTTGAAAGCGGTGGGCCAGGCTCCAAGATATTCAAAAGTACCGATGGCGGCGAAACTTGGAAAGAAATATCTACCAACAAAGGATTGCCGGAAGGAACCTTAGGCATCATAGGTGTCACCGTTTCTCCAGTCAATTCAAACCGGATTTGGGCAATGATCGAAAACCTAAACGGAGGATTGTTCAGATCTGATGATGGAGGAGAAACCTGGGAAAAAACAAATGAAGACAGAAGCCTTAGGCAAAGAGCCTGGTATTACACACGATTGTATGCTGACACCCAAAGTGACAGCACCGTGTATGTCTTGAATGTCGATTACCACAAATCAACTAATGGCGGTAAAACATTTAAAAGTGCTAATGCTCCCCATGGAGATCATCATGACTTGTGGATTGATCCCAATGACAACCAAAGAATGATCATCGCTGATGATGGAGGAGCGCAAGTTTCGTTTGATGGAGGTGATTCTTGGACTACTTATATGAACCAGCCAACATCTCAATTTTATAGAGTAACCACTGATAATCATTTTCCTTACCGTATTTACGGCGCACAGCAGGACAATTCGACCATGCGTATCAACCATCGAAATGATGGCAGCGGAATCACTGAGGAAGATTGGGAAACAACGGCTGGTGGAGAAAGCGGTTGGATCGCACCCGATCCCTTGGATAATGACATTGTTTATGGAGGCTCTTATGGTGGATATTTGACGAGGGAAAACCATAGAACAAAAACCTCAAGAACTGTAAACGTATATCCAAACAATCCTATGGGACATGGGGCAGAGGATATGAAATACCGCTTTCAGTGGAATTTTCCCATTTTCTTTTCTATACATGACCCAAAAGTTCTCTACACGACCTCCAACCAATTTCACAGGTCAACAGATAGCGGGCAATCCTGGGAGACATTCAGTCCTGATCTGACTAGAAATGCCAAAGGTAAATTAGGTTCTTCCGGAGGTCCGATTACCAAGGACAACACCTCCGTCGAATATTACAGTACCATTTTTACAGCTTCTGAATCTCCCTTGAAAAAAGGTGTAATCTGGGCAGGTTCCGACGATGGGTTAGTCCATGTTTCCAAAGACAATGGAAAAACCTGGGAAAATGTCACGCCAGAAGACCTTCCGGAATGGATCCAAATCAATAGTACAGAAGGCCATCCTTTTGAGGAAGGTGGATTGTATTTCGCAGCCACGGGCTACAAAAACGGAGATTATGCGCCCTACCTATACAAGACCACTGACTATGGGAAAACCTGGACCAAGATCACCAATGGCATAAACGCACAGCATTTTACCAGAGTGGTTAGGGCCGATCCTGCCAAGAAAGGGATCCTTTATGCCGGCACGGAGACAGGCTTGTATATTTCCTTCAATGATGGTGCTGATTGGAAGCCTTTCCAACTCAATCTTCCCATAGTGCCGATTACAGATTTGACTATCAAAGACAATAACCTGATAGCAGCTACTCAAGGCAGAAGTTTTTGGATCATCGATGACCTGACAGTACTGCATCAAATGTCTGATCAGGTGGATTCTAAATACTTTCATTTATTTAGACCTCAGGATTCATATAGAATGGATGGGGTAAAAAAAGAATCCAAAACAGCCGGAACCAACAGACCTGGAGGTGTTTTGACGTATTTCCACATAAAAGAAGAACCCAAGGAAGAGGTTAGAATAGAGTTTTATGACAACAAAAGAAACCTGCTCAGAGAATTTTCTTCCAAAGGAATCGAAAAAGACACCTTGAAATACAAAACTGGTTCGAATGAATTCAACTGGAACTTGAGGATTTCAGATGCCAAAAGTTTTGAAGGAATGATCATGTGGTCGGGCCCACTTCGCGGTCCAAAGGTAGTCCCGGGAGATTATGTGGTTAGGCTTGTAGTGGATGGTAAAGCAGACGAAAAACCTTTCAAAGTATTGGCTGATCCCAGGTATGAATCTACTCAGGATGAATTATTGGCACAATATGATTTCCTTTTGAATGTCAGGGACAAACTTACGGAAACCCATGAGACCATCATTCTTATCAGAAAATACAAGGCTGAGCTGGACTCAATGGTGGTGAAAGACCCCAAAAAGAAAAAGAAAATCGACCCGATTGTCAAAGCCATTTCCGACATAGAAAAAGAGCTTTATCAAACCCAGAACCAAAGCGGGCAGGACCCTTTGAACTTTCCTATCAGGTTAAACAACAAGTTGGCTCACCTGAATTCAGTGGCAGGAACAGGAGATTATCGGCCTACCGACAGTGCAGAGGAGGTTAAGGCAGAGATCACAGGTCTTATTAATATCCAACTGATAAAATTCAGGGAAATTGAAAAAACACAGATTTCAAAAATCATAAACATTGATGAAATGAAAGCTGAAATAGAAAAGAAATAGAATCCATCGTTTTTATGGAAATCCCTTCCGTTCATTCAGAAGGGATTTTTTTGTTAATTATCCTTAAATTCTTATGGGTCAATCCTGTGATTTTAAGGATTTCAAAAGAATCCGTACCTTACTCCACCTTATTCAGCATTTAATTTAATTATTTCTATCACCTAATTATTGAGAACAGTATGATAAAACCAACAAAGTTTGCCTTCCTTACAGCAGTTATTGTCTTGGCGGCGGTGGCAATGCCTATGAACGAGGCATTTGCCCAGAAAAAAAAGAAGAAGTCCGAAGTCCCTATAGCAGCAGCCCCGGCCCCTGAAAAAAAGCCCGAAAAAAAATCCATTGCAGACCTGACCAAAGGTAATACTAAGTTTGAAGGTCTATTTACGTTTTATCAGGATACCGTAACCGGTGAATTAAGAATGGAAGTTGCCAAAGAGCAATTAGGCAAGGAGTTTATCTATTTTGCCCAAATTGGAGATGGTGTAGTAGATGCAGGGACATTCAGAGGCGCTTATGGAGAAAACAATATCTTCAAAATTGTAAGGTATTTCAATAGGATAGAATTCGTAAAACAGAATGTCTCCCATTATTTTGATCCTACAAACCCACTTAGCAGATCCGCGGATGCCAATATCAGTCCGGGAATCATGGCAAGTGCAAAGATCGAAGCTGAAGACGCAGAAAAGGGAACGATCCTGATCAAAGCGGATAACCTCTTCCTAAAAGAAACTTTTTCTCAGATAAAAAACCCTCCGTTTCCGGGCGAGTCGCCAATGGCATTTAGATTGGGTAACCTTGACAGTGAAAAAACAAAAGTCCTCGCTGTCAGAAGTTATGAGAAAAACACGGACTTGGCGGTGGAATATGTGTACAACAATCCATCTATTCTCAATGGCGGATCATCCGCCGTCACTGATGGAAGGAATGTAAGCATCAAGGTTTTTCATAGCTTGATCGAATTGCCCGACAATGGTTACGAGCCGAGGTTTGATGATCCAAGAGTTGGGTTTTTTACAACTGAAGTCACCGACATGACTTCGACCAGCGTGACCCCTTTCAGAGATTTGATCCACAGATGGGATTTAAGGAAAAAAGATCCTGAAGCCGCCATTTCTGAACCGGTTGAGCCTATAGTTTTTTGGATAGAAAATTCAACACCATTGGGATGGAGAGGAACCATCATGGATGCCGTCCTTGAATGGAATAAAGCTTTTGAAAAAGCAGGATTCAAAAATGCCGTTTTGGTGAAAATCCAACCGGACGATGCCGACTGGGATGCCGGCGATATCCGATATAATGTGTTGAGATGGACAAGTTCGCCCAATCCTCCATTTGGTGGTTATGGACCGAGCTTTGTCAATCCAAGAACAGGACAGATTTTGGGTGCAGACATCATGTTGGAATTTGTGTACCATACCAACAGGGTGGTATATGACAAACTTTTCGGTGATGAGGCAGCCTTGGAAAATGATTTTTCTCAAGCCAAGCAATCGCATTTTTGCTTTGTCGGGGCGCATCTTCAGAATAACATGATGTTTGGCCAGGCTTTCTTGAGAGCGCATGGAGCTTCTGACCTTGAAATGGAAGGCATGAAAAAAGAAGCAATGGCCGAATTGCTGATGCACGAAGTGGGACATACTTTGGGTTTGAACCATAATATGAAAGCTTCCCAGCTATTTTCTCCGGAAGAATTGGCAGATAAAAACCAGATATCAGGAAAGGCATTGTCCGGTTCAGTGATGGATTATTTAGCCATCAATATTTCCCCGGATAAAAGTACCCAAGGAAACTATTTTTCTACTACAGTAGGCCCTTACGACGTATGGGCGATGCAGGCGGGATATACCCAAGTCAAATCACAGGAAGAACTTGATGCGATCTTGGCAATGTCCACCAAGCCGGAACTGATATTTGGCAATGACGCCGATGACATGCGTTCTCCCGGCAAGGCGATTGATCCTAGGGTGATGATCGGTGATCTTTCCAATGACCAAATCGGATATTCTATCCACATGATGGAAACTTCCAGAAAACTCATAGGAGGTATCAAGGAGAAGTATGCTACCGAAGGTGAATCTTATGAGGAGCTTTATCAAGCATACAGGACCTTGATGGGTACTTATACCACTGCAGGTGGCGTGATGTCCAGATTTATCGGTGGTGTCTATGTGGATAGGGCGATGGTAGGTCAGGATGGAGGCACGCAGCCTTATACTCCGGTGAGTGCCAAGGATCAAAAAAGAGCGATGGAAGCCATCAGCAAGTATATGTTGGCTCCAAATGCCTACCAATTTCCTGATGATCTGATGAATTACCTTGCGGTGCAACGTCGTGGATTCAATTTCTTTGGAGGTCCTGAGGATCCAAAAATCCACCAGCAGGTATTGAGTTCCCAAAGAAATGTATTGGCGCACCTGACACATCCCAATACTTTGCAACGGATGGTTGATTCGGAATTGTATGGCAATGAATACAATATGGCTGTCTATATGAATGACCTCACAAAAGCGATCTTTGATGCAGACATCAACGGCAACGTGAACACGTTCAGACAGAACCTGCAAATAGATTATGTCAATACCTTGAAGGGAATGGTGACAGGACCACAAAGCAACAGGTATAACAACTTTGCTAAATCTTCTGCTCTGTATAACCTGAATTATATCAAAACCAAAGCAAGCAATAGCAATGGAAGTATTTCGTCAAAAGCGCACAAAGACCACTTGAAATTGGTGATCAACAATACGCTAGATGAAGTGAAATAACTTTAGCTGATCGATGAATTCAAAACCTCCATTCTTGACGGATTGGAGGTTTTTTTTATCA
>JBBRFK010000225.1:0-6742 GCA_038224435.1 Cytophagales bacterium | reverse complement strand
TCAAACTCCTTATAAACAGCTTCCTCCACCAGGTCCGTAAGTTCTTCTATGATAAAGGCACCTTGGATGGGATTTTCGTTTTTTGCCAATCCCAATTCTTTGTTGATAATCAATTGGATCGCCATGGCCCTTCGGACGGAGGCTTCGGTAGGCGTAGTGATGGCCTCATCATAGGCATTGGTATGCAGCGAGTTGCAGTTGTCATAGATCGCATAGAGCGCCTGCAATGTCGTTCTGATGTCGTTGAAATCAATTTCCTGTGCGTGAAGAGAGCGTCCCGAAGTCTGGATATGGTATTTGAGCATCTGAGATCGTTCATTGGCACCATATTTCAGCTTCATGGCTTTGGCCCAAATTCTCCGTGCTACCCTCCCGATCACAGCATATTCCGGATCGATCCCATTGGAAAAGAAGAAAGAAAGATTTGGCGCAAATTGGTTGATGTCCATTCCCCTTGAGACATAATATTCCACATAAGTGAAGCCATTGGAAAGTGTCAATGCCAATTGTGTGATCGGATTGGCCCCGGCTTCAGCGATATGGTATCCAGAGATGGACACTGAATAAAAATTCCTGACATTCTGATCGATAAAATACTGCTGCATGTCTCCCATCAACCTCAGGGAAAATTCAGTAGAAAAAATGCAGGTATTCTGTGCCTGATCTTCTTTGAGGATATCAGCCTGTACTGTACCTCTAACATTGGCCAATGTAAAGGCCTTTATTTTTTCATAGACCTCCTTTGGCAAAACCTGATCGCCGGTCACGCCTAGCAGCATCAGCCCAAGGCCATCGTTTCCTTCTGGGATTTCTGCATTGTATGTCGGTACTGCGACTCCTTTTACTTGGTAAATTGATTCAATCTTTGTGTTGATTTCATCCTCCAATCCATTTTCCCTGATGTATTTTTCACATTGCTGGTCAATGGCGGCATTCATAAAAAATGCCGTCATCGCTGCTGCAGGGCCATTGATTGTCATGGATACGGAAGTCATCGGGTTGGCTAGGTTAAAACCTGAGTACAATTTCTTGGCATCATCGAGGCAACAGATATTGACTCCTGAGTTGCCTATTTTGCCATAAATATCAGGCCTGTAATCCGGGTTTTCGCCATATAAAGTCACCGAATCAAAAGCCGTCGAAAGCCTTTTGGCTGGCAATCCTTTGGAAACATAATGGAAGCGCTTGTTGGTCCGCTCTGGACCGCCTTCTCCCGCAAACATCCTTGCCGGGTCTTCCCCTTCTCTTTTAAATGGGAATACCCCTGAAGTGTAGGGGAATTCACCGGGAACATTTTCGGTCAATCCCCAATTGAGCAAATCTCCCCAAGCCTCATATTTTGGAAGAGAAATCTTGGGGATTTTGGATTGGGAAAGGGAAGTGTAATAAGTCTGGATTTTGATTTCCTTGTCTCTTACCTTGAACACATAAAAATCACCTGCGTACTTCTGGACTTTTTCAGGCCATTGCTCGAGCCATTTTTTGTTTTTTGGGTCAAGCTCCAGTTCCACCAGTGCATAGACTTCCTGAAGTTCTTTGACGAGCCTATCGACGTCAGCCACATTGGTGGATCGGACGGCTTCGATGGATTTTTTGATGCTGTATAGCTTCTGTGCTACTTCCTTTTGGGAAGCTACCCATTTGTCATAATTCCTGTTATTCTCTGATATTTCTGACAGGTAGCGCGTCCTAGCCAGAGGTATGATATAAATCTTCTCAGAAATTTCATTGCTGAGTTCAAAAGTTGTATTCAAGTCCACACCAGTTTTCTCTACCAGTTTATGGATAATGGCTTTGTACAGGTTGTTCATACCCGGGTCATTGAACTGCGAGGCAATCGTCCCAAAAACAGGAATGTCCTCCTCCGCAATATCCCAAAGGTTATGGTTGCGCTTATACTGCTTTTTGACATCACGGAGGGCATCCTGCGCGCCTCTTTTGTCATATTTGTTCAGCGCTATGATATCCGCAAAATCGAGCATATCGATCTTTTCCAACTGCGTGGCTGCCCCATATTCCGGTGTCATCACATATAATGACATGTCAGAATGCTCAATGATCTCCGTATCCGACTGTCCGATACCCGAAGTTTCCAAGATAATCAGGTCAAAATTGGCTGCTTTGACAATATCCACAGCATCCTGTACATATTTGGAAAGGGCTAAGTTTGATTGCCTCGTGGCCAAAGAACGCATATAGACACGCGGATGATTGATGGCATTCATCCTGATCCTGTCTCCCAAAAGTGCACCTCCGGTTTTTCTTTTGGAAGGATCTACGGAGATAATGGCAATGTTTTTATCACTGAAGTCAATCAAAAACCGCCTGACCAACTCATCCACCAAAGATGATTTTCCAGCCCCTCCTGTTCCGGTGATTCCCAATACCGGGGCTTTGCTTATTTGGGCCGTTTTTCTGATTTCCTCTAACAGTGATTTACTTTCCCCAGGAAAATTTTCCGCAGCTGAAATGATCCTTGCTATTGTCGAAGGCTTTGATTTGTCAGGTAATAAATTTTTGAAATCATCCCCAACAGGAAAATCAGATTGGCTGACTAGGTCATTGATCATTCCCTGCAATCCCATCGCACGTCCATCATCCGGGGAGTAGATTCTAGTAATCCCGTACCCATGAAGTTCTTTGATTTCCTCGGGCAGGATAGTTCCTCCACCTCCGCCAAAAATTTTGATATGTCCTGCACCTTGCTCTCGAAGCAGGTCAAACATATAATGGAAAAATTCCACATGCCCGCCTTGGTAGGAAGTGATTGCGATCGCCTGAACATCCTCCTGAATGGCGCAATCGACGATTTCCTGAACGGACCTGTTATGTCCAAGGTGGATGACCTCGCAACCTGTGGCTTGGATGATCCTCCTCATGATATTGATCGCTGCATCGTGCCCGTCAAAAAGAGAAGCTGAAGTGACAATCCTGATGTGGTTTTTGGGTTTATAGATTTCTTGGGAAATTGACATTGAATTTGGGTTAATATATTCTCAAAGAGCCAAAAATCACCATTATTCCGGGCGATTGATGGCATAAATTTATCCTTATAAATCGAATGCGAATATAAGAAAAATAAAAAAGTCGGTGGGCCAAAGAATGGTTTTACCCAAACATTATTCGGATTTTTCTATCAAGTATGCCATATACAAAACAGATTTTGGTATTGTTCCAAAAACCCGAGCGAATTAGCAACTCTTTCTCAAAAAAATAGAATCATTTTCATTCCTGACAAATATCAGCAATTTTGATCCCTTGAACTGTTTTCTTTGTAGGGTAGGCCAAAAAAATGGCTTAAATTCGGAATCAATGATCCGCTAAACTCAAATTGTATGAAATTATCCTTGCCATTGGGAAGTTATAAAAACGTAAAGGTTTACATCCATTGGACTTTTTCGCTCTTATTGTTGTGGATCATCATTTCAAATTTCCGCCAGGGAATGCCGGGAATCGACATTCTTTGGATTATCATCTTTGTACTTGCCCTTTTTGCCTGCGTGGTCTTGCATGAATTTGGACATGCTTTGGCTGCACAGAAATACGGAATCCAGACCAAAGACATTGTTTTGTATCCTATAGGTGGTGTGGCCAGACTTGAAAAATTACCGGAAGATCCCAAGCAGGAGCTTTGGGTGGCGATAGCCGGGCCTCTTGTCAATATCGGGATATTCATTGTCTTAGCAGGAGTTTTGACTTTGACTGGATTTGACCTTCAAAGCCTTGAAGAAATCAAAATCGGACCAAATACGCTTGTGCTTTACCTCACATCTGCTAATTTGATTTTGGCTTTGTTCAATCTCATCCCTGCATTTCCAATGGATGGCGGCAGGATTTTGAGGGCATTATTGGCCACAAGGCTACCAAGGGCAAAAGCCACAAAGATTGCCGGAGGCATCGGTCAGTTTTTGGCAATACTCTTCATTTTCTATGGGCTTTTCAACAACCCCATTTTGGTACTGATCGGTGTTTTTATTTTCCTCGGCGCTGCGGCTGAAGTCAGCCATACACAGCAGGAAAGTCTGCTCAAAGGATTTAAAGTCAAAGATGCTATCATGATGGAGTTTCAGATCTTGGGCTTTGATGCACCGCTTTCCAAAGCAGTAGAGAAATTACTCAATTCGCAGGCCACCCATTTTGTGGTAGTCAAAGACGATGTGGCTATCGGCACATTAAGCCGGAGCGAAATCATCAAAGGTTTGAAAGAAGGAGATGAAACTACTTTAGTGGAAAGTGTAGCGGATTTGAATCCCATCAAAATAGAAACCGAGGATGATTTGGATGATGCTTGGAAAAAAATGTTGACCCAAAGTAAAAAGGTTGCGTTTGTGATTGAAAACGGACATTTTCTTGGTATTTTGGACCAGGAAAATGTCAGTGAATTTATAATGGTTAAGTCGGCCATTTCCAAATCTAAAGAAAAGGCCAATTACCAATAAACACCTCTACCGTAACCATATAAATGAAAATCTTATCGGGCATTATCCCCCAAATATTTGTCTCCCAAAAATCCAATATTACTCTTATGAAAAAGCAAATACTATTTACAATCAGTTTTTTCTTCATCGCATCGATTTGTTTTGCACAGTCCATCCAATCGCCGGACGGCAAACTGAAACTTAACTTCGAACTGAAGGAAGGCCAACCCACCTATCATTTGACATTCAAAGGAATAGATGTCGTGAAGACAAGCAAATTGGGTTTGGAACTCAAAAACAAGCCTTCCCTGATGGATGGATTCAGCATGAAGGACAAGGAATTTGATTCAAAGAATGAAACCTGGACACCTGTTTGGGGTGAGGAAAAAGAAATCAGAAACCATTACAATGAAATGGCTATCTTCTTGGATCAGGAAAAAACCGGAATAACAATGATCGTCCGATTCCGCCTTTTTGATGACGGCTTGGGCTTCCGATATGAGTTTCCCTCCCAACCAAATCTAGCCCATTTTGTCATCCAAGAGGAAAAGACACAGTTTGCAATGACCGGTGACCATACTGCTTTTTGGATTGCGGGAGATTATGACACGCAGGAGTACGATTATACCGAATCCAAGCTTTCCGAAATCCGGCCTTTGATGGCCAAAGCAGTAACTGGCAATCTGGCCCAAACTCCTTTTTCCCCCACAGGAATACAGACTTCTCTTATGATGAAAACAGCGGATGGTCTCTATATCAACCTTCATGAGGCAGCTTTGATTGATTATTCTACCATGCACCTCAACCTTGATGATAAGAATATGGTCTTTGAATCTTGGCTTACTCCGGATGTCAATGGGGACAAAGGATACCTGCAGTCTTCAAGTCATTCTCCATGGAGGACAGTGATCGTGAGTGACGATGCGCGCGACATTCTTGCCTCAAGGATGACCTACAACCTCAACGAACCTTCCAAAATCGAGGACACCTCATGGATCAAACCTATGAAATATGTCGGGGTTTGGTGGGAAATGATTACCGGAAAAAGTTCTTGGGCGTATACAGACGAGTTTCCGGCAGTCAGGATCGGAGAAACCGATTTTTCCAAAGCCAAACCTAACGGCAAACACGGGGCTAACACTGCCAATGTCAAAAAATACATAGACTTCGCAGCGGAGCACGGTTTTGATGGGGTTTTGGTGGAAGGATGGAATGTCGGATGGGAAGATTGGTTTGGTAATTCGAAGGATTTCGTTTTTGATTTTCTGACACCCTATCCTGATTTTGACCTTCCGGGCATCCGTGATTATGCCAAAAGCAAAGGTGTAGAAATGGTCATGCACCACGAGACTTCTTCCTCAGTCAGAAACTACGAAAGGTTCATGGATGAAGCTTACAAGTTGATGAAAGACAATGGATACAATGCCGTGAAGAGCGGTTATGTGGGATTTATCTTGCCCAGAGGAGAAAACCATTACAGTCAATGGATCGTCAACCATTACCAATATGCTTTGGAAAAAGCGGCTGATTATGAAATCATGGTCAATGCCCACGAAGCAGTCCGTCCTACGGGCATCGGCAGGACCTATCCAAACCTGATAAGCAATGAATCCGCAAGAGGAACGGAATACCAGGCCTTTGGTGGATCAAAACCAAACCATGTCACGGTACTTCCCTTTACAAGATTAATCGGTGGACCGATGGATTATACTCCGGGGATATTTGAAATGGACATCAGCAAAATCAACCCGCAAAACAACTCTTGGGTGAATAGTACTTTGGCCAACCAACTTGCATTGTATGTGACCATGTACAGCCCGCTTCAGATGGCTGCCGATTTGCCGGAAAATTATGAAAGGTTTCCTGATGCATTTCAATTTATCAAAGATGTGGCTTTAGATTGGGATGAAAGCAAGTACCTCGAGGCAGAACCTGGTTATTTCCTGACCATTGCAAGAAGAGAAAAAGGGGCGGGCAATTGGTTTGTCGGCAATGTCAATGGAATAACTGAAAGGGTTTCCAATATCAATTTTGATTTCCTCGATGACGGGAAAACCTACATTGCGACCATCTATTCCGATGCCAAAGACGCTCACTACAAGAACAATCCACAAGCCTACATTATCAGAAAAGTGGTCGTCACTTCCAAATCCAAATTATCGCAAATGAGCGCTCCCGGCGGTGGCTATGCCATCAGTATCAAGGAAGCTAGCAAAGAAGAAATTAAGGGATTGAAAAAGCTTTGATTTCTTTTAACCACAAAGAATCAAACTGAACAATAGCCCCGTCTTTTGTGCTCTATTGTCTCTTTGTGGTTCATAAAT
>JBBRFK010000224.1:0-6796 GCA_038224435.1 Cytophagales bacterium | reverse complement strand
TCCCTCGAATTGGCTACAATACCTTTCACCGCAGGATTGTCCAACATATTCGTCAATACCATTTCCATCCATCTCCATTCCTTTTTGTGGTTTTGAAAACGAAAGGGTTCCGCTATCGCCCTGTTTTCGAAGCCTATTTTTTTAAAACAGGCCACGATTCTTTCCACATCATCTTGATGGATAAATTCTAATACATTTCTACCTGTAAATTCTTCTGGTTCAATCCCTAGAACAGAAGTGCTAGTGGGGCTAACATATATATAATTGCCTTCTGCGTCTAATATTCCTATCAGGTCAGAACCCTCCTGAACCAACGCTTTAAATCGTTGCTCGCTTTGGAGAATTTTTTCTTCCTGCTCAATTTTTTCCTTTCCATCTCTAGCCACAGCATACATGAGTTTTGTAGTATCATCCCACCTTGCCGACCATAAATTATAGGCGATGCCGCCCTCTTTTTTCTTGTAACGGTTAAAGAAAGAATTAATCTCCTGACCAATAAGGATAGCAGCAGCTATTTCAAGGGATTTGGGCACATCCTCCTCAAAAATCAAATCCTGGTAAGCTTTGCCGGTTAATTCTTCGGGTGAGTATCCCCAAAGTTTTTCGGACGCTGCGTTAACATATACAAAATTACCCTGTTCATTAATTGTACAAAAAACATCTAAAGAGGCATCGATTAATTGATTTGCTTCAGATCTTTCCTTTACTATCCTTGTGATATCTTTTGATTGGCAAGCGACGGCAAAAAATTTGTTGTCATCGTCTGTTACAGGTTCAAAAGTAATCTGACTGTATTGAATTTCATTTGATGCCGGATAATAGAAATGCTCTTCTATATCAAAATATTCTCCTTTCAGTGCCCTGTTATAATAGGCTTTCCATTTTTCAATATAGCCTTCTCCAAAGCCTTCGACCAATACTGACTCGTTAAGCTTCTTTTCCACCCCGCTCATTTCCTTCATGAGGTTGAGGTAAGTTTTATTGGCATAAATCAATTGGAAATTTAGATCAATCATCCAAAAAAGGTCTTTGCTTTGATCTAGTAAAAGATGGGGCAAGTGAGTCTGCTTCATAAGAATAAAATATTTTTACAGTTGGAAGGTTGAGTTAATGGTGCCTCAACCTTTTAGCGCAACTTATGTCTTGAAAATATAGTTCTTTATCCCACATTTTCCAATAGGATTAGGAAAATCACCTAAAAATTTTTGAAAGTGATTTATATTCAATAAACGGCCATTCTACCTCTTTTGAGTGATGATTGACGTTTTCGTAAGGCGTAATTTGTGATGATTCTTATCCTCAAGATTCCCGTGAACCAATCGGGAAATCCCGTTGAATAACTGACAATTCACTCATACATTCTCCTCTTATCTACCTCGCAGATATCAACCATCAGCTGACCGACTTTGGCGCAGATATCATGGAAATAACGTTCTCCTTTCTCAGCATCGGATTTTTTGGGATTGCCGATACCGGTATCTTGGGTGACTTCCGACCACTTGCGTTCTGCCCAAGCCCACTTTTCCCGGATGCCCGGGACTACTGATTTTTTTTCTTTTCCCTCGCCGGCTTCTTCCAATGGCAGTACCAAATGAGGATGCAGGTACATAATCAGACTGGTTTCCATCTCGTCGGCATGATCGCCCGCTTCTTCAAAATAGAGGCTCTTATCTAAGGCCTGATACCAATTACAGGTGACGAGCAACATATCAGGGAACAGCAGTCCAAGTTCCCGTAACATGGTTTTGAAATCATTGCCACCATGGCTGTTCAGGATCAAAAACTTTTTTACCCCCTGCCTGTCCAAAACCGTCAGGACATCCTTCAATATGGCCATTTGGGTACTTGGGTTCATATTGATATCAAGGTAAATGTCGCTTTGGCCGGTATTGACTCCAAAAGGAATGGTGGGCAAAATCACTGCTTTGGCGCCTTTTTCCCATGCAAATTTCCCTGCTCCTGCGGCTATTGATTCGGCTTCGAAGACGTCTGTTCCGTATGGCATATGATAATTGTGTGCTTCTGTCGCACCCCAGGGCAGTACTGCCAATTCAAATCGCTCATGTTGGAGATTTTTCCAGTTATTCTCAGCTAGTATATAAGGTCTCATATTTATGTCAAGTATCAAGATTTGAGTATCATGTGTTTAATGCAAAGCACCACGTATTTAGAGACAAGAAGCAAGATGCGGAAAGCAGGATTTTCTAAACCTCACAGCTTCAATTAACCAATTAAACAAATAACCAATTAACCATGGAAAACCCTTCTTCCACCCAACTTCCTTAAAAAAGTTAACGATACCAAATTTATTTATCCGATTATTTTTGAATCTTTAATCCTGAATCAATTTTAAGTTTTTTGCCAAATACAAACATACCATGTCAAACAGAAGGTCATTCATCAAAAAATCCCTAGCAACATCCTCCTTGTTTTTGCCGGGTTCACTGGCTAATGCCACCGATTTTCTAGCGAGCAATAGGCTAGAGGAAAAGCACAAACCACTCATCCTCTCTACCTGGAATCACGGCATGCCTGCCAACGACCGGGCTTGGGAGGTATTGATGAAATCCGGTAACCTCGTGGAAGCGGTAGAGGAAGGAGTCAAAGTCACCGAGTTGGACATGGACAACCTCTCTGTGGGTTTGCAGGGACTTCCGGACCGTGAAGGCATCCCGACTTTGGATGCTTCTATCATGAAGGGAGACGGGTCTTGTGGGTCGGTGGCTTTTGTCAGGCAGGTGAAGCACCCGATATCCTTGGCGAGACTGGTGATGGAGGAAACGCCCCATGTGATGTTGGCCGGAGAAGGGGCAAGGCAGTTTGCTATAGCTAAAGGATTTCCGATGGAAAGTGAAACCCTTAGCCCAAAAGCCAAAGAAATGTATCAGGAATGGAAAAAGGAATCCAAGTACAAGCCTATCATCAACATTGAAAACCACGATACCATCGGCATGATTGCATTGGGGCCGGACGGCAAACTGGCAGGGTCATGCACGACTAGCGGGCTGGCATTCAAAATGCATGGAAGGGTTGGAGACAGTCCCATCATCGGTGCAGGCTTGTACGTGGATGATGAGGTCGGAGCAGCGACAGCCACTGGATTGGGTGAAACCATCATCAGGATTTGCGGGAGTTTCTTGATCGTAGAACTCATGCGTCAGGGAAGAACTCCCCAAGAGGCTTGCGAGGAAGCGGTCAGAAGGCTGATTGCTAAAAACTCCTCCAATATCAAAGACATTCAGGCAGGGTTTCTTGCCATCAACAAAGACGGGGAATATGGCGCTTATGCAGTCCATCCCGGTTTTAATTTCGCCAGACATCACAGCAAGAGTGGTGCGCTGATTGATGCAAAAAGTAAATTCTAAGCGATGGGAAAGATACTATTGGAAGCTCCGGTTTTTACAGTGGAAGCGGCTCTGAAAGCCGCTGAATATGGCATTGACAGGTTGGAATTATGTTCTGATTTTGGGGAAGGCGGAGAAACACCGAGTGCAGGAATGCTTGGTTTTCTCAAAGAAAAAGTCGCTATTCCGGTTTTTGTAATGCTCAGGCCTAGGGGAGGAGACTTTGTGTATTCTTCGGAGGAATTGTATGTCATGAAAAAGGACATCAGTATATTTAAAAATCTCGGCGCGGATGGGTTTGTTTTTGGGGTGCTGGACAAGGATGGAAATGTGGACAGGGAGGCCTGCAAATACCTGATCAACGTCGCCGGAGAGTTGCCGTGTACTTTTCACAGGGCTTTTGACATTGCTGCTGACAGGAGAAAAGCACTGAACATAATCATTGATCTGGGCTTTCAAAGGATTTTGACTTCCGGTGGGGAAAATGATGTTACCAAGGGCAAGGAGGCCATTCTGGAATTATTGGACTTGGCCAAGAATGACATCATCATCATGCCGGGTGGAGGTTCCAAACCGGAACATGTTTCCCTTTTTAACCAAAATGGTCAACTCAAGGAAATCCACGCTTCCTGTAAATCATACCGGCCTACCCATAGTGCCTATTTTCACCCTTCAGTATCCTTGTCCAATGACCCCGATGCATTCAGACAGGTATTGACTGTAGATCATCACATGGTCAACTTATTTCTGAAAGAGATTGCAGGGCAATGACAGAAAGAGAAAAGTTGCTATCCGGAGAATACTATAATTCCCGTGATTCTGAATTGTTGGAAATGTACCACCTAAGCCAAACAACACGCTGGCGATGGGCAGCCCTGCCCGGGTAATCAGTAATATATAATGACTTTATTCCCCACTCATATAAACCAAGCAATTTTCTTAAGCCATGATCCCTATTTTTTTGTTAAACATTCTGATGTATAGATCAATGAAAAATAGCGTTTTATTTGGTTGTGGTTTGATATTTTTGTTGTCCTGTTCAACTGGATCGAAAGAATCAAAAGAAGGTTTTGACCAATTGCAGGGTTTGGGTAATGCCTCTCTTGAACTTTCAGGAAAGGAATTGGCAGATTTATATTGTCAAGCCTGTCATATCAAACCCAATCCTGAACTTTTGGACAAAACTACCTGGAAAAATTCGGTTCTTCCGGACATGAGAAGGAGATTGGGGCTCATCACTGCAGAGGATTTTGGAGCCAAAATAGGTGAGGACAATGATGCCCCTCCGGGAATTTACTCTCAGACTGCCTTGATCACCCAAGCCGATTGGGATAAAATCCAGGAATTCTACTTGAACCTTGCTCCGGAATCACTTAAATCCATTCCTATGGATAAAAATCTGAAAGAGAACAAGGGGGTATTTACAGTACGCAAACCTAATTTTAATAATAAAAGACAAAGCTTGACTACTTTAATTAGGTACCACCCAATTGAGAAATTATTGTATTTGGGGGATAGGCCAAACACGCTCTTTAGGGTTGATCCGATAAAGATGAAAATCCAAGACTCAATCAAGATAAATTCCCCCGCTTCTGATATCAGATTTAAGGATGCCAGTTTTGAGCTTTTGACAATGGGAGTGATGGATCCCTCTAATTTTGCCTTGGGAAAGTTGGAAAATTATGGTTCGTTTGAATACCAAAAGAAGGAGGTTTTTTTGGATAGCTTGAGAAGGCCTGTTCATTTTTCTTTTGCAGATTTGGATCAAAACGGTCAACAAGACATGGTTATATGTTTTTTTGGTAACCATATTGGCCACCTCTCCTGGTTTGAAAAACAGGGACAAGACTATAAGGAACATGTTTTAAATGCCACTCCCGGCGCACGCAAAACCATAGTGGAAGATGTCAATGGAGATGGGTTGCCGGATGTGATCGTGATGATGACGCAGGCAAAGGAAGGGATTTATGTTTACATCAACCAAGGAAATAGTAAATTCAAGGAGGAGAAATGGCTGGAATTCGATTCGGTTTTTGGTTCTTCAGACTTTGATTGGGTAGACATGGACGGCGATGGGTTCAAGGATCTGGTGATCGTCAATGGTGACAATGCTGACCTTTCCCCTATTTTGAAGCCGTATCATGGACTTAGAATTTTTTCCAATGACGGAAAAAACGGTTTTAAAGAATCATATTTCTATCCCATGCACGGAGCAAGTGCCTTACTGACAGAGGACTTTGACCAAGATGGCCGAAAGGGTGTGGCAGTTATCTCCTATTTTCCAGATAGATATGGGGAGAAAGTAGTGAATTTCCTTCTTTTTCAACAAACCAAATCCATGGAATTTGAGGTTAGTACCATTACGGAATTGGGAGAATGGTCTTGGTTGGTCATGGAAAAGGCGGATATCGACGGAGATGGAGACTTGGATATTATCTTGGGAAGTTTTGATTTCCAAACACGATATGCTTTCCCCGCACTGGATTGGATGCCTTTTGTGGTTCTTGAAAACCAAATCAATTGAACACTGTAATTTCTATTTTTCTCAAAATTGTTTAATAATTATTATCTATGTACGCTTCCTTACAAGTAACTAAATAAAAAAACGCTTGAACTCCAATTATACCTGCTGTGGTCTCTCGTCTATGGACTATGGACGATTTCCGCACCACTAGTGATCCGAAATAAACTTAGTGGCATCATTGCAGATAATCATTATAAATATTTCAAATTTTTCTATTTTATTTTAATAAAATTCTGAATTTAATTTTATTATATCTATTTAATTTGTTTTGGATATATTTTTTCCTAAATTATTAAACTCAAAATAACCAAAATAACTATGATAAAAAGTTTTCAAGGCGTACGGGTGGTCGAACCCAAAAAAACCGCCGCACCCATATTGGTCCTTGACCATATGAGTACCAATCTGGTCACCTTCCGTCCCGAAGATTCGATTGACCATGTCTTGGACATGCTGACCAAAAGAAAGATTTCCGGTGCTCCGGTGTTGGATATTGGAGGCAATCTCGTTGGCATCATCTCTGAAGTGGACTGCCTGAAGGAAATCATCAAGGGGAAATATTCCAATACGCCGACATTTCCGGGCACTGTGGGCGAGCATATGACAAAAAATGTGATGACACTTTCTCCTGACATGTCTCTTTTTGATGCCGCACAGAAGTTTTTGGACAATAAAATCCGGAGGTTTCCCGTGCTCAAAGATGGTAGGCTGGTAGGGCAACTCAGTCTCAGTGATGTCATCAGGGCATTTCCCAAATTAAAATCAACAACTTGGTAATCAAAACACAAGCCTTGAAAGATTTTCAAGGCTTTTTTTATTGCCATGCATTTTTACTTCGAGCTAAATGCACGCCTCTTCCTCCTGCGCCAAAGCTTGTATGGCTTGAAGTATTTCTTTTGGAATTGATATTTTGAAATGGATGGAAGAC
>JBBRFK010000223.1:0-6818 GCA_038224435.1 Cytophagales bacterium | reverse complement strand
ATGCGCGGCATTCGGTCCGACGCTTTTTAAGTTTCCCGGAAGGAAAATGATAAAGGCCTTGATGGGCAATGGAGATGATTTTGAGGCTTCCAATATTTGCTCAAACTCTTCCTCGCTTTTGTTGGGAACGAGGAAAGATTGCACATTCTCTTCTATAAATGAAAAACCTGCTTTGGATAAAATCTCCGCATCTTTCACTCCTGCACAGGCACCGATTTGCGGGAAAGTAGAAGTTTGGGAAAATGAGTCCAATCCTACCAAACTGTGAAATACAAAAACCATCAGGCCAATCCTAAAAGATTTCATTCGGGATAAGGAAGCAATCTGAGGCATAGTATTTTGGTTTTTATTGGAGCGAAATTCTTTGGATTAATAAGTTGTTTGAAAAAAAGGGGATTTTCAATTTTATGACAAGAAATTTTGTGGAGGGGGTATTAAAAATGAAAAAATGAAAAGTTAATTTTCAAAAATAATTAAATTAATTTTAGGCAGTCTTAGAAAATGTATATTTATTAAATTATTTCAATTGGAAGATTAAACTCAATATTAAATATGGAAATCAAATATGACTTAGCTATTTCTCTCTTAGATCAAGATGTTTCAATAGGGTGGGAAATAGTAAATAAATTAGGTAATTCAGAAAAAATCTTTTTTTATCCAAAAGATGTTGACGAATTAACCTTTAATAATGGATTAAATGTATTTGGCGATGTTTTTTCAAAAAAAGCTCGATTTATATTGGTTTTGTATCGTGAAAAATACGGAACTACAAAATGGACTGCGATTGAAAACTCAATTATTCAAGATAGATTTTTAAAAACGATTAATAGTTATAACTCTCCAATTTTATTTTGTAGGCTTGATAATTCAGCAAAGCCCAATTGGTTGCCTGAAACATATATTTATGGATCGATTGAAGATGTAGATAACTTAGTTAGAGTGTTACAAAAAAAAATTACTGATTTCGGGGGAATCTCATTTCCTCAGACTGCAGAAGAAAGATTAAGAATTACTGTTAGAAAAAAGAGGTATGATGAGTCGTTCAAAGAAATAATTTTTAATAGCCTAGAATTAGCTGAAAAATCTCGAAAAGAAGCTTCAATCCTTAAAGACAGCATTTTATTTAAATTGGAACATAATGCTACTGTGTCAGATTTGTTTTATAAAGATTTAACCCAAATGATTAATTCAAATATTTCTAAAGCCCATTTTAATGTTTTATTTGGGAATTTATCAATCTCTTTAAAAGATAATCAACATGCTACAAATTCAATCCAAAATGCATATTTGGAAATTAGAGTAAGTGAAAACGGAAATGTCATAAATATTTTTCAAAAGAAATTTTATATAACAATGGAAGAAATAATAGGATGGAGGAATTTGGACGAAACTGGATTCCTTTCAACTGAACAATTTACAGAGTGTATTTTTCAAGAAATTGTCTCAATTTATTCAGGTGAACAAAAAAGGATCTAGTTTTAACTTTTAAATACCAAAATGAGATTTTTGGCAAAATAAATCTTTTAAAATAAAAAAAATTCCTTCAAGCCCCAATTTTTGTAATTCAAGTAAGCCTATGGATTATTTCTTCGGCTTCCGGCCACTTCGCTAAAAGCGCCTCACTGCTATAAAGTCTAAAATCACTGAAATCAAAACCTGGTGCCACCATACAGGAAACGAGGGAATAGGAATTCGGATTTTCTACGGTCGATCCGAAAATCACTCCCGGAGGGACCAATTGCTGCGGTTGATGCCCATCGCCATCAGCCGGACCTACCAATAGTTTTTCATATCCTTTTTCGGATAAAATATGGACTGTCAGTGGACTGCCTTCATGGTAAAACCAGATTTCATCACCTGCGATGCTGTGGAATTTTGATACGTTTTCTGAAGTCAACAAAAAATAAATGGCGGTGGCGAGTGACCGCCGACCATTTGGGGTATTGACATCCTTATCGGCACGGTAAATCTCCGCATAGAAACCGCCCTCAGGATGGGGTTTTAGATTCAATGTTTTTACTAATTTTTGGATTCGGGAGTATGTATTCGGGGATTGCATTTTAGACCGTAGGCTTGGGTTAGAAATATTCCTTTTGTTGAAATTTCAATCAAGTAGAAACAAAATACCTGTTACTATTTTTCAAATTCCACAATATACTCAGACATGTATTTTCCCAAATCAGAATATTTGAAAAATAACCTTGCCTGCTTTCCAAGTCTGAGGCTGGTGTATTTGTTGGCGATGTCCTCCGGGGTATTCAAGGGCTGAAGGGAAGGATACCAAAGCACATGTCCGGGTTTTTCGAGCAACTTTTGGGGTTTGGTCCAAGCTTGTGAATTTTTTCCTTCGCCGAGTTCTTTGTGGGGATTGAATGAAATGTACAATTCATCCCCGACCCAAGACTGCCCTTCCACTTTTCCCATCATCATTACCCAGCATTCCAAATAGGTATTCCAACTCACGGAAGGTCCCCAATGAAAACCTCCGGTCGGAGAAGAGGCCGGGCCTCCACCTTCTTCTTTTGGCATTTGGAGCGAGGACACAGGCTTGCCGACTCCGTCCCAATCTGCATTGAAACCTGTTCCGTCCCACCTTTTGGCTTTTCCCTGAGGATTATCAAGTTCATCGATCCTGATTCTGGCAATACTGATACACTGTCCACTCCATTCTTTGACGGGATCATAAGAGGCTGCATCATAGACTCCGGGATAACCATATTCGCCATAAAACAAATAGAGGTAATCGCCCACTGCGACTGCCGAAGGATCGCCTACCCCACCGGCAAAAGTCTTGGAAATATTGTGCGGTTTCAGAATCATCCTTGGTTGTTTGTCTTCGAGAAATAGTCCTTTGTTTTCCCAACTCCAACCGCCATCAGTAGATTTCATTACCCCGATACGGCAGACTGCTGCGGGAGTGATCCTATCTGTCAAACCCAAAGGCCAATCCTTGTCAATATATCCTTCCCCTGTGTCGGGATTGAAGGGAAGCGTTTCAGGATAATTTTCATTGTGGTAAATGGCAAATAAAGTACGTCCACTTGGGTCTTTTTCATCCTGATAGACCGTCTCAAACCAAACTGCACCGTGCAGACCAGTCTCTCCGACCGGGGCATTGATGGGCAGTTTTGGCGCTATATATTCTGCGGCAGGCATGCTGAAAACCGCATCGGCATTTGGGCCACTTGCAAACTTCAGGTCTTCCGCAAAGCCCCAGACAGGGTCTTCACCATACTTGCCGGGAAAAATCCGGAGCGTATCCCCCACCCAGACTTCCGCCATATTGCAATCGACAAAATTGTTGAAGAAAAAGGTGTCTGTTTCGACCAACCTGAAAGTCGGAACCCGAAAGTCGATCTCCTCGGTGAGGACTTCTTTTCCGGAATTACCCGGATTACAAGACACTAAGAATGGCACTGAACTGATAAAAAGAACTAATGATTTGTATGGAAATTTCATGAGGATGGAATTGGGAGGTTTAGAGGGATATTATTGTAGCATTGGAAAAAGTCTTTTGATTTCTTCTTTTGAGGGTTGGGTACCGTATTCGCATATCTCAAATGATTCAGCATAGTTGACCTGACCGGCTTTGGATTCCCCATACCAGGTTTTCAAAGCAGCCAAGGTAAGGGCGTTTGGTGAAAACACCCTTTTGCTTTTCAGCCAATCTTTCCTTGCTTCCTTTTCTTTGGGCATTTCTTCTGCATAATTCCCAATCCATGGCAACCATTCATAGAATTGGGACTCATGGGCATCCAAGGCATCTATTTTTTTATCAAAAACGGAGCTTATGTCCACCGCAATGTCCGGTTCAAAGGGATTCGGTTTTTGAAAATTATCCTGAAAATACAGGAAAACGGGGTTTTTCCTCAAAGGTGGTGTATCCGCTGCAATGTTGGGAACGCCCACCATATAAGCGGCATCCTGCACAAGGACCGCAGTGTAGCGGTGGTCAGGATGGTAATCGTTTGATCTATGGGAAATAACCACATCTGCATCCCATTCCCGGATGATGCGGATGATCTCCAGCCGGATGGGCAATGTAGCGAGCAACTCCCCGTCATGGTGATCAAGCACATCGTAGGTCACCCCTAGCCTTCGCCCTGCCTCTTTGGCTTCGGCCATTCTCCTTTTTGCCAACATCCCGCCCCCTTCTTCCATATGTCCAGCATCCCCGTTGGTGACAGATACAAACTTCACCTGATGTCCCATTTGGACAAATAAGGCAGCGGTTCCACCGCCCTTGATATCACAGTCATCCGGATGGGCTCCGATCATGATGATTTTCAGAGGTTTATTTTGGGAAAATGCTGACATCGGCAGAACAATCCATAGCAATGCCAGCAAGTAAAAGGTGATTTTCATGTATCGGTCATTTGGTGAGATCAATGTACCAAAAAGCAAATGGAAAATCAATTCAGGTTACACCAAAGTCAATTGGGAGGTATGGAATGTCCTTGTTCATCAAAGCCACTCCGGTATACCATGAAGTCTGATTTTTCTTTTGTGGATAACTCTGTGATTTTAGCTTTTTTCCAGTGGAGAAATTGTGGGGAAATTATTGATCAAATTATTGGAATTCAATTCATTGTATCATAAGTTTGAATATATCAAGTGAGAGATAAAAGGCTGAAAGTAAAATTTCAGACTAGGGTCAAAAACTCAAGATGAAAGGATAAAGGGTCTGATACGGCAACGTAGAAAGTCTGAAAAGGGAAACCGCAGAAGTTCTGAAATCATGGATCAAAACCAAAAGGTGGCGAAATCAGAGTTTGAAAATCTAAGGTTATGAACTCGGGCAACTGGGGAAAAAGTCACAATAACTGCAGCTTGACATGATTTGAAGATTACGGTCTTCAGGTGATGAAGCGGGAAGCGATTCGAAAGAATTTCTTCCCGCTTTTGTTTTTATAGTATTTTGGAAATTGAGCCCTCTTTTCACCAACAAACCCTACTTTATCCAAGTGATTTTTTTGGGATCTCGTTTTCTTTTTGACCGTGATTGGGTCCAACAAAAGGATCGGAAAGATCAATCAGGCTCATCCGTTTGCTTCGCCACTGTCGTTGAAGCATTTCCTGAATTCCTTTGGATATATTGATTGATCATCCTGAGTTCGGTATACACGTTTTTCCCCTGTGATTTCAATTCCAATAGACTCTCCCTGTATTTCAGGTATGACGCTTTGGATTTTTCGGATTGGTTGAGTCTTGCATATACCAAACCTTCTTCTTTATCCAATTCGGGCATTGGATCCAATGCCATATTTCTGGCTATCCGGAGATAATCTAAAGCCAACTGATTGGATTCAAGTTCATTTGATTTTCTTCTCTGTATCCTGCTCAACAAAAGGTAATCTATATCCGTGGCCATTCCCGAATCAGCAAGTTTTAAAGCAAGCAATTGGGCATAGCTGTAATTTTTGACGTGGTATTCCTTCCAAGAAGTAATTGATACTGCACTGGCTATCGTGTTCAAGTATTGCTGGTCATTCAGAAAATTAACTTGAGGATGCATTTCCATAAATCGGGATGAAAGCCTTTTGGCCAACAACCTTTGTTCTGAACTGTAGCTTGCCCCCAAATTATCCAAGACTTGGGAAGAAAGGAAATAGACAGACATCCCAAAATCCGCCGCCAAAGTGTAGTCATGAAATACACCATTGTTTACCTCATCTACAGCCATGGCAGTAGCTGCAGCCAAGGCTGCAACTGTTCCCCAAATCCTTGCCCGGCGTTCCGCACGGATCACTTCATTCAGATTGACAAGGTTATGCTCGAGAACGGCATGGGCAATGCACTCAGCCAAAATCAGGTTAAGTTCATTTTCTGAATCTGTACCCGCTATCAATCCAGTGGTCAATACAATCATGCCATTGTCAAAAGAGAATGCAGTCAGTTCCGTGGAGTTCAATATAACCAAACTGAAATCCGTCGCCCTATCTTTGAGCATGGAATAGGGATGAATCGAATAAATCAACTGGTAGACATAATCATAAAGCATGTCATCCTGCAAAACCATGCCGTTGGTAAGAGCCTGGGAATAATAGTCCATGGCATCTTCTATCAGTTCCTGCCTCAACCCACTTTCCCAACCTTTTTTATTGATGGTCTCAGCCCTGTTTTCCATCCACACATTTTCCCAAAAATCAAGGTCATTGCCAAGCAGGGAAATCCTATCTTCATTAAAATACCTATACTCTCCAAATGAAGACCTGATATAATATTGTAGGACTCCCGTATTGATGTTTTTTCTGGTGCCCCAGACAGTGACAGTATCCCCTACGGTATATTCCCCAAATGGCCTGATGACATAGCCCTTCAGAGAGACTTTACTTTGCGCAAAACTGACGTTTGCAACCATCACAAAAATCAAAAGGAGAAGGTATCTTTTCATAACAAATAGTGTTTAAATGATTTAAACAAGCATACGTCAAAAGACATTTTTAGGTTGTTTTTAAAACTTGGATTAAAATATTGATGTGGATAACTTTGTGATTTAAGTTTTTTCCCAGTGGAGAAATTGTGGGGAAATTATTGCACAAATTATTGGAATTTAATTCATTGAATCATAAATTTGATTTTATCAAGTGAGAGATAAAAGGCTGAAAGTAAAATTTCAGACTAGGGTCAAAAACTCAAGATGAAAGGATAAAGGGGCTGATACGGCAACGTTCAAAGTCTGAAAAGGGAAACCGCAGAAGTTCTGAAATCATGGATCAAAACCGAAAGGTGGCGAAATCAGAGTTGGAAAACCTAAGGTTATGAACTCGGGCAACTGAGGAAAAAGTCACAATAACTGTAGCTTGCATGATTTGAAT
>JBBRFK010000222.1:0-6844 GCA_038224435.1 Cytophagales bacterium | reverse complement strand
TTGTTTTTACCGGGATCTGAGCTTAGTCAAATAAGTCAAATTTTACCCCAAAGTTAATCCTTACATTGTAAAATTCTTCTTGTGCTGTCCTTTCCCTGATTCCCTGATAGTATCTCAAAGGCTGATTGGTCAGGTTATTGGCTTCAGCAAATACCCTCCAGTTTTTGGTGATTGCATAAGATGCATTGACGTCAAGGAATGTCTGTCTGTCATAATAGATATCCTCGAAATTTGATCCACCGACCTCGTCAAGGTAACCGCTTGCATGGTTTAGGGAAACCCTGAGTACCAATTTTTCGGTTTCAAAGGAAAGGGAAGCATTGAACATGTTCCTCGCTGTTCCAGGCAACTTAAGATCATCTCCTTCTCTTTCTTGTATACCGGTGGTCCTGGAATCTGTATAGGTATAATTGGCAAAAATACCTAGGCCTTTCCATATTCCCGGAAGGAAATCAAACTGTCTTTGGATAGAAGTTTCAAAACCATAGACATTGGCTGTGCCGCCGTTTTCAGGTCGGGAAAGTTCTATCAGCTGTCCAAACTGCGGATCTGTGACATTCAGCTGGGTGTTTTGGTAGATGAAATTGTTTATATCTTTGTAAAAACCACCTGCTGTAAATACACCGACCGACTCATAATAATTTTCAAACATCAAATCGAAATTCATTGAAGTAGTCGGGACCAAGTTAGGATTTCCTCTTTGAAGTGACTGGTTGTCAGGACTGAAAATAGCAAAAGGTACAAGGTCAAAGTAATTTGGCCTTGCGAGGGTATTGGCCCATGCAAACCTCACGATTCTGTTCTCATTGATATCGTATTTGAAATGGGCTCCCGGCATAAAGTTGGAATAATTGTCAGTAACAGTAGCAGACTGGCTGAAAGTCTCCTCATCCTCATCAAGCTCAAAACCACGGTATTCCAAATTGGTGTTTTCCAATCTCAATCCAAAAATACCGGATAATTTGGAATTGAACTGGTAATCGGTCATCACATAACCTGCAGTAATGGTCTCAGATGCCTGATAGTTGCCGGTAATATATTCAGCGAAGGCATCTTCAAAATCGAACAGAGATTCGTTTTTCAGGTCCAACCTGCCCAAAAACTCTTTATTCACAAATCTCCCGGGAACATATTTCGGACCGTTGAGAAAAATCCTTTCGTCTTGACGGCTGAAAGGCAGAGAACCTAAATTATTTCCTCCGGCACCCAAATCCACAATCGGATCATAGACATCATAAGAATCTGTTCTTTCCTTATATTTGGACCTTACTCTTCCCCCAAATTTCAACAAACCTTTGTTGGCAGCATAAGGCAAAGAAAAATCAATTCTGCCGTTCAGATCTTCCTCGAATGTATTGTTATTGGATTCATAGATTTCATTCAGACCAAGGGCCAATTCGCTGTCCTGATTGACCAAAGTAGTCAAAACCTTGAAAGGATCTCTGATATCCAAAATCACATCTGCATTGCCTCTGTGGGTGATGTAGCGCTCATTGGGTCTGTTTTCGGAAGCTTTGGCATAGGTTCCGTTCCAGGTCATTTTGAGTTTGTTGAAAAGGTGACTACCTGATAGCGTCGTATTGATGACTCTTTGGTCTTCAAGTCTTGTATTTTTTACCCTATCGCTGTCTATTCCTCCTTTTGTCTGGATGGCAGTCCTTCCTCTCAATTGGAATAGGTTGGGAGATAGTTCAGTAAAGTTGCCTGACTCGAAAGGCAACTCTGTACGGTTAACCCTAAACCTATATCTGTTTTCCCAATCATCCCGCCAATTATAAATGGTATTGAATACCAATGAGTGGTTTTTGTTGATTTCATAATCCAATGCAAGCGAACCTGATCTTCTTACCCTTTGGACATCGTATTTTCTCAAGTCAAAAGAATTTACCACTACAGGATGATCGGGATTATCTGTTTCGGCCCATTGGGCTTCATAATTGTCTGATCCAAAATTGTGGTTATTGTAAGAACCCGATAAAATCACTCCAAGCTTGTCGTTGGCGATTCTATCACCGATGATCAGACCTCCGGTCCAAATAGGCTTATCTGTCAACAAATTGATTCCTGAAGCTGCAGTCCCGGATACCCTCAATCCATTCGGAGCTTTTCTAGTTACAAGGTTAACGGCTCCACCGATGGCATCGGCATCCATATTAGGAAGCACACTTTTATTCACTTCAATGGTCTGGATCATGTCAGAAGGAATCAAATCCATCTGTACCCTTCTGTTATCACCTTCAGCGGAAGGAACCCTTTCACCGTTGATCATCACCGAATTCAACTCCGGTGCCATCCCACGGATGATGATGTTACGGGCTTCTCCTTGGTCATTTTGCATGGTGATACCGGGAATTCTTTTGATCGCATCCCCGATATTGGCATCAGGGAATCGCCCTATCTGATCCGCAGCAACGATGTTGGTGATATTGGAGTTGGTTTTTTGCTGATTCAAAGCACGTGCTTGGCCTTTGAGTCTATCACCAAAAATAATAACCTCCCCGCCCTCCAAAGTCCCCGGCAACATCTGGAATCTCAAATCTAAAGTCTGTCCATCCTGAAGGTCAATTTCTTTTGTCAATGGATTATATCCCAAATAAGATACAATGACAGTATATTTTCCCGCAGGAATAGCCTGAAGGATAAAGTCTCCAAGCTGATTGGTGACCGATCCTTTATTGGTTCTTTCCAGGATGATATTTGCACCTGGAAGTGAAAGGTTTTGGTCATCGGTAACCTTTCCCCTAAATGTAGCTTGTGCTAAGATTTGTCCTGAAATCAGGATAAAACACAGCATTAAAATGAATTGTAGGCGTTTTTTCATATTAGTTGTTTTTGGTTTTGCTATTTTTTGGATTGAAGAGTATTTCCGGCAAGGTCCTCCCACCGATATATCTGAAATGTTTTGTCGTCTGACATGGCTACAAACAAACCTTTGGCGAAGGTGCTGTTCAATGGAAAACTGGTGACTTCTGATCCGTCACTTGACACAGTTGAGGTTTTGATAATGGTAATTAAGTCGTGCTGATGAGGATTTGAAGAAGATCCTTCTCGGGGAAAGACATGGAATTGGTTGACTTCCTGATCAGATACCATGATATACCCTGTTGTCTCGTCAAGCTTATATATCGAGATCCCTTCATTGTCTTTGGTAAATCCTTCAGTTGCAAAAAGTGCCAATTCTTCATTCCCTTTGGCTGGGTCGGCATGGTATTTTCTGACTCCAACACCTTCGTCTGAATAATATATGTATCCTGATTCATTGTCCACGGCGATGGCTTCGATTTCCTTGGTGCCGCTGTATTTCCCAAATTTTCTTACCAGTTCAAGGTCGATACCTGTTTCGGTTCCTTTGATCTCATATTGCCAAAGGTAAGTTCCGTCAGTCGGCCCGGTTTTTCTCCCGGCGATGACGTAATGCTTTTCATTAGTCCTGTCATGATATACAGCTACACCCATCAGGTCTCTGAACATTTCTCCCGTCTCTCCCTGATATACTTCAATGCCACCGACTTGGATTTCTTTCATATCGGGCAAAGAATAAAACCTCAATTTAGAAGTCATTCTTTCACCGGTCACCGCAAAATCCACCAAGCGATTTCCCATTTTTAGTCCATAAGAAACATCCACATTGTTTGGCCTTTGAAGACCTCGGACTATCAGCGAGTCTATTTTTTTACCTTCGAGATCAAATACATATAAAGCCCCATCGGCATCTTTGTCTGTACCGATGATCAAGCTTTTGGAAGGGTCAGTAGGATTGATCCAAATTGCAGGATCATCGGTGTCATGAATGACGGAATCGGTCACATATACCGGTTTTACTGTTTCGGATATTTTTTCTGACTCCTGATTTCCGGTTTCAGCCGGTCGCTGACAGGCAGAGACCAATAAGAATATAAAAAGGTAAAAGGGGGTAATTCTGTTAATCATGATGCTGGATTTTTTAAAGCAAAATTAGAGTGCGATCTTAGACATACCCAGCATTTTGTATTATCAAAAAAGCAACAATTGAATAACAAACTGTTATTTAAAAATCAAATTAGGTTACTTAAAAATCTCCTTATCAATTGAACATCAATGCCTTAACTTATATTAATTTTAGATTAAGCGAAAAAATGAAATATCAGGTAGGTAAAATTGGATTAACACTGCGATTGTACACAATCCTGCGAGTGAGCGCATTCTATTTTCTTTGAATGTCGGAATGCCCGATAAATCGGGACGAAGCCCGAATTCCGATAGCTATCAGAACTATTTCATCATCCCGGTAGCTACCTTAGATTAGAGCATTTAAACACGATTCTTATTTGTATTAAAGGTTAACTGGCAAATCGCTTATTCATTTTAATCTATTTGGTTTTGCCCGGTAGCGTATCTATAAAACAAAAAAACGACATAGCCAGATTGTCTCTTTTTGGCTATGCCGTTTTTATTTATTCCTAAAAATCGATTACATCTTATTCGCCTCTATCAGATTTTCTTTGGCCAACTCAAAATCTGCCTGAACTTCCAAAGCTTGGTTTAAAGCTGCGATGGCCTCATTTTTGTTTTTCTGGTACATATATACCATTCCTTTAAGGTTCAAAGCAGCCGCTTTAAGGGTTACTTCCTGCGTTGTATTGTCTGTTTTTGGGAAGCCTACTTTTTCTTCAGATGCTTTAGGTGCTTTGACCAACATGTTGATGGAATTCAAAGCCTCATCCTGTCTGTTCAAAGAATATTGCATATAGGCCGTTTTGTACAGACTGAAGAGGTTATTGGTCAGCAGGTAATGTCTTTCAAAATTTGGAAGGGCTTTGTCCAATGCGCCTAGCTGCTCCAATGCATTGGCCGAAACCTCCAATGCCACAAGGCTTTTGTCATTTTTTTCAAGAATATCCAAAGCAGAAACTGCCGCTGAAGTGAATTGACTTGCTTCAAAATAAAGGGAAGCCAAAGTTTCCAGGTAGGTGATATTCGTAGGATTTCTTTCTATAAGTTCAAAAAGTTTCATTCTGGCTACAGCCAAGTCATTGTATCGCAAAGCCAATTGGTAAATCTTCCTGTCGGTTTCATTTCTCTTTTGGGCTGTTTCTGTTTCCACAGGTTTTTCTTGGGCAAAACCCGAAGTGGCCATTACCATCATCAAGGCCACTATCATCATCATCTTATTCATTTTTCTATTTTTAAATCGTTGTCAATCCTTTAGTGGCGGCTAATTTATATAATAAGTCCATAGCTTCAGCTTTATTGTTTTGAATTTGTCCCTCCAAAATCGCCTCTTTGATTTCTTCTTTCAAATCACCCACAATTTTTGATGGACGAAGGTCAAACATAGCCATGATTTCTTCCCCCGATATCGGAGGTTGGAAATTACGGACCTGATCCGTTTCCTCCACTTCCTGCATCTTTTCCTCCACCTTGTCAAAGTTGGCCAAAAACCGCTGCACTTTGTTGTTGTTTTTGGAAGTGATATCTGCCCGGCAGAGTTTCATCAAATCCTCTATGTCATTTCCTGCATCAAAAAGCAGCCTTCTTACAGCCGAATCGGTGACTTTTTCCGAAACCAAAGAAATCGGTCTAAGATGAAGCCTGACGAGTTTTTGGACATACTTCATCCTGTCGTCCATTGGCAGCTTCATCCTTCGGAAAATCCCCGGAACCATCCTCGAACCCTTATCCTCATGGCCATGAAATGTCCATCCGACTTTTTCATTGAATCTCTTGGTGGCAGGCTTGGCTATGTCATGGAGAATGGCCGCCCATCTCAGCCAAAGGTCATCTGAGACTTGGGACAGATTATCCAACACCTGAAGCGTATGGTAAAAATTGTCTTTATGGGATTTATCGCCTACAGAATCCACGCCCTGAAGCTCCACCATTTCCGGGAAAATTTCCTGAAGCAGTTTGCTTACAAAAAGAAGTTTGAAACCATATGACGGCTTTTCTGTCAAAATGATTTTGTTGAGCTCGTCAATGATCCTCTCGGCTGACACAATCTGAATCCGGTGCGCATCATGGACGATGCCCAAAAAAGTGTCGGGCTCGATGTCAAATTTTAATTGCGTAGCAAAACGGATCGCCCGCATCATCCTAAGAGGGTCATCAGAAAAAGTGATAATCGGATCCGTCGGCGTCCTGATTGTTTTCCTTTTGATATCTCCCATTCCATCAAATGGATCAATCAATTCGCCGTAATTATGGGAATTGACGGATATCGCCATGGCATTGATCGTAAAATCTCTCCGCTCCTGATCTTCCTGAAGGGTGCCGTCTTCCACGATCGGCTTTCTGGAATCGTGCCTGTAAGATTCGCGCCTTGCGCCCACAAATTCCACATCCCAATCTTCCAAGCGGATATTGGCTGTCCCAAAATTCTTAAAAACCGAAAGCGGGACATGTTCCTGAAAACTATCAGCCACTGCTTTTGCCAAAATAATACCACTTCCCACGCATACAAAATCAATGTCTTTGCTCGGTCTTTTCAAAATCAGGTCACGGACATAGCCTCCGACCACGTAGGTTTCCAAGCCAAGCTCGTCAGCTATCTTTCCGACCCGGCTGAATATTTCTAATTGGTCTAAATGGGATTTGAAATTCATGCTCTAATAATTTTGACGTCCCCATCAGAGCTCAAAAACATCTCTTTGGTACCTGCACTCAAAAGTGGAAAAAACTCATTGGTAGAAGAATCATGGCTTTGGTCTTTGGGAAATTGAAGGATTACAGGTTGTGAAATAGCAAACAACAGCTTGTTCCAAAAATCCTTCCTGATGATGGCAAATCTTACTATTCCATCAATCAATGGCCCATTTCTCAAAACTCTGTTGACCGGTGTATGGTAAACCGTAGGCTTGGTGGCATA
>JBBRFK010000221.1:0-6876 GCA_038224435.1 Cytophagales bacterium | reverse complement strand
GCTTCAAGGGGACTGGACATTCCCGAAATCATGCATGTGGTCCATTACCAATTGCCTCCACGGAAAGATGCTTTTACGCATCGTAACGGCAGGACAGCAAGAATGCATGCAGAAGGAACCGGTTACCTGATATTGGCCAATGATGAAGTTTTGCCGGATTATATAGACAAGTCAGTGGAAGAAACCACCGTGACCGAGGAGTTGGCACCTGTGCAGCCATCTTTATTTGAATGCATTTATTTCAGTGCCGGCAAAAAGGACAAAATAAGCAAAGGCGATATCGTGGGCTTGCTGACGCAAAAGGGTGGTTTGACTACCGAAGACATCGGCCTGATTACACTGCTCGATTTTTCATCTTACGTAGCTGTCCGACGATCCAAAGTCGAAAAAACCCTCGACAAAATCCGAAACGAGAAACTGAAAAAGAGCAAGGTGAAGATTGAAGTGGCGAGGTGAAGTACCGTCACCCTGAGGAACGAAGGGGCTTTTTTGAAAGGTTACCAATGTTGTATGGGTTGTCGGGTTGTCATTGAGATCCTTTACCCGTACCGCGCTCAGCATGACGCATCAAGATACCTTAAGTACCGTCACCCTGAGGAACGAAGGGTCTCTCAATGATAGGTTTTATTGGATGTAATGGTTATCGGGTTGTCATTGAGATCCTTCACCAGCACCTCGCTCAGGATGACGGGCGTATCTCGTCTCTCACCTCTTGTTTCTCGTCTCTTGATTGAAGTTTACTATTTATATACTTTTTAATTTAACAAAAACCTAACTTTTACTAAACACTAGGACTTTTTGAATGCCTTATATTATCTCCAAAAAGCTATCTAAATGCATTAAAAAGCCATTTTTTTGAATTTTAACATAGAATTAATTCATCTTAAGTTAACTTTTTCTTAACCGATGAAAATTCTCAAAAGTTTAGCTTTGGTAAAACTTTTAAATATAAAGCTATTAAAAATCTCTACTTAGAAAACATGAAAACGGCAAGATTACAACGAGTCGGATGGATGTTGGTCCTTTTTTTTGGATTGACTTTATCAGCCACCGCACAAGAAAAAAGGGTTGAGGGAAAAGTGACTGACCCGACAGGGCAACCGCTTCCAGGAACCAGTGTACTGGTCAAAGGAACCAACAGAGGCACAGTGGCCGATCTGGATGGTTTGTACAACATCATGGCAAATATTACCGACACTTTGACTTTCTCCTTTATTGGTTTTGAGAAAATAGACAGACTGGTAGGAAATGCTTCCATCCTCAACATCACCCTTATGGAAGGAATTGAAATGGGAGAAGTAGTCATCACCGCACTCGGTATGGAGCGAGATGCCAAAGCTTTGGGCTATGCCGTTCAGACTGTTGGAGGAGATAGGTTTACTGAGGCTAGGGAGACCAACGTACTCAATTCCTTGAGTGGCCGCGTTGCCGGGGTGCAAATCACCAATGGTTCCAGTACTTTGGGAGGTTCGACCAGGGTGACTATCCGTGGGGAATCCTCTTTGAACATCAATGCAAACCAGCCTCTTTTCATAGTGGATGGTATTCCTATCAGCAACAACATCGTCGGTTCATCCGGCCGGGGTGGCTTAGAAGTCGATTATGGCAATTCTGCCGGGGAAATCAACCCTGACGACATTGCTTCGATGACAGTTTTGAAAGGACCTGCTGCGGCGGCATTGTATGGGTCGAGAGCTGCAAACGGTGCGATTTTGATCACTACCAAAACAGGAAAAGGCAAAAAAGGATTGGGAGTGACCATCAACTCCAACACCACTTTTGAAAATCCTTTGGTCATGCCACAGTGGCAAGACAAATATGGACAGGGAAACAACGGGCAGTTTTCATTTGTAAACGGTGCCGGTTCAGGTAATGCAGATGGCGTGGATGAAAGCTGGGGTCCTGAAATGAATACGGGATTGAACATCCCCCAATTTGACTCACCAAGAAATATCCCGGGATTCAGGGGTGGTGACTTGAATGCTCCCTCAGGAAGTACCATCAATGCAACACCTTGGGTTTCTCAAAAAGACAACATCAACAACTTTTTCCAGACAGGCGTCACCTTGGCCAACAACGTCTCTATCTCAGGTGAAACTGACAAAGCCAATGTCCGATTCTCTTGGACCAATCTGGACCAAAAAGGTATCGTACCAAATACAGATCTGAAGAGAAATACCTTGGCTCTGAATTCGGGAATAAACATCATCCCTGAAAAACTGACGTTGAATACTGTTATCAATTACCAAAATTCCACTTCAGGAAACAGGCCAAATATCAGCTATGGTACAGAAAGTTTGATGTATCTGTGGATTTGGTACGGACGTCAGGTCAATACAGACAACCTGCAGGATTATTGGATGCCGGGTCTCGAAGGTGTGCAACAGTTCAATTACAATTATAACTACCACGACAACCCTTACTTCACAGTCTTCGAGAATACCAACGGACAGCAAAAAGGCAGGGTATTTGGAAATGTGTCTTTGAATTATAAAATCACTGACAAACTCAATCTGATGGTCAGGACAGGTCTTGACACCTACAATGAATTGAGGGACAGAAAAAGAGCTTTTTCTACACAGCGTTTCCCAAGAGGACATTATAGGGAAGACAATATCTTTTTCAATGAAAGAAACTCTGATTTCTTGCTTTCCTATACTGAAGCCAGCAACAGGACTTGGACCTATAATGTGGCCGTCGGTGGTAACCTGATGTCTCAGGAAAACAGATTCCAGCAAGTAGTTGCACCTGAGCTGTTGATTCCGGGAATTTATAATTTAACAAATACCGCTGTCGCACTTCAAATTGACCAATTCAATTCCAAGAAGAAAATCAACTCGCTTTATGGATTTGGACAGATCGGCTACAAAAACATCTTGTTTTTGGACATCACAGGCAGAAATGACTGGTCATCCACTTTGCCGGTCAATAACAATTCCTATTTCTATCCTTCCGCTACATTGAGTGCTATCCTTTCGGATATGATTGAAATGCCTAGAAGCGTAAGTTTGGTAAAATTGCGGGCTGCCTACGCAGAAGTGGGCAATGACACCAGCCCATACAGCTTGACCAATGTATTTAACAATCAGATCGCTTGGGGATCTAACCAGGCCAAAACTGAATCCTCACTTCTTTCCAATGCCGATTTGAGACCTGAAAGAACTGCCTCTACTGAGTTCGGGTTGGACCTGAGATTCTTTGAAGGCAGGTTGGGTTTGGACGTCACCTACTATGACAATGTCACCCGGGACCAGATCATTCCGATCACACTCGATATCGCTACAGGATACAACAGCCGGATCATCAACGCCGGTAAAATCCAAAACCGTGGTATAGAGATCGTGGCCATGGCCAATCCAATCAAAAAACAAAACGGCTTCCGTTGGGACATTATGGCCAACTTTACAAGCAACAGAGGAAGGGTACTTGAATTGACTCAAGGATTGGACATCTATACGCTGACTGAAAGAAACGGCGCATTTGTCCAAGCTAGGATCGGCGAAAGAATGGGAAATATGTATGGCGTAGGCTTCGCAAGGGTAGAAGATGCAAACAGTCCGTTTTTTGGACAGATCATCCATAACACCACCGGTACACCACTGAGGGATTCTAAATTGAAACTTCAGGGAAATTACAATCCGGATTGGATGCTTGGTATTCAAAACAACTTTTCGTATAAAAACTTCAACCTCGGGTTTCTGTTTGATATCCGGTATGGGGGAATTGTGGTATCAAGAACCAAAACAATCGGAAGTACTTCAGGCCAATTGGAAGAAACACTTTTGGGTAGGGAAAATGGCTACGACCTGACTGTAGAAGGAAATGGCATCATCAGCCCCGGAGTCATCCAAAATGCTGATGGTTCATTTACCCCAAACACCATCAAGATAACTTCAAGGAACTGGCACAACAGGTACTATGAGAGAAACAATGTGGAAGCAGCCCTTTATGATGCGTCCTATATAAAACTGAGAGAGATTACTCTTGGATACAACTTCCCAAGAGAATTTATCAGCAAGACACCTTTCCAGGATATCAAAGTCTCTTTTGTAGCAAGGAACGTTGCCCTGTGGACTGAAAACCCTCATTTTGATCCTGAGACATTGTCCATGTCTGGCGGCACGTTGCAGCCGGGTGTAGAAAATATGGCTTTCCCTTCCACCAGAAGTCTCGGGTTTAACATCAACCTTAAGTTTTAATCAGTAAAATTTCTGAACATACATTGTTATGAAAACCAATTTCAAAAAACTATTCACTGCACTCCTAGCACTTCAATTGGGTTGGTTTGCAGCATGTACGAGTGATTTTGAGGAAATCAACAGCAATCCGAATTCACCGGAAACTGTACCCTCTTCTTTGTTGCTCCCGACTATCCTAAGGACTACTGCCAACCAGCATGCCGGTCAGGCCTGGGGCATCGGTAACGTGGTCATGCAATACACTGCCAAAATCCAATTCACCAATGAAGACCGCTACAATTGGGGTCCTTTCGGAGATCCGTATGGCAACTTCTTTAATTCACAAAGAGACATCGCCAACATCATCAAAATCTCTGAACCGCAAGGTCAAAACAACTATGTCGGAATAGCCAAAGTGGTGCGTGCAATTCAGTATTCATTCATGACGGATGCTTATGGAGAGTTGCCTTATTCTGAGGCTATCCAAGCAAAAGAGGGGATTAACTATCCTGTTTTCGATTCTCAGGAAGCGATTTATGAAGGCATCTTGAAAGATTTGAGAGAAGCTAATGAACTGCTCGGATCAAGTACAGAGGCTGTCCGCGGCGATATTCTTTTTGGGGGAAATATCATTACTTGGAAAAAGTTTGCCAATTCTCTTCGCATCAGGGTTTTGATGAGGATTTCATTGAGAAAAAACCCTTCTGCAGAATTGCAGCAAATCATGGCAAATCCCGCACAGTTCCCGATTTTTACCGGAAACAGTGACCACGCACTATTGCAGCATTTGCCCGATGTGCCCAATCAGCACGACCTATTCACCACCCGTTCAGGTTCCTTTGACGAATACAGGTTGAGCAAAAACATGGAACTTACCTTGAAAGGGTTGAATGATGCAAGGCTTTTTGCATATGCACAGCCTACCAATGCCTCTGCTGCCGGACTAGTGGGAACTCCTGCTAATTACAGTGGTGTACCAAATGGACTTTCGGATGAGGAAGCATTGCAATATTCCCCATCAGGCGATCCTGCCAAAGGCGGGTCCAACTTCATTTCAAGGGTAGGACTTCTTTGGACATGCGCAGCTTGTACGCCGCGTGCAAATCCTATAGGCTACCAGACCATCTTGATGAATTATTCTGAATTGCAGTTTTTACTTGCAGAAGCCAGAGAAAGAAACTACATCACGACAGGTTCCGCAGAGGAATTTTACCTCAATGGCATCAATGCCTCTTTCGATTATTATGAAGCAAGATATAGGGTTATCAACCTTCCCCAGATTGCAGACAGGTTGAATATTGGAAATGAGTATTTTGTCCAGGCAAATGTAGCATACACAGGAACACAGGTAGAAAAACTTACAAAAATCGGCACCCAAAAATGGATTGCCCTTTACTTCTCAGGTCTGGAAAACTGGTATGATTGGAGGAGGACAGGTATCCCGAATATCGTTCCGGGTCCAGCTGCATTTGAACCTAACATTCCGAGAAGGTTTATGTATCCATCATCGGTTCAGGCATTGAATGAGGACAACTATAAAGCTGCATTGGTCAGACAGGGCGAAGACAGAATCTCCACCCGTGTTTGGTGGGATTTGCCAAGATAATTATATTGTCAAATGATAGATTCCTGCCTGTTCCGGTTCCCGGTACAGGCAGGTTATTTTAAAGATACCATGAATAACAAAAGGAGAGAATTTCTAAAACAGGCAGCTATTTTTTCAGGAAGCATGGCACTTTGGGGCGGCATCCCCCAAGCCATCCAAAAAGCGATGGCGATCAGTCCGGAAGCTGGTACGACTTTCTTGGATGCAGAACATATCGTATTCCTGATGCAGGAGAACCGGTCTTTTGACCATGCTTTGGGTTCTCTTCAGGGAGTCCGCGGCTTCAACGACCCAAGAGCGATCAATTTGGCAAATGGATTACCGGTCTGGTTGCAGCCGGATAAAGCTGGAAATACCTACAAGCCCTTTCACCTGGATATCCAAAATACCATAGCCACATGGATGGGAGACATCCCCCACTCTTGGGAAAATCAGGTCGATGCGAGGAATGAAGGAAAATATGACGGATGGGTAGATTCCAAAAAACCGGGAACCAAAGAATTCAGTCATGTGCCCCTTACGATGGGCTATTACAAAAGAGAGGATATCCCTTTTTACTATGCTTTGGCAGATGCCTTTACAGTCTGTGACCAGCATTTTTGCTCCGCTTTGACCGGCACCACCACCAACCGGATGTTTTTTTGGACAGGGAAAAGCAGGAATCCCAAAGATGGTTTTTCGGTGGTCCGAAACTCCGAAGCCACTTATTCCAAAGAAATGGATTGGAAAACTTACCCAGAAAGGCTGGAAGAAAATGGTGTTTCATGGAGAGTTTACCAAAATGAAATCAGCCTTGAATCAGGCTTGGAAGGCGAGGACGAATCCCTTTTGGCCAACTTCACTGACAATAACCTGGAATGGTTCAAGCAGTATCATGTCCGCTTTGCCAAAAGCCATTATCCATTTTTACAGAAAGCAGAAAAAGAATTATCCCAATCTGTTTCTGAATTGGAGAAGACCTTGAAATCAAGTCCTGTCGGAGGGATGGAGGAAGCATTGGCCGAAAACAAGGCAAAGTTGGCCTATGTCCAAGAATCCTTGATCAAGTACCATCCTGACAATTTTGAGAAGCTTTCTGACTTGGAGAAAAAC
>JBBRFK010000220.1:0-6909 GCA_038224435.1 Cytophagales bacterium | reverse complement strand
TCCCTGTCTGCTGACCATGGAGGCGTATTTTCGGGGAACATTGGAAGCCACAAAGGGAATTTTGTTTTTCTTAGCAAAAAGCATCATCGGTTTGTAGTCCAACTGATAATTGTTCCAAAGCTTGGCTTCTGCTTCAAAATTCTTATCTGTTATTTTGCCTGCCCACCACTCATCGATATTCAATTGGTCATCCCTTTCAAAGAATTCACCGGAAAGCACAACCTGTTTTCCCTCCTCGTGGAGGTTTTTCAAAACCTGCAGTTGGAGCCAATGGGTTATACTGTTGTTATGGAGTTCACCAAAAAAAACTGCTTCAGACTTGCTGGCTTCTTTGATCAGGGTTTCAAAAGTGACTTCTTTTCCGTTGCTGTTGAAGATTTTATAAGGCTCTGTTTGGCCAAAGGAAAATTGGAAAACCAAGGTGAAAAAGAATATTAGGAATGATTTTTTAAACATAATCTTCAGGATAAGAAACTGTTACCACAGAGAAATTGACTATACCACCAAGGGCGGGATTGTGTTTTTTGATGGTTACATGGATGGATTTTAGATCTGGATATTCTTTTATGATGTCCTGAATCATCAGATGGGCAAGGTGTTCCAACAATTTGACCGGCTGCAGCATGTGGGATTTTGCGATTTTGTACAGCTTGGCATAATCCACAGTGGATTTGAAATCGTCGTCCGTCATGGCTTTTTTGAAATCGGTATCGACATGGATATCGACCGTGAACCGATTTCCTAATTTGGTCTCTTCGGAGAAAACACCATGATTGGCATGAAATTCTATCCCTTCAAGTGAAACTTTTCCCATCAATCAAACTGGTCAAAAAATGAACTTCCTTTATCAGGTTTTGCTTTTGCATCACCGGGATTTTCTTCTTCTATCTCCTCTTCTTTGTTTTCCATAGGTTCTTCCACTTCTTGGTTCACTTTGGCTTTTGGTCCTTCTACAGGGTCCAATTTTTCCTCGGTTTCTGATTGGATGTTTTCTACGGTTTCCTCTTGATAATTATCTGCGACAGGTTCCTCTGCCTTTTCCGCCGGGTTTTCATTGATTTCCTCAGGCAAGGTCTGCTTGGTCATCGGAGACTCATCCACTTGGACAGCGGCCATGTTTGCGTATGTAAAAGCTTTGGCCCTGCTGAGTTCCTCCACTACCTTGGCATGTACCTGGACATTAACTTTTTTGAAGGATTCGTTGGAAGTGGTGATTTTATCATCAAGATCTTCAGACAGGCGCTTCATGTTTTTGATGATAAGTTCCCTTTCTCTGATCAGCTTCTCATAGCTGTCGACAAGGCTTTTGACATTTTCCTTCAATTCCTCCATGATCTGTTTTGCCTTGACTTCGGCAGTCTCGATCAGGTTATGGGAATTTCTTCGGGCCTCATTGACCATCGAATCTGCATTTTGATGGGCGTCGGCCATGATTTCTGAAGCGGCAATGCTGGCTTCTTCGATGATGCTGGCACCGGTATCTTCTGCGGTTTTCAGTGTCCTAAATAGGGATTCTTCTACATCTTTGAGTTTTTTTGCTTCCCGCTGACTGGTTTCAAGTGCTCTTTCGAGGTCTTTTTTCTCTCCCAGCAATTTGTCCCATTCATCTGCCAATATGCCCAAAAATGCGGTTACTTCATCTTTGTCATATCCCCGGAAGTTTTTTTCGAAGGACTTTTGGTTAATTTCTTTAGAGGTTATGTTCATGTTTTTCAAAATTCTAAGTTCCAGATGGAGATTTTTCTATCGTCGCTGATAGAGATGACATTTTGATTATACCTGCTCCAGGCGACTTTGTTGATCGAGGTACCATGACCTGCATACCGTGCTTTGTCGATGACTTTGAGAAGTTTGTAGGATTCGGCATCCCATACTTTAATGGATTTGTCCATGCTACAAGTTATAAAATATCTGCCATCTTCACGGAAGGCCAGGTAATTTATTGCATACAAATGGGCAATAATGGTCTGCTTCAAAGTATAATCCCCTGAATCCCAAATCTTGAGACTGGCATCTCTTCCTCCACTGATCAAGACTGAATTATCGGGGTTATATGCCAAGGCAAAGACTGAATTGCTGTGCGAACTGAGATTATGGAGGGGTTCGAGGGTATTCAGATCAAAAACCTTGATGCTGTGGTCACTCAGGCCCGCAGCAATCTTTTTTCCGGTAGGATCGATGGCCAATACACGGACACTTTTTTCAGAGATTTTCAAATGTTTTTTCACTGCCCTTGTATCAGTGTCAATGATGATGACCATCCCATCGCCAGTTCCCACAAAAATATTGCTGCCTGCCACTTTGATGTCAAAAATAGATTGATTTGTAATATTCAAAGACCAGATTTCTTTTTGGTCGAAAAGGTCAATCACATGGATTCCTTCAAAATTATGACCAACAATCAGTTGGTTTCTCTCCCGGTCGACCTCAAGTGCATAGACAGAATGGTTGACCTTGGCAATGAGTTTTCCGTCTCTTGGATCCTCCAAATCCCACAAAACCACCATACCATCTCCCGACCCTGTAAAAAAATACCTTGGGTCAGGAGCTTCTGCCAAGGCATAGATACAATCGTTGTGGCCGGCCAAAGTATGCAATTTATTAACTTGGATTTTTACCATATTATGCTGTGATTAGCGACTTATCCCGGATTGGGTCTATGCAAACAAAAATAGAAAAAATAAGTCCTTTATCTGCTTTGGCGATAAAGAATATTGAGGAGGTCTCCCAAAACGGTACTGATTTTTTAAGCTTTAGGGAAAAACTTTCATTTGCCAATATTTCTCATCCGGAAAAGAAAATGGAGTGGAAAGGGGCGAGAATTGCCGTCAAAGAAGCCCTTGACTGCATTTCATTGGCTTATCCGGGATTTTATAAAGATGAGTATGGCAAGTCCCATCCGATGGATAGCTTTGGCCATGTGTCTATGACCCACACCAAAGGGCTTGCCGCGGCCATCTTTCACAAAGAAATGCCAGTCGGTATTGACCTGGATTATGTAAGAGAAAAGGTGGTGCGCCTTGGGCCAAAATTTCTGGATAGCCATGAAATGGAATTCCTCGGCAAAGATCCGCTTATCAATACTATCGCCTGGTCAGCAAAAGAATCTATGTTCAAATGCCAAGGAAGAAGAGGAGTCAGTCTTAAAAATAACATCCGGCTTTCACCCTTCACCCTGCAGGACAAAGTCATCACCGGAAGAATCGAAAACACCGAATTTTCTGACCACCACTACCAAATCAAAATTGAATGGGAAAATGATATTGTCCTGACATATACGATCTGGTAGTATCTTTGTACGTACATTTATTGAATCACGCAATTGATACCTCAAAATGAAAAAGATATTTCTATTCCTTCTGTCATTTATTTTGGTTTCGCACTCTTTTGCCCAAAGGGTGGAAAACTTCAAATTGAAAGATGCAGTATCAGGCAAGGAATTTTCCCTCGAATCCCATGTGGAAGCCAAAGCCGTGGTGCTGGTATTCACAAGTCTCAATTGCCCTTTTTCCAAATTGTATGAAGAAAGAATTGTCAACCTGCACAGTCAATTTGCCTCGCAAGGATTTGTTTTTGCATTGATCAATCCCCATATCGGAATCGAGGAAGAAGAAACTTCAGCAGGAATGAAAGCCCGGGCCGCGGAAAAAAAGATGTCATTCCCATTTCTTGAAGATGGCAATCAGACGGTTACCAAGCAGTTTGGGATATCCAAATTACCCGAAGTGGTCGTCATCACTCCCGGACCGACAGGATTTGCGGTGGCATATAGAGGAGCGATTGACAATAATCCCCAAATGCCCGAAAATGCCAACACCAAATATTTGGAAAGTGCTTTGTCCGCCATCCAAAACAGAAGTACGCCAAGTCCTGCTTCCAGCCGTGCCGTGGGCTGTAATGTCAGGTTGCGTTAACTTTCGGTTATTTCCATAAGTTCCTTGATCTCCCCGGATTTTTCTATTTCCCCCAATTTTTCAAAGGCGACAACCAGGTTTCTGAGAACTCTGGTGATGATATCTTTATTGGAGCAAGGTTCAAAAAAAACTTCCCTCGATTCGATTTTGAGGTGTTCCAAGTAATTCACAATATCCTTTCTTGAAAAAATCAGGCCTTTGTTAAAGGCATTGATGTAAAAGGAGGCATCAGAGGATTTGTAAGTCAAAACAAAAAGATTGGGAAGGTTAACTCCATAAATCGGAAGACCGAGTTTTTTGGCTACCAATAAATAGATGGAACATAGGCTGATGGGATTGCCTTTTTTGGTTTCAAGGACGTTGCTCAGCATGCTGTTTCCCGGGGAATGGAAATTCTTGGTGTTGGCCGAAAACCGGAGGGAATTGAACAAAACGCCGTTGATGATCCTGACTTGCTCGTAGGGGAGAAGGTCATTTTTGAAAGCTGTCCAGACTTCAAAATAAATCTGATGCATGTCGGCATTCAATTTTTCAAATTCCAAATCAGGATATTGGTAGGTATTGATGATCCAAAGTCCGGTAAGAAGGTCTTGGTCCGGGGAATTTTTCCAGTCTTGCAGCCTGTCTTTTAATTGAAAAAACTGAAGCCTGTGTACCAGGTCTTCTATCTCCTTTTGGATGGCAGGATTGAAGCTTTCTTCCCACTTTTTTTCCAAAAAAGGGATCACAGGATGTCCGATGGAAATCAGTTTGTCAATGACATGGTTTTTCACTTCCCAGTCTGTATCATCGAGCAAGGAAACCAAAGCATGAAGTTCATTTTCATTGAGCATATCCATAGGCAGATTTGATATTCAAATTAACAATATTTAAAATATGATTTTCCTCAATGATGCTATTATGTTTATTTCGGATCACTTTCGGCCCGTTTAATTGTCCAAACTTGTCCGTCTATCAGAGTCAACAGTCCTTATCCGACAATAGATTCAATTGGACTTCAAACCAAATATTTTTTGGTTACTTGCAAACAAGAGGACAATCATGCTCTTCTTTAAAACAATTCATTTTCAATCACACCAAACTCAAATCAAAGGAAAAGATGACATCTCTTTCATATATTTTTTCACGATTGATCTTCTATCTTCTGTCTCCCCACATTCAAAATGAGATTCTTCGTTCGTACCTCCCTCAGAATGACGGAAATCGAAACATGTCTTCTGTCTTCTGTCTCCCGTCTCAAATCTCCCATCTCAAGTCTGTATCACTCCCACATTGTATCGCTCGGTGATAGGCGCATGGTCCGCCGCCTCGATGCCCATACTGATTACCTTTCTTGTTTCTAGTGGGTCTATAACACCGTCAACCCATAATCTGGCAGCAGCATAATACGGGCTGAGTTCATCATTGTATTTGTCGGTGATTTCCTTGAGCAATTGGGCTTCATCTTCCGGCTTGATTTCTTTTCCGGATTTTTTTAGGGAGGAGACTTTGATCTGAAGCAATGTTTTGGCTGCAGCCGCTCCGCTCATGACTGCCATCTGTGCTGTGGGCCAAGAATAGATCAATCTCGGATCGTAAGCCTTTCCACACATGGCATAATTTCCTGCACCATAAGAATTTCCCAAGATGATGGTAAATTTCGGCACAACTGAATTTGCCATGGCGTTGACCATTTTTGCGCCATCTTTGATAATGCCCCCATGCTCGGCTTTGCTTCCTACCATAAATCCACTGACATCCTGGAGAAAAACCAAGGGTATTTTCCGCTGGTTGCAGTTCATGATAAAACGCGACGCCTTGTCTGCCGAATCGGAATAGATAACCCCGCCCATCTGCATTTCTCCTTTGCTGGTTTTGACGATTTTCCGTTGGTTGGCGATGATGCCTACGGCCCATCCATCGATCCTGGCAGTGGCGCAAATCAAAGTTTTACCATAGTCTTTTTTATATTCTTCGATTTCCGAACCATCTACGATCCTGGAGATGATATCAAGCATATCGTATGGCTTTACCCTTTCTACCGGGAAGACCTCATATAGTTCCTCCTGGCTTTGGCTTGGTGGCCTGCTTTCTTTTCTGTCAAATCCGGCTTTTTCAAAAGACCCGATTTTGTCAAAGATCTTTCGGATGGCCTCCAGACATTCTTGGTCGTTTGCGTATTTATTGTCTGTCACGCCGGAGATTTCGCAGTGGGTTGTAGCACCGCCCAAAGTTTCATTGTCTACGGATTCACCGATGGCGGCCTTGACCAGGTAGGATCCTGCCAGGAAAATTGAACCTGTTTTGTCCACGATCATGGCTTCATCCGACATGATGGGCAGGTATGCACCGCCCGCCACACAACTCCCCATGATGGCAGCTACCTGTATGATGCCCATGGAGGACATCTTGGCATTGTTCCGAAACTGTCGGCCAAAATGTTCCTTATCCGGAAAAATTTCATTCTGCATCGGAAGAAATACACCCGCACTGTCCACCAAGTAAATGACGGGAAGACGGTTCTCCATGGCGATTTCCTGTGCCCGGAGGTTTTTCTTGGCAGTCAAGGGAAACCACGCCCCGGCCTTTACAGTCGCATCATTGGCCACGATTACACACATTCTCCCGCTGACATATCCAATGCCTATCACCACCCCGGCAGAGGGACAGCCCCCCTCCTCCTGATACATGCCATCAGCAGCCAAAGCCCCGATTTCAAGGAATTCGGACCCTTCGTCAATCAGGAAATCGATCCTTTCCCTAGCGGTGAGTTTGCCTTTTTCATGTTCCTTGGCAATGCGGGATTTCCCGCCGCCGAGTTTGACTGAATCAGTCCTTTGTTGCAATTGAGAAAGTAACTGCTGGAATTGCTCTTGGTTGGATGAAGGTGATTTGGTAGACTTTTGCTCCATAAAAGTATTTGGGTTTTGGGATTCGGTGATTGGTAAATTTACTTTAAAAACCTTAGATAGAAAATTGACCAAGGCAATTCTTGTGTTTTCATTGGTCATTATAA
>JBBRFK010000219.1:0-6920 GCA_038224435.1 Cytophagales bacterium | reverse complement strand
ATGCGAAATTTTCAGGAGGTTTTCTCAAGATGACCTATAAAAATCATTAACCTAAATGACCAAAAAATGACAAAATTTTTCCTTTCCGTTCTCTTTACTAGCCTACTTTTGATAGGAAACCTAGACGCTCAATCCAAAAAGTCATTGTTTCCCTATACACCTGGAATGGTTTCCTATACTTACCGCAAAAGTTTCGAAAAAGATGTTTCTGCTACCTTGGATACATTGCAGGCCATGGGTATCAAAGACATGGAATTTTCAAACCTTTTTGGAAAGACCGCGGCTGATTTGAGAACAATGTTGGATGAGCGTGACATGTTCTGTTCATCATTTGGTGTGGGTTATCCTGACCTGATGAGCAAGACCGATCAGGTGGGAGAAAATGCCAAAACCCTTGGCGCAAAATATGTCAGGGTGGCTTGGATTCCCCATACTGCACCCTTCGATCTGGAAGCTGCTGAAAAGACAATCGCTGAATTTAATGCTGTTGGGAAAGTGTTAAAAGAAAAATATGATTTGACTTTCTGTTACCATAATCATGGTTATGAATTTCATCCCCATGCAGAGGGGACACTTTTTGACCTGATCATCCAAAAGACAGATCCCAAATATGTCAGCTTTGAAATGGATATTTTGTGGACATTTTTTCCCGGCGCAGATCCTGTGGTTTACTTGGAAAAATATGGTGACAGGTTTCCGTTGATGCACCTCAAAGACCTTAGAAAAGGTGTGGAAGGCGACATGTCAGGTGGTACACCGGTGGAAAATGATGTTGCCCTCGGAACTGGACAATTGGATATTCCCGCCATTTTGATTGCTGCCAAAAAAGCAAAAGTGAAGCACTACTACATTGAGGACGAAAGCCCTGTCTATTACATCCAAGTGCCTCAAAGCATGGAATATTTGAAAAGTTTGAAAAAATAAAATGCTGGATTCAAGCCGCAAAATATTATTTGCCCCTATTCTTGTTCAATCTGATATTGATGGATATTGATTCTAAAACCATTCATTATTTCAATTTTAGTGGTTAGCAGAAATCGGAAATACATTAAAAAAATCCGCAATCTTTTTCGGTCAAAATTCAAAAAGTCTCGGCATCTACATGATCCGAGGCTTTTTTTCATTTTTGAGTTTCTATTTTCTACCGGAGATCCTTCTGAAAAACTGTTTTTCTTTTTCCCAAAAGAAAGCAAACTGGCCAAATACAAATCCCCATATCAAAAGAATAACCTGATAAAGAGGCAACACCAATAGAAGGTAAAGTACTGTTTTCCAAAATCCCCCTCTTTCCATGCTGACACCCAAAAAGTCGAAAATCGGCTTTTTGATAAATAATATGGTAAACCCTGTCAAGGCAAATACGATCAGAATCAAAACAACCTGCAGCAGGCTTTTCAGTTTCCATTTGGTCTGGAGTCTGGAAAGGAAATTTGGTTTGTCTTGTGTGGGCATCAGGTTTAATTTTTATGGGAAAGTCGGGAATGATCCAATTTAACTCAATGCTTTTGAAAATAATTCAATATTCAACCCTGAATACCGGATAGCGGTTATGTTCTTTTTCTTTCCAAGGTGAGTGCTCGTGAACCCAGCGAAGTTGTGCTGATGCGCTTTTTGCCAATTCTTCATTTTTCGCTTTTTCTTCCTCCAATTGTTTTCGGAGTTCGGGATTTTGGTTGAGATAATCTGCGGCCAAGTCCTCGAAAACATAGGCGGAAAAACCTTCTTTGGCTTGTAAGATGGTGTCAAAGAAATTCCACGCAAAGAAACTGTCTTCCCCCTGAGGTTCCAAAACTTCCATGATGTAGCGGTTGGTTTCCTGATCCATTTCTACCAAAAAATCTCCTTTTCGGAAATCCATTTGAGATTGGGATTTTTCGACTTGAATATTGGTATGCAGGTAATGGCCTTCAAAGGGCCGCTGTCCAGTCTGAAAATCAAGAATTTTATACACAGTCACTTGGATCGTGGTATCATTTTTCAGTTGTTCCATGTGGATATCGTTTCTTTGGAGATTTTCGATCACGGGATACCAAGCCTGCGGGATGATATAGGCTTTTGGTTTTTCTATGACTAGACCATCTGTGTAGGTATCAAAGAATTTTACTTCTTTGGTAAATGGTTTTGTGCGGTCATAATATAGTCTCGGGAGACCTGAGATTTCTGATGGTTTTTGACCCGATTCATATCCCAAAAATTCAATGATAGAATTTTGATTTTTGTCCAATACATGGTTTAAGGCAAATTCTTTTTGGGTTGTCCTTGCCAACCGGTCTGCTTTTGCCATTTCTACAATCTTGCTTCCTTCTTGGTGAAAGACCTCGATAAAGGTTTCAAACAAAGCATAAGTAGATCTTACCCTTTGGTCATAGGGTTTCAGCATATGCGTCTCAGGCATAAAACCCAAGGTGCCGAAAAGCGCAGCATAACCACTGCTGTACCTGCCGCTGTCTTTGAATTGATTCCATCCGTCTTCGGGCTTTGAACCATAGGCATTGACATAAGGAACCATCGGGAAATCCTTTGCTTTCATTTTCTCATACAGCATTGGATTCAAATCCTGATCTAGATAAGTTCCTAATTTTCCGCCAAGCCTGTTGTGTTGGGTGGAGATCAAAGTCATCACATGCTGGTAATCCGCGCCGTTGCTGACATGGGTATCGATAAAAACCTGTGGCCTCAACCAATTGAAAATCTGTTGGAAAGACTTGGCATTTTTAGTGTCTGCTTTTATAAAATCCCTGTTGAGGTCATAATTTCTGGCATTTCCCCTGAAGCCATATGTTTCCGGGCCATTTTGATTGACCCGGCTAAAAGACCCTCTGTTGAGATGGCCGCCGAGATTGTACACTGGGATTATGGCTATGGCAAGGTTTTCTGGAACATCTATTTTTTTGAGCAAAACATCTCTCAAAAACATCATCGATGCGTCTATTCCATCTGGTTCACCGGGGTGGATGCCGTTGTTGATCAAAAGCACAAGCCTATTATTAGCATGCCATTCTTTTGGATCGAATTCGCCTTTACGGTCAAATAGGACCACATGCAGGGGTAGTCCGGCATCCGTCATTCCCATTCCCACAATTTTCACTTCCTTAAAATCATTAGTGAGGTTTTGAAAGTAAGAGATCACATCGTTATAAAGGGGAGTCTCTTTTCCGCCACTGGATTCGAAATGGGTCAGGTATTTTTTCTGGGCAAAGGCCGAGAAACCAAGACAAAATGCCAACAACAGGAAGAAAGATTTTTTCATGCCCGAATTTGGATAAAATGCCCAAATAATGCTAAAAGAGATTGTACTATTGGTAATTGGAAAGTCAGAACTTGTTACGTACATTGCGTTACGCAATATACGTTACGCACATTGCGTAATAGAATTTTATTGATTATTTTGATTTGACAAAAAGATGAAATCTCCCGAAAATCCATTTGTATTGAATACTTATCATGGGAAAAAGTATTTCTGTGATCGGGAAAAAGATTTGGAGATTCTCCAATCGCATATTGGAAATGAAAGAAACGTGGTGCTTTTCGCATGGAGAAGGTTGGGGAAATCAGCTTTGATCCATAGGTTTTTTGAGGAATTGGAAGAAACAGGAAAGTATGAAACCTTGTATGTTGATCTTTTGGCAACACATTCCATAGAAGAGGCCGTCAGGGCCATCACCGCGGTGATCTATGACAAATATGGGAAAGCCCAATCTGGGTTTTCGGCTACCCTGCAAAAGCTTTTTTCAATTTTGGGCGCCACAATCACCTTTAACCCACTTTCAGGTATGCCGGAGTTGAGCATTGGGGTTAAGCAACCGGGGATGGAAGAGCATTCCTTGAATGCCCTAGGTGAATTTTTGAGAGAGAGGCAAAAAAAGATTGTCATTACTATCGATGAGTTTCAGCAAACCGCACATTATGAAGAGGAAAATGCTGAGGCCGTATTCCGGACTTGGGTGCAATTGTTTCCCGACATCCGCTTTATCTTCAGTGGAAGCCATCGGACGATGATGGTGGAGATGTTTGCTGAAAAGAGCAGACCCTTCTATCAAAGTGCCCAACTGATGTCTCTTTTGCCCATACCGATTGAAAAATATATTCCATTTATACTCCACCATTTTAATGAAAATGGAAAAAGCATTTCCGAAGAATTGATCCAAAAAATATATGCGTGGGCTAGGGGGCAGACTTATACTGTTCAGTTGGTTTGTAATTACCTATATGCCCAATTTACCCATGTGAATGAGGTGGATTTTCACAAAATCTGTTCAGATATCTTAGAGCAGCATCAGGCTATTTTTGCCAACTTTCCAAAAATGCTCACCAAGACACAATGGAATGTTTTTAAGGCAATCGCAAAAGAAGAACCACTTTATAGCCCTATGAGCAAGGATTTTTTGAAAAAGCATGGGCTTGGAGCTGCAAGTTCGGTGAGTACAGCTTTGAAGTCCCTTCAAAAACAGGAGCTTGTGGTAGTAGATGAAGGCGTATACCTCGTCCATGAGGTTCTCCTTGCGAGGTGGATGGCAAGGTTATAGCAAAAAAAGCGCCGCTGAACCTGAAGTTCAAGAGCGCTTTAAATCCGAATATTAATGCTTACCACTTAAACAAGCCATCATTGAGACTTCTGAGGGCATCATTTTTATATTTTGCTTCCAATAAAAGGGAGACATTATGTCGGCTGCCACCATAACAAACCATCCGGATCGGGTAATCCTTGAGACAGTTCATAATTTCGGCAATTGTACCTTTGGATTCGGCGATCATATTTCCGACGATGGAGACGATGGTTTGGTTTTTGTCCACTTCCACGGTTCCATAGATTTCAAGTTCTTTGATGATTTCTGCCAAATGTGAAAGGTCATCGATCGTCACCGAAACCGCTACTTCTGAAGTGGTGATCATGTCTATGGAGGTTTTATATTTCTCAAATACCTCAAAAACTTTTCTCAAAAACCCGTAAGCCAAAAGCATCCTACTCGATTTGATTTTGATTGCGGTGATGCCATCTTTTGCCGCAAGTGCTTTTACACCAGAGCCTTGCTCCTTAGCCGTGATGGTGGTTCCCGGCGCATTGGGTTCCATTGTATTGAGCAATTTCACTGGGATGTTGTATTGTTGGGCGGGCCAAATGGAAGCTGGGTGGAGGATTTTTGCGCCAAAATACGCCAACTCCGCCGCCTCATCAAATGATAGCTGGGCAATCGGGCGGGTTTTGTCAACCACCCTCGGGTCATTGTTGTGCATCCCGTCAATGTCTGTCCAGATTTCAATCACCTCAGAATTGATAGCTGCTCCGATCAGAGAGGCGGAATAATCTGATCCTCCTCTTTTGAGGTTATCAACTTCGTTTCTATGGTTTTTGCATATGTAACCTTGTGTTACAAAAATCCTATCCTGTGGGTAATTTGAAATAATGGACTTGAGTTTATCAGAGATTTTCTTGATCTCCGGTTCGTGGTTTTCATCGATGCTCATGAAATCCAAAGCTGGCAAAAAAACAGCCTTGATATCCAATTCCTGCAGGAGTGTATAAAACAATTTTGTAGATAACAATTCCCCTTGAGCGAGGATGTCTCTATTGATCGCCTCATTGAAAGAGATTTTCAAAAGGATATTCAAAAACTCAAAGTGTTCTTTGATGATATTTTCAGCCTTTTTTTGGGCGGAATCGGTTTTAAGCAATTCTTTATAGAATGTCAAGTAATGCTTGTGGAGGATATCGATTCTTTCTTTCGCCAAGTCTTTGTTGGCGGCTGACAAAGCATCTCCAATGCCCACGAGGGCATTGGTCGTCCCTGAAAGTGCAGAAAGGACCACGATTTTTTTATCATTGTCGCGGGTGATCAGGTCTTTTACTTGGTGCATTCTCTCGGGTTTGCCGACTGAGGTTCCCCCGAACTTCATTATTTTCATAATGGTATAAGGTTTAAAAGGTTTGTTCTTGGTGGTGTTGGTTAGAAGCCCAACATTTTGACTGCGGTGATGGCTGCTTCGTCACCTTTGTTGCCGTGCTTTCCTCCTGACCTGTCCAAGGCCTGCTGAAGAGTGTCGGGTGTCAAAACTCCAAAAATCACGGGTTTGTTGTATTTCAAAGCCACATTGGTAATGCCATGTGCGACAGCCTCGCAGATAAAATCGAAGTGTCTCGTTTCACCCTGTATCACACAACCAAGGCAAATGACGGCATCGATTTCTTCCAATTCTGCCAACCACTGGGCACCGAGTGTCAGTTCAAAAGAGCCCGGGACATTTTTGCGAAAAATGTTTTCTTTTTTGGCGCCGTGTATTAAAAGTGTTTCTAAAGCGCCCGAAAATAAAGATTCTGTTACTTGTTCGTTCCATTCAGAGACGACAATACCGAATTTTTTTCCTGAAATATCCAGGATATTTTTATCAGAATACTGACTTAGACTTTTCAATGAAGTTGCCATGGGAGTTTGGTAATTGGAATAAATAAAAAAGAGTAAGACCCAAGGGCCTTACTCTTCCAAAATGCTTTTGATAAGTCAAAGCATTACTTAGAGGCAAGGCCTTCCAAGCGCGCTTTGTGTTTTCGTGCGTTAGTATACTCAAATGACTCGAAATACTTGTCTTCGATTTCGCCATAAGCCTTGATGGCATTGTCAAGGTCGCCTGCTTCTTCATAAGCCACGGCTAATTTGCTCAAATACCGGGGAGCAAAGAATTTGTTTTCCTTATGGTCAATGGCTCTTTTGTAGGCAGAGATAGCATCTTTGGTGTTGTCCAGCTCCATGTTTGCATCTCCCAACAAAGCAAAAGCCCTCGCCTGGACAAAAAAGTCATCCGCAGAGAATTGCTTCAGGTGATCAACTGATTTCTGAAATTCTCCTTGGGACAAATAGATTGAACCTACATAGAAATGGGCCAAATTGGCGGCATCAGTTCTACCGTAATCGTCAATGATTTTC
>JBBRFK010000218.1:0-6967 GCA_038224435.1 Cytophagales bacterium | reverse complement strand
ATTTCTCACTTTGACAAGCATCTGAGGAGCTTCCCAATTTCCGGGTTGGCCTTTGGACATCCATATCCCGACATCGTCATTTTTCTCATGCGAACCCGCAAACCACACGATCATATATTGCCCATTTCCCAATTTCTCAATAGATGAAGCATGACATTGGGCAAAGGGACGGTCATCTCCAAAGATGAATTCATTGGCTTGGATTTGGAGGCTGAGGGCCTGTCCAAGAGCGTCCAAACAAAGTAAAAACAAGAATATGAAAAGGATTGGCTTCATAGATTATGGAGAAATGCACTTTTGAAGATACAATTTTGGAAAGAAAACGTACCATCAAAAGTGCAATTGATTTAGGTTCACCTATTTTCGAAAATCTTGACGTAATTCCTTTCTATTTCTTGGACTTCCATGTCACTTAAGTTTGTAAATTCATTTTCTCTGGCCCTTTTTGATAAAATGCCATTGTTCTGTTCCAAAAACCTTAGCATCAAAGAGATTAGTTTGTCTGGCATTTCATATTCGTTTTCCAGGAATCTCTTGAATTCATCGTATTTTGTCAGATAACCTACCTCCTCCGGAATTATATTACGAATGGTATCTTCTACACATTCAAATAGGAACTCAGCTTGACTTGTCGCATCAAAGTACATATAAAAATCCTTTGTATCGTTCAACACTTCAACATTATGGTCCTTCGTGGCTTCCCAATGAATGAAATCGAGCAATGGCAAAGAATAGGATTCCAACACATTTCTATACTTATTAATTTTATCCAAAATAGCGGCAGATACAGGGAAAATGATTCCTTGCTGTAAAAAATTCATTTTACTAAGAATATGGTGAATCAAATACCGGTGGATACGGCCGTTGCCATCTTCTAATGGATGGATAAAAACAAATCCAAAAGCTATAACAGATGCAACCAATATGGGATCCAAACCGCTCTTCAATAGAAGTGCTTCAGTTTCCAAAAATCCTTTCATCAGGATTTCAATGTCTTGCCATTTTGCTGAAATATGATCAGGAATAGGTTCTCCGGTGATTCTGTCATGTTCTCCCACAAAACCTCCTTTGTTCCTGTATCCCAAATCCAGAAACCTTGGATTTTCGATGACCAACTGTTGGAGTCGCAGTAACTCTTCTTTTGACAAATCTTGCATTCCGGCTTGTCCGATAGCCTGTCCCCATCGGACTGCCCTTTTGCTTTTTGGACTTTCTCCCTCAATAGAAAAAGAAGCCTTAGAATCTTTCAGAAGTAAAAATGCCGACGCCCTTTGCAAAATATCTTTGCGGATACCTTTCAAATAAAGGGTTTGTTCAGAAGCCAGGTTGGAAAAGACGTATTTTTCCAATTTTTCTGTCCTGAATATCAAAGGACAAAATCCAACCGTTCCGGGAAGGTTGTTGATGACCCTGTGACGCGGGAACCTACGTCCTTCATTTATTCCATATTGAAGATGGTCTTCAATAATTGGGATAAAGTTTCCACTATTTAAGTCCTCAACATCCAAAGTCTTTTGCATCAACCATTCAAATAAAAACCAAATTCTGCGACTATATTTACCTAATGGTTCGATTTGGATAATTTCAATCACCGCACTTTCACTGAATTTTTCAAACAGCTTTTTAAAAAACAATAAATCGATTCCCTCATATTTCAGTGCAAATCCAAGATGCTTGTATAGCGTATCCTCAGGTTTATGTCTTGAAGTATATACTGACCAGTTTTCGGTCTTGTATTGCCTCTTTTTTGCACTGATAAGGCTTAATTTTTGAGGCATAGGCATTTCTAATTGGAATGCTTCTATGATTGCCCCATACCCTACTAGCCATCCTTCCTCAGGAACTACCCTTCCGTGAAAAACACTTACTAAAAGTGAAAAATGGTTATTCATAAGCTATAAAGGTGAATTTTAATTTCAAAAGTAATGAAAAACACTTACAAAAGGTGAAAAATAGTTATATATATCAAAAAAGGTGAAATTTGTTTTTTCATTTATTTCCGATAAAAAGGGAGTTTAAGGGAAAAAAGTGATAGGAAAACCAAATAATCCTGAATCGACAAGAGATTGAAGGGAAAATATCGGACAATAACTTTTTCTCCTTTTCTGTCCTAGATCAGCATTTTTGTTCGGTCAATATTTGACTCAAGAAATGGTTTTGGATATCATCCTTCGTCAGTAAATCAACCTCATATCTAAAAACCATTCAGGTTTTTCCCAAAATGAAAGAAAGTACGCTCTGGTCAACTTATAAAGAAAAATTAAATCCCGACAATTTCCGCCACTCACATAGCTGCTCCGGGGGATATGTCTTATTTTAGACTTCCCAAATGTGAGTAGCTTTATGTACATTATTTTCGATACCGAAACCACCGGACTGCCAAGGAGTTACAATGCACCCATGTCAAGTGATGACAACTGGCCCAGACTGGTCCAGCTCGCATGGCAACTCCATGATGCCAAAGGCAAGCTCCTTTCCAACCATAATTATATCGTCAGACCTGAAGGATTCACCATTCCCTACAATGCTGAAAAGGTCCACGGCATTTCCACCGCGAGGGCTACCAAAGAAGGCCATGACTTGGAAAAGGTGCTGCGCATTTTTCACGAGGATGTGGAAAAAGCCACTTACCTGGTAGGGCATAACATCGGCTTTGACATCAATGTCGTTGGGTCGGAGTTTTTGCGCAAGCAAATCCCCATGAAGCTTCAGGCTATGAAGGAAATGGACACAAAAGACTTTTCAACGGATTTTTGTGCGCTTCCCGGCGGCAAAGGAGGCAAATACAAATGGCCAACCTTGACTGAACTGCACAAGAAACTGTTTGGGGTTGGATTCGAAGATGCCCATGATGCAGCTTACGACGTGGCTGCTACTGCCAAATGTTTTTTTGGCCTGATAACCCAAAAAGTAATTTCGCCTGAGAAGGGAATACAAGTTTCAGAAGTTATTTACGAAATGCCGGTTTTGGATGTGGCCAACTTTGCCAATGCCAAAGAGGAGCAAAAAACTACAACCAAGGATATCCTGAAAGCTGCCGGAACTGCTGATATCTCAGTGATGACTGACATGCCTTTTTCCCACCTGCATGTCCATACCCAATATTCCGTCCTGCAGGCAACTTCTGAGATTCCTGCAATGATCGCCTTGGCAAAGGAAATGAAGATGCCCGCCATCGCCATGACTGACCACGGCAACATGATGGCTGCATTCAATTTTGTCAAAGAAGCATTGGCAAAAGACATCAAACCCATCATCGGCTGTGAATTCAACCTGACCAAAGACCGAAATAATAAAAGCCAAAAAGACGATGGCTATCAAACTGTTTTGCTGGCAAAAAACAAAAAAGGCTACCATAACCTCGCCAAACTCTCCTCCTACGCCAATATCCAAGGCTATTATTATCTACCAAGAATTGACAGGGAAGTTTTGGTCGAGTACAAATCAGACTTGATCGCAACCACAGGCGGACTTTGGGGAGAGATTCCTTACCTGATTTTGAATGTAGGCGATACGCAAGCGGAGGAGGCTTTTGTCTGGTGGAAGGAGCAGTTTGGAGAAGACTTCTATGTAGAACTCAACCGACATGGAATCCCGGAGGAGGAAAAAGTAAATGAAGTTTTACTCCAGTTAGCGCACAAATATGGTGTGAAATACTTTGCCGCCAACAATACCTACTACAACCATAAGAACGATGCCAAAGCCCATGATATCCTCCTTTGTGTGAAAGATGGAGAATTGGTAGAAAAGCCCAAAAAATACATTGGCAAACGTGGCCGTGAATACCGCTACGGATTTCCAAACGACGAATTTTACATAAAAAGTTCTGAGGAGATGAAAAAGCTCTTTGCAGACCTTCCTGAGGCAATTGCCTGTACCAACGAAATTGTAGAGAAAATCGAAACTTACAAACTCCAGCGGGATGTCCTGCTTCCCAATTTTCAGATTCCGGAGGAATTCAAAAATCCCCTAGATGACGAAGATGGCGGAAAAAGAGGTGAAAATGCCTACCTGAAATACCTGACTTACGAAGGAGCGAAAAAGCGATATCCTGATCTTAATGATGGTACAAGAGAAAGACTGGAATTTGAATTGGCAACAATCGAGAAAACAGGATACCCAGGTTACTTCCTGATCGTGCAGGATTTTACAGGTGCAGCGAGAAAAATGGGGGTATCCGTTGGTCCGGGCAGGGGATCGGCAGCAGGGTCTGCGGTAGCCTATTGCACTGGAATCACCAATGTGGATCCGATAGCTTATGACCTCCTCTTCGAGAGATTCCTGAATCCTGACAGGATTTCCCTTCCGGATATTGACATTGACTTTGACGATGAAGGCCGTCAGAAAGTCATTGACTACGTGATCAACAAATACGGATCAAACCAGGTGGCACAGATCATTACTTACGGCACCATGGCCGCCAAATCAGCCATCAGGGATACAGCAAGAGTTTTGAACCTACCTTTGGCAGAAGCTGATAAATTGGCAAAACTTGTTCCGGATATCAAGCTTAAAGCGCTTTTCGACCTTTCCAATGACAGGGCAAAACTGGCAGACAAACTCAAAAACAACGGAGAAGAGATCGGCAAAGCAGATGAATTGATCCGTATCTACAAAGGCCAGGATGAATTGTCGAGAACAATCAAGCAAGCTACGGTATTGGAAGGTTCTGTCAGAAACCTTGGTATCCATGCATGCGGTGTAATCATTACTCCCGGAGACATTACCGATTATGTCCCTGTGGCTTTGGCCAAGGATTCGGATATGGTCTGCACCCAGTTTGACAACTCAGTCGTGGAAAGTGCGGGGTTATTGAAAATGGACTTTTTGGGATTGAAAACCCTCACGCTGATTAAAGATGCCGTCAAAATCGTAAAGGAAAGACATGGCATTGACCTCGATCCGGATGAATTTCCGATAGATGATGCCAAGACCTATGAGCTTTTCCAAAGGGGCGAAACCGTCGGGATTTTCCAATACGAATCTGCCGGAATGCAGAAATACATGCGGGAATTGAAGCCTACTGTTTTTGCGGATTTGATAGCCATGAATGCCCTCTACAGACCGGGACCATTGGAATATATCCCCAGTTTTATCCGAAGAAAACACGGGACAGAACCCATCAGCTATGACCTCGATGACATGAAAGAATACCTTGAGGAAACTTATGGTATTACCGTTTATCAGGAACAGGTGATGTTGCTTTCACAGAAGCTTGCAAGTTTTACAAAAGGCGAAGCTGATGTTTTGAGGAAGGCCATGGGTAAAAAGCAGAAGGACGTGTTGGATAAGATGAAGCCCAAATTTGTCGAACAAGCTTCCGCAAAGGGACATGACGCCAAAAAGCTGGAGAAAATATGGAAAGACTGGGAAGCCTTTGCATCCTATGCCTTCAACAAATCCCACTCTACCTGCTACGCGTGGATAGCTTATCAAACGGCTTACCTCAAAGCACATTATCCGGCTGAGTATATGGCTTCTGTATTGAGCAACAATATGAATGATATCACTCAGGTGACTTTCTTTATGGAGGAATGCAAGCGTGGTGGAATCGCAGTTTTGGGACCTGACATCAACGAATCCAACAATGGCTTTACTGTCAACAAAGATGGTCAAATCCGTTTTGGGCTTGCTGCTATCAAAGGCGCTGGAGGTGCGGCAGTGGATACGGTCATCGCCGAAAGGGAAAAAACAGGACCCTACAAAAACATATTTGAGTTTTGCAAAAGGGTCAATTCCAGGGCTGTGAATAAGAAGACTTTGGAAGCTTTGGCCATGGCAGGTGGGTTTGATTGCTTCAAGGAACACCACAGAAGACAATACTTGGAAGCCTTGGATGGAGATGTGACAGTGTTGGAAAAAGCAACAAAGTATGCCCAAAAAGTGCAGCAGGAAGCTGACAGCTCACAAGTGAGTCTGTTCGGGGGAAGTTCGGGAATGGACGTTCCGCTTCCGACAATTCCGCCCATGGAGCCATTCAGTCAACTGCAGCAATTGAACATTGAAAAAGAAGTTGTCGGACTTTATATTTCCGGACATCCATTGGATCAGTTCAGGGTGGAGATCGAATCGTTTACGAATACTCCCCTGACGGAATTCAACGATATCGAAACATTACGGAAAAAAGGTGAAATCAAAGCTGCCGGTTCGGTAACATCGTTTGCACACCGTACGACGAAAACAGGAAAACCATTCGGAACACTCACCATGGAAGATTACCATGGAGCACATACATTCTTCATTTTTGGAGAAGATTATATCCGGTTTAAGGAGTATTTCATGACGGGTTGGTTTATTTACCTGACAGGGTCCACCCACCTCAACAAATGGAAAGAAAACGAATATGAATTCAAAATCAACTCCATGATGCTTTTGAGTGAGGTGAGGGGAAAAATGATCAAAGGATTGCGCGTCAATATCGACTTGGACGACCTGAATTTTGATCTGATGGAAAAACTCGAAGCGATCACTCAAAAATACAAGGGCGATGCCAAACTGTATATCAACATTATTGACAGCAGGGAAAACATCACTTTAGACCTGATGTCCAAGCGATACTCTGTCGATCCTTCCAATGAAATGATCAAGGACTTGGGGCAGATTCCTGAGGTTGTTTATCAGATTATTTAAGATTGAAATTTGAAAAATAGGGGATTTGAAAATTTGTGTTACTCTGAATTATATAAAGTGCGCTTTACAAAAAACTTCGAAAAAGGAGAATTACAAATTGTACTTCAAATTTTTTGAAAGGAAGTTTACTAAAAACCGCATATTGGAAAATGACCAATAACAATCATAAGCCAGTTGGATTTATGGTACTTATTATTTTATCGAGGTCAGCACTTAGCTGCATATAATTTCTTTGTGATAAATTTTACCTGATGCAGCCATCCTTATAATCAGGTTATTAAAAATAGTCTGCTTGCTTTGTGAGCGATTGATTCGGTAGCTGAACTCATCAAAATAC
>JBBRFK010000217.1:0-7102 GCA_038224435.1 Cytophagales bacterium | reverse complement strand
CCAACCTGCAAATACTTTGGTGGAAGCCAAGTTGGTGGGAGAAGGTTATTTGGTGGAGATAGAGGCAGAGGCGGAAATTTTATAGTTGAAAGGTTGAAATGGCTGAGGGTTCTAAAGTTGGCTTTGGTATTGAAATCAAGGTTTTCCTGAATTCTGTTAAAGGGGAAGTGATATCGTCACGATTATTGCTTCTGTTAAATATCAATTCTAGTTTGGTCAAAAATTAAACAGAAAAAAACGTAAATCTTAAATCTCATGAAAGGATTCATTTATTCTATTGTATTTCTCATTTGTATGTCTTCGGCCTTTGCCCAAGAAAATGAAAAACCTGAACCAGTACCCATCCCTGATCCACTTGTCTTTGAAACTTCCCATCAGGGAACATTTCATGGAAAAAGTATCAGCTACAAAGCCATCTCAGGAGAAACATTCTTGAAGAATAATGAAGGAGAATCAGCAGCGGCACTTTGGTCCACTTCCTATATCAAATCTGAACCTGACCCAAGCAAACGCCCCGTCACTTTTATCTTCAATGGTGGCCCGGGTTCTGCTTCAGTTTGGCTCCATATGGGCGTTTTTGGACCCAAAATAGTCAAAGTGGACTCAGACGCCAAAAGCGATGATGGGGCAGCGCCGTTTAACATTGCCAACAATGAATTGGCTTTGTTGGATATCACAGACCTGGTTTTTATTGACCCCGTTGGGACAGGCTACAGCATGGTAATCGGCAAAGGCAAAGAGGAAGATTTTTGGGGTTTGACAGAGGATGCCAAATCAATCGCCCAGTTTATCCGCCTTTGGATTACCAAACACGAGCGTTGGCAGTCTCCAAAATACATTGCAGGAGAAAGCTATGGTACCACTCGAGCTGCTGCTGTCACAGCTGCTTTGGAAGGTGGTGGACAGACCGTGGCTCTAAATGGCTTGATATTGATTTCGCAGGCATTGGATTATCAGGGTTCGACGTCAGTGCATGACAATATCGCTTCCTATTTCACCTATTTCCCAACCATGGCAGCTACAGCTTGGTACCATGGCAAAGCAGGTAAGGGGAAAAATTTAGAGGACTTTATGGCAGAAGCCCGAGAATTTGCATACAATGAGTATTTACCGGCCTTGTACAAAGGCAATCAATCCATTGCCGAGGAAAAAGGAAAAATTGCCGAAAGGATTTCCTACTTTTTGGGGCTGGAAAAAGAATACATTCTCCTATCAGACAACAGGATTCTGACCGATAGATTCAAAAAAGAATTGCTCCGAAAAGAAGGAAAAACCATCGGGACACTTGATGGCAGGTATTTGGGAGAAGAGGGAGACCAAACCGCAGCATCGCCGACCTTGGGAGATCCATCGAGCTACGCAATAGATGCAGCTTACACCGCTGCTTTGCAGGATTATTTTGCCAGGACCCTAAAAGTCAAAGTGGATAGGCCATACCTGACATCCAACGGCAGTATCGGGGGTAAATGGAATTGGAGACCTGTGCCCCAAGGTTCATACTGGGAACCATCTTATGTGAACGTCGCCCGCAGCCTCGGGGAATCCATGCGGCGCAACAAAGACCTTAAAGTCATGGTTACCAATGGGTATTATGATTTGATCACCCCATTTTTGGATGCCGAATATACTTTCGCAAGACATGACATTCCAATGGAAAGGGTGCAGCTGTTTTATTATGAAGGAGGCCATATGATGTATAACCACCGTCCGGATTTTGAGAAATTGGTAATGGATATCAGGGAATTTATGGGGAAATAATAATAGGATTTTGTGGTTCTGTTTACCAAATAAAAAGATTTTTGACCTTCCAAATTAACTCTTGAAAAAGACATTTCGGTCATTTGTCAATCTTCATCTATTGATATCTTCTTATATATGATTGATGATGGCTATATAGGATTTAATCTCTGGTTTTTCTAATCATCTTTTGCTATTCCACTCCTGTGGTTATAATCCTCACTCTCCATACTTAAGTAAAAATTCAGGATTGATAGCTTTGAAACTGACACGGCCTGTGTTGAAACTTTCGATGGACAAGAGCAGATCATTCTTTTCCAAATGGGGTCGGATGACGATGCCTTCAGCCCATACCTCCTTGCAGATCATGCTTTTGACAGTGGCTTTTTTGACAATAACCTCTATGTTATTTTCAAGTTTATAGTCGGATTCCATGATCGGTACCGTCGGCAAAACCAGTTTTTCCATCAAATCCAGAAAATCCCGGAAAGGAAAATATTCAAACTTGTCGATATCAAATGCATTGAAAAACCTGACAGTCTGTCCCCGAAGTCTTAGTCTGTTGTCCTGTATGCCTTCTCCTATCAGTTCGCCCTGAATGGCTATGTTTAGATGGGTACTCTTTAATTTTTCCTCTATATCCAATTCTCTTGCAACTTTCCAGAAACTATTTTCATCATCCTCATACAATTCCATATTCCTGCTACAGACGCCGAATTCATGGTCTTTCAAAAAATAAGTCGCCGAACTGCCATCAAGTTTCTCGCTCACATAGCAAGAAATTCCTTGGAATTTGTCAAGGACTTTTTGTAGGACCTGCACCCTTGTTTCATCTGTTTTTGGTATAAAAGAAGGAAACTTTCCTTTTACCTTTCCACTGAGATAGGCAGGAATCGGAGCTTCGTATTTGATGATTCCGAGGGCTTCGGTCACATCCAATTCCTCCTGAGGATCTATGCCTTGAGGTAAAATGCTCAAAGGAAAGCAAATTCCCTGTGAAACCTGTCCCCGCAATCTGACAGTTCTGATGCGCATGCCCCTCGGCTTCAAAAATTCGAACTCCGGTCTGTCGGGCAACAGGCTGTCTATTTCACAATACACAGCCAAATCTCCAACTTGGAATTCACCTTTTTTGACTACCAATTGCCAGCCCAAAACAGTGGCTTTCTCAATGGCGTCTGCCCCTTCGATGGATGAAAGGGATTTGATTTTTTGGATGCTCGCTAGTTTTCTCATTTATCAGAAATCATTTTGGTGAAATTAAAGGTTCGTCTAGAGAATGAACATCAAACTTAAATTTAATATTTCTGCGCTATTTGCATGCTATTTTTTAGAGGTTTTCTTAGTTATCGGCAAATAAAGCTTGGGGAATTTTCTTTTACTTTAAGGTCCTGACTTCAAGAATAACTTTTTTAGCTCTTGAATGAAACCATTGGAAAGGCTATTTTAATTTTTAGTTATTTCTTGGCTTAAAATGATTGATTTGGAAAGTGTTTGTCCAAAGTACCTTAAAAGGAAACCATTTTCCCTTATTTCGCATTTACAATCTTGACAAATTCAATCAAAATCAACCTTTATGGAAAAGCCGGACTTCAACATAGCCGAAGTAAATAAAATCATCCGTGGACGCAGGTCCATGTTTTTTGCCCAATTCAAAGAAAATGACCCTGTAGATGATGCTGTCATCGAGGAGATAATGGAAAATGCCACTTGGGCACCTACCCACAAACTGACGGAACCTTGGAGCTTCATCGTGTATTCAGGGGAAGGAAGACAGAGATTTGCTGACTACCAATCTGAATTATACAAAGAAAGAACGACCAATAACGGCACTTTCAACGAAGCGGCCTACATGAGGTTCAAGGAAAACCCTTTGAAAACTTCCCATATCATTGCCATCAAAATGAAACATGATCCCAAAGCCAATCTTCCGGTGATGGAAGAGATCGCAGCAGTGGCCATGGCTGTCCAAAACATGTATCTCACTGCGGCTGCACATGGATTGGCGGCATTTTGGGGTACCGGTGGACCTACGTTTTGGCCGGAAGCCAAGCCTTGGTTTGGATTGGAAGAAGAGGATATGCTGTTGGGATTTTTCTATATCGCCAAACCCACCACTGAAAATTGGCCGGTCGGAAAAAGAAAACCGGCAGCAGAAAAAACTGAATGGGTGAGAGAATAGGTTAATGGTTATTGGAAAAATAGTTATTGATGATAAGTGAAAAGTAAGTTAAGAGGTAAGAAGTAAGAGGCAATTACCGCCTTTTACCTCTTACCTCTTACCATTCAATATTAAATTGCTTTGACTTCAAAATCACATCCCTCTGTAGGCAGGTGGTTCGATGCCATTGGCACGGATATACGAAATAGCCGCTCCTCGATGGTGTGTCGTATGGTCATCTGCCAGACCAATCACCTGACGCCTTGAACCTTTTCCACCAAAGATGTCAACTACCTCCGCCAATTGGGCTTCACTGAGTTTGGCTACAGTACTTTTGGTGTAGGCATAACAATTTTCTACAAAAGCCTTCAATTCTGCTTTTGTGGCGGGCTTGGCATCAGCGGCAAAACTTGGTGTTGCACCATTTAAAAACCTTGAACTGATCATTACCATCGTCCCGGAAAGGTGGGTTATCTGTTCTTTGAAGCTCATGGCTCCTGCATCCGGCTTATAATCAAGGAGATTATCCGGCATTTTGTCTACAACTTCAAGCGTGAATTGCTTGCTATTGTCCCATTTGGCTACAAATTCATCAATTGTAGTCTGTGCGTTGGCAAGGCCCGTTGCGCATAGCCATGCGAATAGAACCAATGCTGTTTTGGAAATGGTTTTTTTGGCTTTCATAAAAATTGGATTTAAAGGTTTTTCTATAAATATCTGCTATACTCCATTCAAATCAAACCATTTTGATAAATTTGAAACATGTTAAGAAGAAATTATATTTCGTTGATTCTACTTTTTCTGCTCATAAGTTGTGGAGCTGATTACCTTCCCAAACCCAAAGGTTATAATCGTATTGATTTACCGGAAAGAGGATTTCAGTCGCTACAAAATGATCTCCCCTATTCCTTTGAACACTCAGTAAATGCAATAGTGGAACAGGATTCATTTAACCTAACTGAGAAAACCAGAATAAACCTCAACTATCAATCTTTGGGTGGAAAAATCCACTTGACTTATTTTGCATTGGAGACCGAAGGCAAAGACATCAAAACAGTCATCAATGACGTCATCAACCTCACCGCCAAGCATCAGATCAAAGCTTATGGTATCGAAGAATCCATGATGGTCACACCAAAGGGTTATACCGCCTTGGTGGCAGAACTTACTGGAGAAGTGCCTACCCAATTCCAGTTTTTTGTCACAGATTCCACTAAGAATTTCTTGAGAGGAGCCTTGTATTTCAATACCGCCATGAAAAATGATTCCCTTGCCCCGGCCATTGAATACATCAAAGTGGACATGGTTCACCTGATCAATACCCTCGAGTTCAAAAAATAAAACCATCCAGTCCCTTTTAAGGATTGGATGGTTTTGTATAAAAGGAGGACAATTTTCAGAAAGTCAGCTTTTTCCAGCTCTTGATAATAATTGCCCCTCCGATGATGGCAACAATCGTTGCGATACTTGCGGGTATGACATTTCCATATATCCAAAAACCAACAGCAAATAAAGCCGCATACACCATCACAGAACCTACCAGCATCAATCCGATTTCCATCGGCAACTGTCCCTGTTCCTGCTTTTCATTAGGATACCTGTCCAATAATTTTTTCCAACCAAATGATGCTGGTCTGACCTTTCGGTAGAAAGAAAGGAGAATTTCATCATTTTCGGGTTTGGTAAATAAAGTCACCAACACCCAGCCAACCGTGGTGATGCCCACCCCATAAAGCAGCTTGAGATAAGCCTGATCTTCAGGAATCAATACCCAGCCTACTTTAGGGTTGATGACTTCGAAGAAAATGGCAACGATAAATGAAATCAACATCGCAAAAATCTCTGTGTAGGCATTGATCCTCCACCAAAACCAACGTAGGATAAATATCAAACCTGTACCCGCACCGATCTGAAGCAAAATATTGAAAGCTTCCAAAGCGTTGGAAAGTGCCAATGCAAGGATCGCTGCAAAAACCATCAACAAAACAGTGGAAATCCTTCCCACCATTACCAATTCCTTGTCTGTGGCTGTTGGCTTCAAAAATCTCAGGTAAAAATCATTCACTACGTAAGATGACCCCCAGTTGAGGTGGGTCGAAAGTGTAGACATCACTGCAGCGATCAGAGATGCCAATACTATCCCTATCAATCCTGTCGGCAGGAACGTCAACATCGCAGAATAGGCAAGGTCATCTCCCAATTTGTCCGCCGGGATATTTGGAAAAGCTGCACCCAAATCAGAAATCTGCGGGAAAAGGATCAAGGAAGAAAGTGCCACAATGATCCATGGCCAAGGTCTCATGGCATAGTGGGCAATGTTAAAAAACAGAGTTGCGCCGATGGCATTTTTCTCATCTTTTGCCGAAAGCATCCTTTGGGCGATATATCCTCCACCTCCAGGTTCTGCACCGGGATACCAAGTAGCCCACCATTGTATGGCTAGCGGCATGATCAGCAAAGGGATGATCAGGTTCCAATCATTGAAATCAGGTAAAAAATTGAGTTTATCGGCCACATTTGGATGGGTCAGGAGGTTATTCAATGAACCTATCTCCGGCATATCCAAAATGTATATAGCAGCACCGATAGACCCTGCCATGGCAATGAAGAACTGAAAGAAATCTGTCAGCAACACTCCTTTCAATCCACCCAAGGAACTGTAAATCACTGTCACGACTGAAGCCAAGAGTAAGGTCTCATACGGACTCAAACCGAGCATCACCCCACCTATTTTGATAGCGGCAAGAGAAACAGTGGCCATGATGACCACATTGAAGAACACTCCCAAATAAATCGCCCTGAATGCCCTGAGGAATGCCGCAGGTTTTCCACTATACCGCATTTCATAGAATTCTAGGTCAGTGGTCAGTTCAGACCTTCTCCAAAGCTTGGCATAAACAAACACTGTCAACATCCCTGTCAGCAAAAATGCCCACCAAACCCAGTTGCCGGAGACACCTTGCTTCCTGACTATGTCTGTGACCAAATTGGGCGTATCAGCCGAAAAGGTAGTCGCCACCATCGAAACGCCGAGCAGCCACCAAGGCATGTTTCTGCCCGAAAGGAAAAATTCCTTGGCGGAAGATCCTGCTGATTTAGAAGCATATACTCCGATCAACATCGATATGACAAAAAAGGCCGCAATAATTGCCCAGTCAATGTAGGATATATTCATAAGGATTTGGGTTGAATGTGCTTTTGATT
>JBBRFK010000216.1:0-7117 GCA_038224435.1 Cytophagales bacterium | reverse complement strand
TAACGCGAAAGGGATTGGTAGTCATCCAGTTTTCCATTTCGCTATCACTTATCATAGCCGTATTTGTAATCGGCAGTCAGATGGAATTTATTAAAAACAAAAATCTTGGATTCAACTTATCCAATGTCATTCAGGTAAAAGGAGGGAACTTGGATGGTCAGTTATTGGAGACATTTTTGTCCGAGGCCAAAAGAATTCCGGGCGTGGTCAATGCTTCAAGTGTTTCACACCCAATGGTCGGTCGGGAAAGTGCTACGATTGGTTTGGAATGGGAGGGGAAAAATCCCGATGAAGAAGTCCGGTTTGACAATTTCACCATGAACTATGGACTGATAGAGACACTGGAGTTTGAGATGGTGGAAGGTCGGTCGTTTGCTCCTCCATATGGTGATGAAAAAAGTAAAATCATCCTGAATGAGGCTGCTGTCAAAAGTATAGGATTGGAAGAACCGATCGGGAAAATCGTAAACCTGTGGGGAGAAGACAAGGAAGTCATCGGTGTGGTGAAGGACTTTAACTTCGAATCCATCCGAAGTACAGTTGCCCCGGCATTTTTAAAGTATGATCCTGAATTTGCCCAAAAATTAATGATCCGTATCGGATCTGATGAGCAAGACCGTACCATAGCATCTCTGAAGGGGAAATATCAAGAAATTGTAGGGCTGCAAATGGATTATTCTTTTTTTGATGAAGACTACCAAAGTCTTTATATGCAGGAACAAAGGGTCAGCCTCTTGGCTAATTATTTTGGAGTGGTGGCGATTTTCTTGTCCTGCTTAGGATTATTTGGTTTAGCAGCTTTCACAGCCGAAAAGCGCAAGAAAGAGATTGGAGTTCGCAAGGTAATGGGTGCTTCCACGATGGGTATTCTGACTTTGGTGTCCAAAGATTTTGTGAGGCTCATCTTGATTTCCATTGTGATAGCGATGCCTTTGACTTGGTACTTTGCGAATAACTGGCTGAAATCTTATGCCTATCAAACAAACCTGAGCTGGTGGATTTTTGCTGTATCGGGATTATTGCTAATCCTGATCGCAGTGATCACGGTAGGAGTACAGGCCTTTAAAGCCGCTTCGGCTAATCCGGTCGACAGCTTGAAGAGCGAGTAGTTTTGCCCGTAACCGAACGATTTTGTTCGGACTTAGTATATTAAAATATTGAAAAAGAACATTCTGAATCGTAGAAGGCTCTTTTTAATGGCACAAATCCTGAATACCTATTGGTACAATTTAAGCTCACTTACTAAATTTCTCCTATGCTCAAGAACTATCTAACCATCGCTATCAGGAACCTAAGAAAGCAGTCCTTTTACTCCTTGATTAATATTTTTGGACTTTCGGTAGGTGTGGCGATCTGTATGGTCATTGCCGTTTTTGTCATTAATGAATATTCTTACGACAGGTATTTCCCAGAAGGAGACCGAATCTATCGTTTCAGCAATGAAACTGTTTTTGGAGGAGATTATTCGCACTCCTTATATACACCGGCATCACTTGCCAGAGTATTGCCTGAAGAGTTTCCCGAGGTAGAGGCTGCAGTTCACTTTCTAAGAAGGAGCGGCTTCTTGGTAAAGCGAGAGGCAGAAAATATTCGAGAAGGAAATGTAGTTTGGACAAGTAAAGATTTCTTTAAGGTATTTGACTTACCGCTACTTGAAGGAAATAAAGTTGGGATTCTGGATGAGCCAAATACCATGGCAATAAGTAAATCCATTGCAGATAAATATTTTCCCAATGAATCTGCTTTAGGTAAATCACTGATTTTGGATAATGATCGTGAATTCAGAATTACCGGCGTGTATGAAGATTTACCAAAGAACACACACTTTCATTTTGAGTTTTTGCTATCTGCTAAAGGCTTACCAGATGCGGAAGATGATTTTTGGCTTAGCAATAATTTTCAAACCTATTTTATTCTTCAGGAGGGGGCTGACCCTAAATTATTTGAGGAGAAATTACCAAGCATGCTAAAGAAGTATATTGAGCCTCAATTATCTATGGTCTTCGGTAATGGGGCTAATTGGGATATAATGGAGCAGTCGGGTGCAAGTCTTCAGTACCATATTCAACCTATTCATGAGATTCATCTGAACAGTGATCTTGAAGGAGAATTTGAAGCAAATTTTGACTTGAAATACGTGTATATTTTCATCTCTATTGGACTATTTATCCTCCTGATAGCATGCATCAATTTCATGAACCTCTCAACCGCCCGATCTGCAAACCGAGCGAAGGAAGTGGGAATAAGGAAGGTTATGGGCTCCTTTAGATCTCACTTGATAGGTCAGTTTCTACTGGAGTCTACCCTTATCACTTTGCTCTCATTTATGTTGGCAATACCCCTAGCCACTTTATTCCTGCCGATTTTCAATGAGTTGGCTGATCGGAAACTGATTATGCCTTTCGATGCTATTGAATTCTACCTTATTGTGGCTCTGGCAGCCGTTTTTACGGGGATTTTGGCAGGTAGCTACCCCTCATTCTTCCTATCTGCCTTCAAACCGATCAGTATCCTTAAAGGAAAGGTTAGTCTGGGTATGAAAACGGGAGGATTCCGTAGCACATTGGTAGTATTTCAGTTTGCAGTCTCTGTAATCTTGATTATTGCTACGATTACAGTAAATAAGCAGCTGAACTACATTCAAAACAAGGAGATTGGGTTCAAGAAAGATCAAATTATCACCGTCTACGACACCCAAGTGCTAGCGGATCAAGGTCAGGTCTTCAAAGAAAGAGTAATGCGAAATAGTATGATTCAATCAGGAACCTTCACTGGCTTTCTGCCAGTGGATGGAGGATGGAGGAGCAGCAATCCTTGGATCGTCAAGGGTAGGGATAGCAATCAGCCGGGAAATAATGTCAGCATCCAAAATTGGGTCGGAGATTATGAATATGTGCCGACTTTAGGGATGGAAATTGTAAGCGGAAGAAACTTTTCCTATGACTTTCCTTCAGACAGTTCTGGTGTGATTTTGAACGAATCGGCGGTTAAGCAATTTGCATTTGAAGGAGATCCCATTGGTCAGCAAATCTATTCCTTGAATATTGGTGAAGAAAATGGACAGAAGTTAAACTCCGGAACCGTGGTTGGAATCGTGAAAGATTTCAATTTTCAGTCTCTAAAAAGAACCGTCTCTCCAGTAATGATCATGCTTAATAGTGAACCTAATGGACCGGTCTCTTTTAAATTTCAAGCAGCAGCTACACAGGATGTCATTGCCCATATTGAAGGAGAATGGAATGCTATGGCTCCAGGACAGCCTTTCACTTATACCTTCCTCGATGACCAGTTTGGGAAAATGTATTCTGCAGAATTGCGCCTGGGGAAAGTATTTGCAATTTTCGCAGGATTTACAATATTCATTGCTTGTCTAGGCTTATTTGCCTTGACAGCCTTCACGGCAGAGCAAAGAACAAAAGAAATTGGAATCCGGAAGGTTTTGGGAGCAACCTCTGCTGGGATTGTGATTTTACTATCGAAAGAATTCTCAAAATTAGTTTTAATCGGCTTTGTCATAGCATCTCCTCTAGCTTGGTGGGCAATGAACAAATGGCTAGAAGACTATCAGTACAAAGTTGATTTGGGCCTTCCTGTGTTTATCACAGCAGGTGTATTTGTAGCGAGTATTGCAGTGATTACGATTAGTTTTCAAGCTATGAAAGCTGCTGCAAGCAATCCGGTGAATTCATTGAAAAGCGAATGATATGGGATTTTAGATTGTTGATTTACGATTTACGAGATTGAATTTAGCTTTTAGCTTGATTTATGAATTTGACCTCTAAGGATTAAGACAAAAACAAAATCGAAGCAATCTTCATCAAATAAACAGATTGCTTCGGACTTAAAGCATCCTAGTTGAATTAGAGAGAGGAATAAGTCCTCGCAATGACGGTATGCATCGTCATTGCGGGATTTTAGAATAGAAATTTACTTTAATCGAGCTCTAACAAAATCGAAGCAATCTTTCAACAAGCAAACAGATTGCTTCGGAATGGAAGGGTTCAAAAAAATCAGAGATACAAAACATTCGTCGCTTCTGATAGCTATCGGAAGACGATTCAAACAAACCTTCACGTATGTTGTCCAACTACCTCAAAATCGCACTTAGGGGCTTTGCCAAGCACAAGCTGACTTTCTTTATCAACCTTTTCGGATTGGCACTTGGACTTTGGGCAGCCATCCTGATTGGTCTTTGGGTCAAAAGTGAATTGAATATGAACAGGCATTTTGCCGAAATCGATCAGGTGTACCGTATCATGGAGCATCAGAAATATGGGTCGGATATATTCACCACAACTTCGACACCGGGGCTTTTGGCACTCGAACTTAAAAATGTCTATCCGGAAGTAGAAAGGGCGGCAACTTTTTCATGGAATGAACAAAACCTTTTTGTAAATGGCGACAACAAAATCAAATTGGATGGATTATATGCCAGTGAGGATTATTTGCATATCCTTCAATATGACCTGCTTCATGGCAAACGGGAAAATGCGCTTACGGAAAAAAACCATATTGTCCTGACCAAAGAAGCGGCCATCAAACTATTTGGCAAAACTGATATAATTGGAGAGTCCGTGGTGATGAAAGAATCGGATGGGGCAGCCTCATTTATAGTTCAGGGAGTTTTGGCCACTATTCCAAATTCGAGTGATGTCAGTTTTGAATATTTGCTTCCATTTGAATATATGGAAAGCAAACCATTTAATTCTTGGTTGAAAAAATGGGGAAATAACGGGCCGAGTACCATCGTCAGATTGAATAAGGAATCGGATTGGAAAGCTTTTTCTGCCAATATCGAAAAATTTATCCTTGACCGGAACGAAGGCAGCCTTGTGACACTTTTTGCTTATCCACAAAAGGAGTTGTACCTCCATGGAAAGTTCCAAGACGGGATCCAAGAAGGTGGAAGGATTGAATATGTGAAGTTATTTGCCCTAATCGGTCTATTTGTATTGATGATCGCCTGTATCAATTTTATGAACCTATCTACCGCCAAATCACAAAAGCGCGCCAAGGAAGTAGGGGTAAGAAAAGTAGTCGGTGCAGAAAAAGGCGCATTGGTTTACCAGTTTTTGAGCGAGTCACTTTTGATCACTTTGTTTTCCTCCATTTTGGCATTGTTGCTCGTGCAGCTGACATTGCCGGTATTCAATGACCTGACAGGAAAAACCATGCAAATACCCTTTGCTGATGGAAATTTTTGGATGCAATATTTAGGCGTAATCTTGATTACAGGGTTGGTTGCAGGTAGTTATCCTGCTTTTTATCTTTCTGCTACCAAGGTGGTTTCTGTTTTCAGAAGCCATAGCAAATCGGGCAAAGGAGTTGTTATTGCCAGGAAAGGTTTGGTTTTGTTCCAGTTCATTTTGGCTACCATTCTGATTGTATCCACAGTTGTGGTTTACCAACAAATCAGTTTCGCATTGAACCAGGATCTGGGATATGAAAAAGAACAACTTTTGGTGGTTCCATTGGAAGGTAAGCTTTCTGAAAACTATGGTGTATTCAAAAACAGGTTGGCCCAAAATCCTGATATCGTGTCTATTTCCAAATCTACCCATTCTTTGTTGGGAAGAAATTCTAATACCGGAGATGTGAGTTGGGAAGGGAAAGACCCTGATTTCAATGCTTTGTTTGAAATCATGAGGGTGGATTATAATTTTCTGGAAACCACCGGAATGAAATTGATTCAAGGGGAAGACTTCAGTCCTGCCAAAGGTGCCGATTCTGTCCAAGGTGCGATCATCAACAGGAGGGCATATGAACTGATCAAAAATGACCATCCGGAGGCAGTTTCATTTAATATGTGGGGAGAAGAAAGGACGATTACGGGAGTAGTAGAAGATTTTCACTTTCAGAGTTTTCATCAAAACATGGAACCGGTAGTCATTTTATTGGATGGCACATTTGCTTCCCATGGATTTATCAGACTCGGTACCGGCGATATACAAAATACCATTGCTTCAATAAAAGCTGTTTCGGAGGAATTGAATCCTGATTTTCCATTTCAATATACCTTTATGGATGAAAATTATGCCAACATGTATCATGAAGATGTGAGGATCAGAGATTTGGCAAAATACTTCAGTATCCTGACCATTTTGATTTCATGCTTGGGATTGTTTGGTCTGTCAGCGCATGTGGCTGAACAAAAAACAAAAGAAATCGGAATCAGAAAAGTGTTGGGCGCTTCTACCGCTTCCATCCTAAATGTCATAAACAGAGAGTTTATCATCATTGTGGCAGTATCGATAGCGATTGGCTCAGCAGCCGGATATTGGCTGATGCAGGATTGGTTATCAGGATACGCTTATAAGATAGATTTTGAATGGTGGTTTATACCAACGGCAGCATTTGTGATATTATCGATCGCCTACCTCACAGTCACCCTTCAGGCGCTCAAAGCGGCACAGATCAATCCTGCGAGTACGCTTAAGAGTGAGTAGGGGGATTTGAGACATGAGATGCGAGACATGATATAGTGTCAGGTTTGAGGTTTAATAAGCTTAATTTCAAATAGTTGCAATTGTTTTTAGATATTATTTGATTAACTTTTAACAAAATCACAAACTTTCAACCCAAACTCACATCACTATGAAAAAAGCAATGATTATCCTTGTATGCGCCATTATGTTTTCTTGTTCACAAGAACAGCGCTACTCCATGCAATCTCCGGAAATCGATACGGTGAAGACCCTCTTTGACCTATACGCAAAGGGTGACATTGATGGCCAAAAGCAATATTATGCCGACACTGCCATGATTTACCAAAACACAACTGAGGCAAATCCCACCTCTGTAGAGAAGATGATTACCCAGCAAAAATCAGAAGCAGGTTCATTCACAAATATGTCTGTAGAAATAGGGGATGATGCCATTGAAATGATCAAAACAGATAATGGAGAAACATGGGTGAATGTCTGGGGAACGTGGAAAGCAACAATGGCTGCAACCGGGCAAACTTTTGAAGTTCCTGTTCATTCCACTTTTCAATTTGTAGATGGAAAAATAGTCCGGGAACATGGGTATTGGGATAATTCTCCCGTCATGTCAGCTTTTATGGAATACGAAGCCAGCCAAAAAGCCGCTGCTGATACATTGCCATAAATGATTGGAT
>JBBRFK010000215.1:0-7117 GCA_038224435.1 Cytophagales bacterium | reverse complement strand
TTTATTTCTTTTTACTTCTCCTAGGGACAAGGATTGAAGTCGCTGCGCAATCTTCTGAAATGCAGAATGTTTCCAAAGCAATCGACGGATTGGTTGTAGCAATGGTTGCCGCCGATGAAAACCTGCTTAATTCCCGCCTTTCGGAAGCCTTACAGTATGGTCATTCCAGCGGGTTGATCCAAGATAAAACGGCTTTTGTAAAGGAAGTGGTCAGCAAAGCGCCACTTGTCTACCAATCAATCGACAGAGAGAAGGAAGTAATATTATTATCCCAAAAAACAGCCACAGTCAGCCACATTTTGATTATAAAGGGTAAAAATCCCGCCGGCGAACCGGTAAATCTCAGGATTGGCAACATGATGGTATGGAAAAAGGAAAAATCCGGTTGGAAATTATTGGCAAGACAAGCTTACAAACTTTAAGTAATTCCCATAGTTTTTATGAAAAAGTCCTTGACCAAATGCCAATTTGGCAATGGTCAAGGACTTCAATTGTTTTAGGCTATTTTCTTAAAAAATGAAATTCTTGGTTTAATGTCTTATCCGTAGATCAGCTTTTTCATATGATCAACTGATATCGGTTTGATGATGTACTCTTGTATTTCAGGGATTTTTGTAATCGGATCAATGTCATCGGGGTGAATTGAACTGCTGATCATCACGATCCTGAATTTATTCTTGGTTCTCTTGTCAAACTTCATGAATTGTTGCAGGAAGTTCCAGCCATTAGTTTTTGGCATGTGCAAATCAAGAAGTACAAGTTCTTTTTCTCCCCGTTTTCTTGCTTGAGGTTTTTCTATGCTAGAACTGATATAGTTCATAGCCTGACCTCCGTCGGGTAAAGAAACAACCTCTCCTTCAAAACCTAAGTGATTAATAAGTTTTTTGTGAACATGATTTGTGACAACATCATCATCGACCAAAATGATTTTGTTCCATTTGTTTGTGTAATTCATAGTAGGGCGAACTATTTAATAGCGGGTGAGCTATTTGATAATTATTATTTTGATTTTTAAATCTAATAAAATACTTTATAAAAAGTGAAATTATTATTTGTCATTTATATGACAATAGTACAATTTATTCATAAGTACCTGATTTATAATAAAATAAAATATTTGGTTTAAACCCTTCCCAATATTTTATTTTGCTTTTTATGGCAATAAAAACGCATCTCGGATTCTTGTCTTGACTTTTTCTCCTTCATGACTTTTATTATTCCAAGAAAAATTGAAAATTTTCAAGTTAAAATAAGAATTTTTAAGAAAAGAAGAATTATCTAAAGGTTTCATTTCTCTTTATAAAACTTTATTTCTTGATTTTTTTAAACGCCAACCATTTTATGTTTGAAATGAATTCAAAAATCAAATTGAGACTGGGAAACCGGTTTTTCAATTAATGTCGGTTAGTATTTAAGTCTCTCTATTTCAAATGGTTTGAGGTGAATTGCATTCGCTATTAGTTTTTACAGAACCTTATTTTTTGGTTAGTTCTATTCCGGAAATTTAAATGGTTAACCTAAATATCATTAATTTTTTGATAAGGTTTTTGCTCTATGTCTGAAAACAAAAACCAAGTATAATATTATAAGTGTAAATCTTCGAAGAATCTTGATCAGTTGTCGGTGAATCTTCTTTGTATTCATACCGCATCAACCTCGATTTGATTGTATCTTCTTTATTGTCACTGGTAATCTCAAAAGTTTTAGGCAAAAAAACGAAGCCTAACTTATATTGTACTGTCATACCCAACAGTCGTATAAATTTAACCTGCATTTTCATAGGCTTTTTTTAACCAATCTATAACTTCTTTGTCGATTTCTTCGAAGGTATTAATGTTGATCTTGTGGGTACACATGGCATTGCCGCTTGGTAGCAATTTCCCGCTGGGTTCTTGTCCTGCGAGGTTGATGCCTATTTCAAACCGTGTTTTGGAAACCGGAAGGAGCAAAGCAAATTGTTTTTTCCTTCTCCAAAACCACATTTATGATTTTTGGTGTTATGTCTATGTCATTTCCAAACTTTAGGATGTCAGTCATCAGCTTGTTAAATATTGGTCTTAAGGCTCTTTGCCTTTTTATTGGGAATCGATCAGTTCGTCTTTGTTTTCAACTTAACCCGCATCTGTTGCCAAAGTCTTCAAGGCTATTAAATTTGCAAAACCGTGGGTAAGACCTTCTTCCTCTTTTAGGTATTTCATGATTTGACCATGTTTTTCAAAATTTAACTTTTTGATGTCAATCACCCATTCAGCAAGTGTCTTTCCTGTGTTGTTGTGGAGGTTATCCAACATGGTTTGTTCTGCTTTGTCCATGGTTTTTTGGGTTAAAATATTATTTTTTTCTTGTGAAAATGGCCACTATGGCTGTTGTTAGTAATCCCATCACAGGTGCCCCAATCAATCCTTGGACGATGTAATTTTCAAGGTTGAAATATCTTTCTGCCGCTTCTTGTGTAGTTTTTCCTGTAGAAACGCCATATGCGATAGCATTCTGAAAATAATCCGGGGTGATAAATGTTGAGGTTATATATTGGGTCAATGGACTGAGGATCGTTACGATCAAAGTAATAATAAGACCGCAAACAAAACCTTGCATGTAGGTCATTTTTTCATGGTAATGATTTTTTCTTTTATCCAACAAAGCAAAGACATAAACAGCAATGGCTGGGATGGCAATAAAATTGGTATATACTATGTGTTTGTCAATATGGGTGTCATGGAGGCCAGTGGCTTTTTCAATGAGCATCCAAAGCAAAGTCGTAGTGGCAAAAATGATTGCCCATTTAATTTCAATTTTAAGATTCTTCATAATTGTTTGGCTTGGGTTATCGGATCCACTGTTCGATTTTAAAACACTTTTTTTAAAAATTTACGATATTATAATTTGTATTAAAAAAAAATAACACAGATTATTTTGGAAAAAAAATATAATCCTCCAAAAATTATATGGCTTTCATTTTATTTCCTTTTGGGTCGTGGGTGACTTCAGCCAGGCCAAGTTTTTCCATCAAAGGAGGGATATACATACCAAACCTTCCCCGAAATCCTTTTTTCAATCCATACCAACCTTTTACCGGATTGGTATCGGCGCGGCTCCAAGCTTCAACAGTGCCCTCTTTCGCCGGTTTTTGCTCGTCTGCGCTTCCCAACTCCATCCAATCTCTTTTATTTTTCAACATTTGATGAAGGTCATTGAGGCAGCGGGCATCATAGAGCAGGGTGGTTTTTCCAACCACACACACGATCACCTCTTTGCCTTCTTTGACCTCCCTGTACATCTCATAGTAGGAGGTAAGTGGCGGGGTTTTTAATTTCCATGGATTTTCTTTGGTGCCTTTTTCGATAGCCATGTTGTTTTTTTTGAAGTGGATATATTCTATAAAAATCAGAATAAAGTTCGAATTCAAAAATCAGCTTTTGTTGGAGTGTAAAAGGAAAAAGTGCTTTACTAAACTTTGTATTTTTGTTCCTTCTCAAAAAACAAGCAAATTCCTCCCAATCACAGGCTCAATTAATTTTCCTTTGATTTTTTCTTTATTTTCAACCAACACATCCCAGGGTTCCATCCTTGGTTCATCTGACAAGTTGAATGTCCCAAAATGCATCGGGATAAAAAATTTTCCTCCTAAGATATTGAAGGCTTCAATGGCGTCTTTAGGACTGATGTGGGCTTGGTGCATAAACCACTCCGGTTTGTAAGCCCCGACACCCATCAGGCAAAAATCCGGGGAGCCTAGCGTATTTTTGATATCTGCAAAATGCCCGCCTTTTCCGCTGTCTCCCATGAAATAGATAGAATACTTGCCGCTTTGGATATAAAAGCCGCCCCAAAGGCTTTTGTTGTCATCGGTCAACCAGCGCCGAGACCAATGCCTGCTTGGCACATAGGTGATCTTCAGACCACTGTCCAAAAGAGAGTATTGCTGGTACCATCCGGCTTCCTGTATGGTTTGCCCGTTTGTCCAACCGCTGATGACGCTTTCCAGTCCCAACCCGGTAAGGATTTTCATAGAAGGGTTGGCCTTGGCCAGGTGTTTCAAAGTGTTTTCATCACAGTGGTCACGGTGGTTATGTGACAAAAGGATATAATCCAGTTTAGGCATTTTTTCCAAAGGAAAAGGCAAATTATTTTCTCTTTTCAAAAAGGTATTGTCGATCAGAAGAGGATCGGTCAGGAATACTTTACCATTGATTCTCATCAGGTATGTGGCATGGCCAATCCAGATGAGGTAATCGTCCTTTCCCTGAAAAAGGGTAGAATCAAAATCGACGGTCAGTTTTCTTGTTTCCGCTTTCTTTTCTTCTGTCTGCGGATTTTTGCTCATTTGCCACTTGATCAGGTCTGCAAAACTAGACGTGAACGGATGGTACAGATTGATAAATCTACCGTTTTCATCCAATGGATTTCCCTTCCAATCCTGGTCCGGTTGGACGGTGACAAGATCAGGATTGGAAGTGAATTTTGATTTCATAGGTTCATCATTTCCATTATAGAAATAAAGGAAAGTCAAAGGCAATAATAGGATAAGTAAATAGGCTTTATTCTTCATTGGGTAAAAAACCAACCTTGAAATCATAGGAATAGTTTATGCAGCCAATAATTCATGAAGAAGTTCTGATGGGGTTTCAAGTAGAGCAATTTTTTCTTCTTTTATAATTTTGTTGAGTTCAAATTCAAGTTCGAAGATAAGGCCATCTACAAATACCCTGTCCATTCGAAGCTCTTTGTAAAAATTAGCGGATTTGTTTTTTCCTGACAAAGGAATGCCATAGCTACGGAATACACCGATCGCTTTTTTCATATTTGAGATTTTGTTCATGACAATGAGTAGGTTTAAATAATAACTGGTTTAGTTTTAATTTTATTGTGTTTAAAAGCTTTGAACAATTTTTTAACAAACCGAAAACTGCTCATTCAAAACTATTTATTGAATATTAGATTGCAATAACTTATAGACAACCGGAGTGACAATCCTAGAAAGTATCGTCGAACTGATCAGACCTCCGATCAAAACAATCGCTAGGGTTGATATCAACTGATTGGTTGACCAAGTGATTGGCATCAACCCACCGATAACTGTCAGGGTGGTCAATATGATAGTAAGAACCTTATTTCTCCAGCTTCCCTTATGGCAGCATCGAGTGGATTTCCTTCTGCCCTGAGTTGGTTTGTGAAGTCGACAAGCAGGATCGGATTTTTAATTTCCATTCCTGCCAAAGCGATCAATCCAATGATGGCGACAAAGGATAAGGAGTTGCCTGTAATCCACAAAGCTGAAAGAGCTTCGACCATTCCTAGCGGAATCACGGATAATACGATGATAGTGCTCTTAAAGGTTTTAAATTCCAGCGTCAAAACAGCGGTAAAGAGAAACACTGTTACGATGATTACTGTTTGAAAAACCCCAAAGGATTCTTCCCTTGTCTCGGCTTCTCCAGCCATTTTGAGAGCAATTCCTTCAGGCAAGGCAAGATTTTTAATTTTGGCGCCTACCTCACTGATAATCCTGTCAGCCAGAAATCCTTCCTGCACAAAAGCCGGGACGGAAACCGTGCGGGTTTTGTTGTAGAGCCAGAAGAATTGGGAAGCAACTGTACAAATAGCGGCCAATGGCAATGCTTTCATTTTCAGAGATGGTATGGGATAAATGCGTGGATTTCCTTTTCCTGTATTGGTCGAGAAAAATTGGATTTTAGGAATTTCCTTCCACACGGCTTCAACTTTTTTGGTCACCGCACCTTTTTCGCACATTTTGGTTTACATCGGAGTGATGATATTGACGAGAAACTGTTTTTTTTTAAAAAATCCGCCTCACCAGAATTTAAAATTAAAGGTAGTACCATCAATGTTTATAACCATTTAACGCTTCCTTTTTTTGTTAGTGCGGTAATTGATTATTTGCACAAATCTGACGGATATAACCTATTCAATATAAAAGACCCTGTGATTTCCGATTTACTGTTTTTTACTCTAAATTGGAATTGGTTGAAAAGAATACTTTACGCGATTTTTGCTTGAGTAAAATTTATTGCCACACATACAACGTGAAATATCAATTAAAAACTTACAAACCAAATCCTTTAATATCCATGAAATCAAGAAGAGACTTTTTACAAAAATTGACTGTAGGCGCTGGAATTCTTCCTTTTGCATTCGGTTTTACGCCAAAATCAGAATCGCAATTTACCTTTGAGGAAGAGGTAGTTCAGGATGGCCCTGTATTGAAGGTCGCAATTATGGGTCTGGGCAGCTATGGCAACCGTGTCGCTGAAGCCATGGTAGATTGTAAAAGAGCAAAAGTCACCGGTGTCATCAGCGGCACACCTTCCAAAATCAAGGAATGGCAGGCAAAATATAATATCCCCGACAAGAATTGCTACAATTACGAAAACTTCGACGCAATCAAAAATAATCCTGACATCGATGCTGTTTATATCATTACGCCGAATGGACTCCACCATGGTCAGGCCCTCTGGGTCGCAGCTGCAGGCAAACATGTCATCTGTGAAAAACCAATGGCCATCAATGCCAAAGAAGGACAGGAAATGGTCGATGCGTGTAAAAAGGCAGGAGTTAAGCTTTTGATTGGTTACAGGATGCATTTCGAGGCAAATACCTTGGAAGTAGTCAAGTTGCGTAAAGAAGGTGAGTTCGGCACCATCAAATTCTTTCAGGGTTTGAGCGGTTTCAAAATCGGCGACCCTACCCAATGGAGACTCGATAAGGAATTGGCAGGCGGCGGTGCGATGATGGATATCGGTATCTATTCCATCAATGGCGCAAGATACATGGTGGGTGAGGAGCCTGCTTATGTAACTGCACAGGAAGTAAAAACCGACCCTGTCAAATTTAAAGAAGGAGTAGATGAAACGATTACGTTCCAGATGGAATTTCCAAGCGGTGCGATGGCTTCCTGTTTATCTACTTATGCAGTGAGTTATTTGGATAAATTTTTCTTGGTGGGAGAAAAAGGTTTTGCCGAAATGCAGCCGTCCACAGGTTATGGTCCCATCAAAAGCTGGACAAACAAAGGAAGGCTTGACCTGCCACATGTCACCCATCAGACAAAACAGATGGATCAAATGGCAATGATTATTTTTGATGGAAAAAAACCGAT
>JBBRFK010000214.1:0-7159 GCA_038224435.1 Cytophagales bacterium | reverse complement strand
CTTATAAAGAATGGATACAGGCTACCTGGAAACCTACGGCAATCATTTTTTTGATCGGAATAGTAAGCGTATTTGTCAGTATATATGCATTTAGCTGATCAATGATCGACTTGGATATTTGCCATTATTGAAGTTGATTTTAATTCAGTGGGGCTTATATTGGTAGCAAATGGATGATATTAATTCTCTAAAAATGGGTTGTACATCTTAGGAAAAAAGCGTGAATTTTTTGTCAGAGACTTAGGTCGGGGCATTTCAGCAGCGTCTACCTATTTTGAAACCCCAATGATCCAATCCATATCAGCGGAATCCTTTCCGTTAATTGAGGATGGCGTTTTCGCCAATAATCCCGGGAAGTGTACCTATTCAGTGGTTAGAAATGTATATTTGGCGACATTGCCAATCCAACCTTAAAAGACATGTTGATGATTTCAATGGGAACCAGATCTGACAAAAAGCCAATTCCCTATCGAAAAGCAAAAGATTTTGGAAGGATCAATTGGATCAGACCTTTGATTGACATCATGATGTCAGCCGACTCTGAGACTCTTTCCCATCAGTTTGAATGGCTGTTTGATGCAGGAAATAACCAGGAAGGATTTATCCGACTTGAACCTGTTATCCGAGACGCCAATTCTGATATGGCCAATGCCTCGAAAAATAACATGACAGCTTTTGAAAAGAGCAGGCCTACAATTTGTCCAAAACAATCAGGAAAAAATTGATGAAATAATCAAAAATTTAATTGAGAATAAATCCTAAAACCTATTCAAAAACAGACAATGCATATCAACGACGACCAACCTCTACCGATGTACCATGCCAATGGGGAAAGATATGATTCGATGGAATTTAGAAGATGTGGAAAAAGCGGTATAATGCTGCCCATGATTTCCCTTGGATTGTGGCATAACTTCGGACACAATGCTGATTTTAAAAATGCCAGAAACATCCTGCGCCATGCCTTCGATTATGGAATTACACACTTTGACCTTGCCAATAATTATGGTCCTCCATATGGATCTGCCGAGGAGACTTTTGGTAGAATCATGCAGAAGGACTTTCTTCCTTATAGGGATGAACTGATTATTTCCACCAAAGCTGGATGGGATATGTGGCCTGGACCCTATGGCAACCATGGTTCAAAGAAATACCTGGTAGCTTCTTTAGACCAAAGTCTGAAAAGAATGGGACTTGATTATGTGGATGTCTTCTACCACCATAGATCGGATCCCGGAACTCCTCTTGAGGAAACGATGGGAGCCTTGGATCAAATCGTCAGGCAGGGAAAAGCATTATACGCTGGCATATCCCAATACAACGCTGAGGATACGGCAAAAGCCTACAAGATATTGAAGGAAATGGGAACTCCGCTCCTCATCCATCAGCCAAGATATAGCATGTTTGACAGATGGGTTGAAGGTGGATTGATGGATGTTTTGGGAGAAAAAGGAATCGGATCAATTGCATTCTCACCCCTTGAACAGGGAATTCTAACTGACAAATATCTAAAAGGAATCCCTGAAGACAGCAGAATTGCCAAAGATGGCCGATATCTCAAAAAGAACCAAGTTTCTGAGGAGGTGATTAAGAAAGTAAGAGGCCTAAATGAAATAGCCTTAGGCAGAGGGCAAAGCTTGGCTCAAATGGCCATTGCGTGGCTATTAAAGGACCCTAGAATTACCACTGTTTTGGTCGGCGTGAGCAAGCCTGAACAGTTGGCTGAAAATGTAAATGCTGTCAAAAACCTGAATTTCTCCCCTGAGGAATTGAAAAAAATTGAAGACATCCTTCAATCATAAAAAAAAACGGTGACAATCCTGAAATGTTTGTCACCGTTGTTTACTTTTTTGACAATTACCTGACAGAGTTCTCCAAAGTAGCCAGGTAAATGTATTTCTGTTCCCTTGCTTTTATTCCTTTTTCCATAGCTACGCGCTGATCAGCAGTAGATTCCATGTCCTCATATTCCTGCGCATTGAAAAACTGCAGGTAATCTTTATACATGTTCATGGTCAGATGCGTATATTCTGCCTCACTGCCAAAAGGAAGTGCGGTTTTAAGGAGACTCCAGCTTCCCATCAATCCTTTTTCAATTCTCTTTTGATGAATTTTTAAAAAGACTTCTTTTTCAGCTTTTTCATATTCCTGAAACTTGCCTTCTAATGCCTTCATCATGTCAAAAGAAGCCAGAGCTCCTTTTTTAAGGTTGAAATTATCCTTTGTTGTTGATATTTCCTGCATATAAGCCCTTTGTGCCATGTCTCGGCTTTGAATGGCAGCGTTGAATTTTTCGACAACTTGTTTCTCCGTCAGATGAGGATAAGCGACCATGGCGTATTTGACCATTTCCTCATCTTGAAACCCGTTCATCATGTTTACAGGATTGTCATAATAGGTGATGGTAATGAATTGGAATTCGCTTGGGTCAGCACCGGATTGGAGCGCCCAAAAATCCCAACCTTTGATCTTTTTGTCGTTGACTGCCGCTACGTAGATTTTTTCCATGAAATCTTTGAATTCGATAAAATCATAAGTTTGACTCGATTCTACTTTGATGAACTCAAATACCAGATAATTTGGCGCTTGGGCATTTGCCATCGAAATGGCCAAAATGCCCACAAACAAGAAAATGATTATTTTTTTCATTACAGTTTTATTTTGGGATTAAAGACTAATAGATAAGTATTTATTAAAATTTAGGAATATTATTTTGAAAATGACAATAAATACCTTAATTTTTTTTTACTTTTTATAAATTTGGTAAATGATTTCATGTTTTGGCGGTAATTACCAAAACTGCCTATTCTTATTGCCATCTACTAGGAATAAAAAACTGATATCATTACATTTTGGTCCAAATCGAAATCATATGAAATTTTCTAGAAGAGATTGGTTAAGAAGTGCATCTCTGGCCGGTGGGGCGGCGATACTAACTGGGACTGGCGCATTTAGTAAGCTGTCAGCCGAAGAAATTCGAAAATTCAATCCAAGGCCCTTGGATGGTCCTATAAGACTTGGGTCAAATGAAAACCCTTACGGACCTTCTCCGAAAGTCCGAAAAGCAATGCAGGAGGCTTTCGATAACAGTTGCAGGTATCCATGGGGATATAATGCCCCATTGGTAGAAATGATAGCCAAAAAAGAGGGTGTTACCCCTGACCATATTGTATTGGTTGCGGGATCGACAGAGGGATTAAAAATAACCGGAATAACCTATGCAGGAAAAGGAGACGAAGTGATTTCCGGATTGCCTACCTTTCTGTCATTGATGAGCTATGCCGAAACCTGGGGTGCCGAAATCAATTGGGTACCTTTGGATAAGGACATGAATTATGATTTGAAGGAGATTGAGAAAAGAGTTTCTCCGAAAACCAAACTTGTCTTCTTATGCAATCCAAATAATCCTACCGGAAAATTACTTCCCGCCAATGAGGTCTTGGACTTTTGTGAAACTGTAAGCAAAAAGACGATGGTTTTCAGCGATGAAGCTTACTGCGATTATATCGAAGATCCGAATTATCCTTCTATGGTCAAATTGGTCAAAGAGGGTAAAAATATCATCGTGTCCAAAACCCTTTCGAAGGTATATGGTTTGGCAGGCATCCGACTCGGATACCTCGTCGCCAGACCTGATATCGCAAAAATACTTTCCGAAAGGGTCGTAGCCAATACAAACATTATGGCGATTGAGGCCGGAAAAGCAGCACTACAAGAAACAGAGTTTTATCAGTTTAGTCTTCAGAAAAACCTTGAAACAAGGAAAATGATTGAGACAACTTTAGATGAATTGAAATTGACCTACCTCCCATCGCAGGCAAATTTTGTTTTTTTTCATGCAAACCAAGACGCAAAAGAATTGGCCAAGACAATGCTAGCCAAAGGGGTAATTGTCGGCAGGCCTTTTCCTCCCTTCAATGATTGGTGCAGGGTAAGTACAGGGACTATCGAGGAGGTAGCTTATTTTAATAAAGTCTTGAAAGAAACTTTGGGTTGATATTAGGCCAATGATTGATTTTAACCTTAAACTGGAAAATGAGTCTATTTTATTAAGGCCATTGGAGGAGGCAGACCTGCCTCCTTTGTTGGTTTTAGCTTCCAATCCTGAAATGTGGCGCTTTTTTACTCATGACCTTTCCACCCTAGAAGGCTTGACTTTATGGGCAATGCCGGCATTCGAAAAACAAAGACTTCAATTTGCCATCGTTGAAAAATCCACCAACTCAATTGTAGGTTCCACCGCTTTTGGCAATATATCAGAAAGAGACGGCAGATTGGAAATAGGATGGACATGGCTTGGGTCAGATTATCAAGGGGCAGGCATCAATTCCCAAGTCAAAAAGTTGCTTCTTACCCATTGCTTTGAGGTATTGGGTTTGGAACGGGTTGAATTCAAAACTGATGTATTGAATACACAGGCGAGGAAAGCCCTTAAGAATATCGGGGCAATCGAGGAAGGTGTATTGAGAAGCCATACTTTGATGACATTGGGAAGACGAAGAGATACCATATATTACAGTATCCTGAAGCAGGAATGGGAATATGTGAAAAGAGAAAATGATTGGTGATAAATGCCTTATTTTTGAGGAACAGTTTTTGATCTCTTTCAAGCGAAAAACCTATAAAACCTATGAATGCCGTAAAATTTTTGATGCCAAATATTCGTGCACTAATTTGTTTGATATTTTGTATTTCAAGTTGCACCATAACTGATACAGGGGAGGATCCTTTTGGAGAATTCAGCAATTTTTCTTTAGGTGATGATAAAATTGAATTCAAATCAGCCAAACTTACGATCACCGGTCCGGTCAATTTCTCCAGTCCAGGTTCCCATGTATGGGCAAAAATTGATCTTTCTACCGATGCTGATTTTGCCCAGCCTTACATCTCCAATTCGACTCTGATGTCGGTTTCGATCTATTCCGTCTCCAACGGAAAAACTCTGCCTGACTTTCCCCTTCAAAGCGGTGAGTATATCGTCTTTCCGTCAGCAGGAATCAGTGACCCTATCATTATCCCGACTCTGGAGGGTAAAAATTTTGCTTTTGGCCCAATTATCAGCAAGAACTATTTTCAGGATGATCTGACATTTGAAAGCATTCATGAAGCTGAGAAGGGAAAAATCTCAATCCAATTTGACTTTGAAAAAAATATGTTGAAAGTTACCCATGATTGGGTGACAAAAGATGGGGTGAAGGCTACAGGAACAAATAACCTTCCCCTTAATCTTTCATCCTTTAATCCCTGATCAGACAGTTGGTAATTTCCAGCCGTTATTGTAATTGGCTTTCATCAATTCATTCGCTTCACGATCAGTAAATTGACTTTTCTTGGCATTCCAATATACTTTTTTCCCGGTTTTATAAGCGATATTTCCCATTTGGGCATTGATGGCAGCTATACTTCCTGTTTCAATTCCGCAGGTCAGTTTGGAGGCATCATTTTCGATAATGGAACTTACAAAACCTTGAACATGGATATCAAGTGCATTTCCAATTGGTTTAATCAGTTTGATTTCTTCGATTTTATTAACCCTTTTACCATCTTTGTTTTCAGTTTCGGGGATAACCCACCATCCGCCTCTGTTCACTACCAGGGTGGCATTATTTCCGATAAATGCAATTCCTTCTGTACTACCATAATTTCCCCCGTCTATACCCGTGGCGTGCTCCCACAGCATATTGAACCCATCGTATTCATAGACTGTCTGAAGGGTATCCGGCGTTTCAGAAGCATCATCCGGATAGGCAAACTTTCCTCCCGATGCCATCACTGATTTTGGCGCGGTCACGCCCATGGCATACAGGGCAATGTCGATTTCGTGAACACCCCAGTCTGTCATCAAGCCTCCGGCATAATCCCAAAACCATCGGAAATTAAAGTGGAATCTATTTTGGTTGAAAGGTCTCTCCGGTGCCGGACCAAGCCACATGGCATAATCCACACCTTGCGGCACGGGACTATTAGGCAATACTGGAACCGGCTTCATCCAACCTTGGTATGCCCATGTTTTCACAAGCCGGATCTGTCCGAGTTTTCCGGATTTGACATAGTCGATGGCTTCCGTATATTGGGAACCGCTGCGTTGCCACTGTCCTACCTGCACCATTTTTCCATAACGTTGCTTGGCTTTGACCATCAGGTTACATTCTTCAATGGTATTGGCTATCGGCTTTTCGACATAGACATGCTTGCCTGCCGAAAGACTATCCACCATTGTAAGACAATGCCAATGGTCAGGCGTACCGATGATGACAGCATCGATATCCTTATTTTCCAGCATTATACGATAATCTTTATATAGCTGTGGTTTTTTTCCTCTCAGTTTGTTGACATCCTCTGACCTTTGGTCAAGTACACTTTGATCGATGTCTGCCAAGGCAATACAGTTGACATTGGGCATTTTGAGATGGGCATTCATATTGGACCAACCCATTCCCTTGCATCCTATGACAGCTACGTTAAGTTGGTCTGAGGGAGCTATTTTTTTCCTGAGGCCTGAAAAGGGATTTGCCTGCAACATGCCCGGCATACTTAAGCCCGCAGACAACATTAGGCCGTTTTGGATAAATTTTCTTCTTGAATTCATATTGTTTTGGTTATTTGTTTTTGGGTTGAAAGTTTGACATTCAACTTCTTTTAAGATACTATCCTTCAGTATTGGAATATATTGATTTAAATATAAAGTATAAGGGCATCAGCAAAAAGCCGATTGTATAAATATGTATAAATTTGCTTTGTGAAAGGAAATTTTATATGCGATCGGTGGCAAATCAAAAGTATCTTTGAAAGAACCTAAAGTGGTTTTTGGATTTTAACTTATATCAAATCTAAATTTCTCAATATTTCTGCTTTCGATAACCTTATCTTTTCAAATTAGTTAGTTTTGTATAAAATGTAACAACCATGAAACCAAAAGAAATCGTAACGCTACAGCGTTCATTATTGCTTGATACAGAAAACTTGTTGAACCAGCAAATAGAAATGGAAGGCAAATCTTCTGCTTATTACCTTTCGATGGCTTCTTGGTGCCATATGATGGGTTATCAAAATGCATCTCAATACCTATATGTACATGCAGACGAAGAGAGAATGCACATGATGAAAATCTTCCTTTATGTAAATGAGGCAGGTGGACATGCCATCCAACCCGAAATCA
>JBBRFK010000213.1:0-7271 GCA_038224435.1 Cytophagales bacterium | reverse complement strand
TCGCTTACAACAATCTGGGCATTTCCTATGTGGATGACATTCCGGGATACGGACTCGATATGGTCAAGGTTGATGATGAAAGAACGGTGCACGCGCATGAAATTTTCTGAAGGTAATAGATCTTCCATGCTTTTCATGCTTGTCAGAGACAGAAGTGGATTTGGCTTGTCCTTCAGATGGACTTTTACATAATCTTTGTAGGCCTCGATGTGGGTAATCTCTTTTAGCATGACCTTGACGAGTTGGTATTCTACCTTGAGAAATATGTAATCTGTCTTTTTTTCAGTTTCCACCTTAATAACAGTGTTTTTTTTCTGGTTTTTCACCATCTGATAGGCTTTGGTAGCAGCTTTCAAAAACTCTTCATAACTGAATGGTTTGAGCAAATAATCCAAAGCATCTACTTTGTATCCCTCCACTGCAAACTGGTTATAGGCTGTGGTGAAAATAATTTTTGGTTTTTTCGAAGCCGTTTTACCATCGAGAATCCTCGCAAGTTCCATTCCTGACAGGTCTGGCATCTGAATATCCAAAAAAATAAGGTCAACTTCATGTTTGTTTAGAAAGCCCAAAGCCTGGATGGCATTGTCAAATTTTGATTGCAGGCTGAGAAATGAAGTCTGTTCGATGAATTTGGCAACCAAATCCAAAGCCAAAGGCTCATCATCTACCGCAATGCATTTGATGGTCATGAGAGGTCAATTTTCAATGTGATGATAAATTGGTTATCGGCATTTTCTTTATCGATTTCCAATTGGTATTTACCGGGATAAAGGAGATCCAGTCTTCTGATCGTGTTGGTCATCCCGATTCCGCTTGCATTTCCTTCCGGCGTATTTTCGACAGATTTGAAAATCGTATTTTCAGTGTGCAGTACAAGGTAGTTTTTCTCCCGTGAAAGTGAAATAAGAATATTGCTTTCTTTTTGTGAGCTGATGCCGTGTTTGAAGCAGTTTTCGATAAATGGCAACAGGAGCATCGGTGCCATTTCGGCATCTTCTATTTTTTCAGAAATCTGGATATCGAGCTTCACTTTGCTTGTAAGCCTCAATTTCATCAATTCGATGAAATCTTTGATAAAATCATTTTCCTTGCTGAGCAGGGTTTGGTTTTTTTCAGTTTCATAAAGAACATACCGCATCATCCTGCTCAGTTTAAGCAAAGCTGTTTTTGCCTTGTCCACATCGATGTTGGTAAGGGCGTAAATATTGTTGAGGGTATTGAAAAAGAAATGTGGGTTGATCTGTGCCTTGAGATAAGAAAGTTCGGAATTGATCTGCTGTTGTTGGAGTTCCAATCTCACTTTCTCATCAGATTGCCATTTTTGGACAGCACCGATACTTGTACTGATCCCGACGGCCATACTGAAAATCAAAAAATTAAAGAAGTCATAGTAATTTAAGAAACTGTTTCTCGGTTTGAAGGGGACACCTGGTCTGAAAGCCTTATGCATCAATTCCGGCATATTGGTATAATCATCATAAAGGATGAAAATAAACACATAAAATATTCCTCCAAGCAGATTGAGGATCAAGAATAAAGAGGTTTTGTTTTTGAACAGCACATTGGGTATCAGGTAGAAAAAATTGAAATAAAAGGTCAACACAAGGCACCCAAACTGTAACGCTTGTTTGATCCAGAATTCGTTGGGACGCGCTACCTCCGAGGTCAAAGGAGAAAGCAAAAAGATGACTGATCCAAATAGACTCCAGCCCAAAATATGGATGAGCAGAGGCAGACGTTTTTTGATAGTGATCTCAGGCATGTTACGGATATCATGTAAATGTTCTGTAAACTAATATAAATTTTTGCGGTTAAACCACAACAATCTACCAATCAGGGAATTTAATCGCCCAAATGGGAGATTTGGAGGTTAAGCCCTCAAAAATGGAAAAAATAAGGGTTCATCAGGCTTTCCATCCCTTTGGTCGATGCATTTCCACTACTTGTCTATTTGATTTTTTTTTGATTTGAATCAGATATTCCTTTGTTTGGTAATCTGTCCAAAAGACAACCACAAAATTTTAAATTGATGAAAATTACGGTCCAATTATTATTTGCCCTTTTCCTTATCATAGGAATCAATGTCTCCGAAGGACATGCCCAGGGATCAAAGCCTGAATATATAATATCAGGAAAGGTGCTTGACAAATCCAATAACCAGCCCGTGGCTTATGCGGCTGTGTCATTGGTAAATGCCGAAACACGTCAGAATGTAGCCGGCGCAGTTGCTGATTTTGATGGCGTTTTCATCATCTCAGGATTCAAAAACGGCAACTATCTTGTTCAGGTGTCTTTCATGGGTTTTCAGGCCATCACATCAGCTACACTTGAAGTGACTGATGCCAAAACTTCCTTTGACCTTGGATCTCTTTCATTGGAGCAGGAAGCTGTGGCCTTGCAGGAAGTGACTGTCATGGGACAGCGTGACTTGATAGAGGAGAAAGTGGATAGGACTATATATAATGCGGAAAACGACAAAACCCTTGTCGGAGGCGATGCCTCTGATGTATTGAGAAGGGTGCCGATGCTTTCTGTGGATATGGACGGAAACGTCTCCATGAGAGGAAGTTCTAGCATATTGGTATTGCTAAACGGAAAGCAATCCGCCATCGTAGCGACCAATGTTGCCGAAGCCTTGAAGCAGATTCCTGCTGAAGAGATCAAATCCGTGGAAGTCATCACTTCACCATCTGCCAAGTATGACGCAGAGGGTACCGGAGGGGTCATCAACATCATCACGAAGAAAAACAACATTCAGGGTGCCTCTTTGAACATCAATAGCAGTGTCGGTTACAGAGGTTCTAACCTTGGATTAAATGCAAGTTTGAAGCAAAAGAAGATGTCCTGGACATTGGGAGGTTTTGGTAGAGCGGGATACAATATTCTCGGCTATTTTGACAACCAACAAAATATCACCAATGCCGACGGCACCACCCGTAACATTTCCCAATATGCAGATACCAAGAGCAACATGCTTTTTGGCAGATACAATTTAGGTTGGGATTATGAAATCAACAAATACAACTTCCTTACCGCATCAGTCAGCTATGGCATCAGAAACATGAGAAACAGACAGGATGGATTGCTGACCAACACTACGTTGGAAGATGTACTCCAAAGCTCGATTTTGAGGGATGTGAATACGGACAACTTGTCCAACAACGTGGATGTGAATTTTAACTATACCAAATCTTACGAGAAAAAAGGCAAGGAATTCAGCATCTCAGGATTGTTTAGCCAAAATAATCTCACAAACGATTTCATCAACAGCCAGTATGATGCTTCATTTGAAAACATTTCTAGAAGAGTAAAGAATTTGAATGCAGGCACCAACCGTGAATTCACTGTTCAGGTGGATTATGTGACGCCTTTGGCAGAAAACCAGATTTTGGAATATGGTGCAAAAAATATCCTGCGAAAAGCTGTCAGTGATTTTGCCTATTTCACGGCTGAAGGTCCTGAAGGTGAATTTGTACAATTGGATGATGTGACATTTTCAAATGAATTCAGTTATGATCAGAATGTGACCGCGGCATATGCTTCTTACACCACCAATTTTCTGAAGAAATATGCCTTGAAAGCAGGAATGAGATATGAATACACAAATATCAATGCGGATTTTTCCAATTCAGAATTAGGTGGTGAAATCCCTTCCTTTGGAGTATGGGTTCCAAGTTTGAACTTAAGCAGGAAATTGGCAAAAGGAAATACGATCAAAGCGGCCTACAACAGAAGGGTGCAGAGACCCTCATTGAACTTCCTCAATCCGAACATCAATGCCGCTAACCCGCAGCAGATATCCCAAGGAAATCCTTTGTTGGCGCCTGAATTGACAGATAATTATGAAATGTCATACAGCACCTTCTTCAAAGGATCCAACCTGAACTTTACCACCTACTTTAGAAACACGACAGGATCAATTCAGCCTGTCAGGAATGTGCAGGAAAATGACATCATCTTCACTACATTCGAAAACATCGGTCAGGAAAAGGCCTATGGTTTGTCCATATTTTCCAATGTCAACATTTCAGGCAAATTCTCATTGAACGGTAGCGTGGAGACTTATTTTGCACAATTGGACAATGGCTTGACAGATCCTTTGTATGCAGCTTCGAATGACGGTTTTGTTTTTAGCGGAAGGATTTTTGCAAACTATACTTTACCAAAAGACTGGCAGGTACAGGCTTTCACTTTCCAGAGAGGAAGAAGGGTTGAGCTTCAGGGAACATCCGGCGGATTTGGTGTATATGGTTTGAATTTCAACAAATCATTCAATGAAAAAAGAGGATCAATCGGGTTTGGTGCTGAAAACTTCTTTACCAAAGTATTTAGGATCAACAATGAATTGGTCACCCCGACCATCCGTCAACAAAGTACTGTGGGATTGCAAAACATGAACTTCAAGATCAACTTCAATTACAGAATCGGAAAATTGTCAGTAGATGGTCCTTCAAGGAAGAAAAAAAGAGGTGTGACCAATGACGATCTAAAAGAAGGAGGCGAAGGCAACGGTGGTTCTGCCACCGGAGGAAACAATAATTAATAATTAAATGATTGGGTAATAGTTATTAATTAACCGCTTGGCCCCACCAAGCGGTTTTTTCTTTTTTTTATATTACAAACCCGGGAATTCGATAGCATTGACATTATCATGGATTATAAAAGTTTGGTCAGGGAAATGTTTCTATTTTGGATTTTTTGGTCAGTAGAAAATTGGATACAATTAAATAACTGATAGATAGAAATAAAATGTTCTACCCTGAATTTTCTGAAAGGGGAAATTTTTAAGATCAATAAAATAATTGTTAAAATAACCCGATTCGAAATTTGGAGTAATTCTAAAATGGTGCAGTAAATCCCTATTTATTTACCACAAAGTAACAAAGAAAACAAAAGCCCGCTTTTTGTTTTCTTTTGATTCTTTGTGGTTTATTCTTTTTACAGGCTGCTTTATATCTTATTTTGACCATTCAGTTGCCTGGTTTTGGAAATCTTAAAACTTTTATTCTCTTAGGAAACAAAGTTTTCACAACATTCGTGGTAGAACCTAAGAAAAAAACCACTTGGTTTATCCAAGTGGTTTTTTTAAAAGGATTTTAAACTTACTTTTTTCGGTCTTCGGACTTCGTACTTCGTACTTCCTTATTATTTATACATTACCTTTTTCACAGCATCGATGGTCCTTTTTACATTGGGCAGCGTAGCTTCTATGTAATTCGGGGAATAACTCAACGGAATGTCCATGGAATTGACCCTGATGACCGGAGCGTCTAAGTAGTCAAAGGCGTTTCTTTGGATATGGTAAGCCAATTCTGAGGATAGTCCCGCAATCGGATTGGCTTCTTCCACGACCACGCACCTGTTGGTTTTCTTTACCGATTCCAAACATGTCGCATAATCTATCGGTCTGACAGTCCTGAGGTCAATGATTTCAGCTTCTATGCCTTCTTTTGCCAATTCATCCGCAGCTTCATATACCACTTTCATCATTTTTCCAAAAGAAATGATGGTGACGTCTTTTCCTTTTCTCTTGACATCCGCTACTCCGATCGGCAAAAGGTATTCTCCTTCGGGAACTTCGCCTTTGTCACTATACATCAATTCTGATTCCATGAAGATCACTGGATCCGGATCCCTGATGGCGGCTTTCATGAGGCCTTTGGCATCATATGGATTGGAAGGGATGATCACCTTAAGACCCGGAGTATTTGCAAACCAATTCTCAAAATTTGAAGAGTGGGTAGCGCCAAGTTGGCCGGCATTCCCTGTTGGCCCTCTGAATACGATCGGAACACTGTAGGCTCCTCCTGACATGGAAAGCATCTTTGCAGCGGAGTTGATTATCTGATCTATGGCAACCAATGAAAAGTTGAAGGTCATAAATTCGATGATGGGTTTCAAGCCATTCATGGCTGCCCCGACACCCAATCCTGCAAAACCAAGTTCAGAAATAGGTGTATCAATCACCCTTTCAGGTCCGAATTCATCCAACATTCCTTGGGATACCTTGTAGGCACCGTTGTATTCTGCCACCTCTTCACCCATTAGAAACACGTTTTTATCGCGTCTCATCTCTTCGGACATGGCTTCTCTTAATGCTTCTCTGTATTGGATAACTCTCATTTTAAACAGTATTTTCGGTCGTAAAAATAGGAAGTAATCCCTCAATTCCAAAACAAGCTTTGGTGTGGGGGACTATATTTTAGCAATGGTTTTTTGTGCCCGGTGGGAAGACGTCAATCCTGTTTTTCCGGCTTGGTTACCGGCATCCCTGATTCCACCCAATTGTTCAGCCCGCCTTCAAGCATGTATATATTTTTAAATCCAAGTTCTTTCATTTTTTCTGTTGCCGGTACAGTCCTTTTTGCAGACCTACAATAGACATAGTAGGTTTTCTTTTTGTTGAGCTTGCTGACTTCTTCCTCAAAGTTGCCTCCTGTCCAATTGACAAAAGTAGCGCCCTCAATGTAACCTTCGGCAGTTTCTTCTGGCGTGCGGATATCCAAAATCACAGCCTTTTTGCCTTTGTGTCCTTTGATATCAAATTCAGCTGGACTGAGCTTTGTAGCTCCTTCCTGAGCATGGATCTCATTTGGCAAAGCAAAGAAAAGGGTGAGGATCATCAGAGTCCACACTGATTTCATCCAAATAGTTTTGTTATCCATGATAAATTTAAGGTTAGAATTTTAGAGATTTCTTTATTTCTTTGGCAACAAATTTACTCATTAAAAAATTTAAAAGCCCATTATGAAGAAAATCGGCCTTATTTCAGATTCCCATGGATACCTTGACGACAAAGTTCTTGGCCATTTGGTGGAGGTAGATGAAGTATGGCATGCCGGGGATATCGGCGATTTGGCTATTTTAGATTACCTGCCACCGGATAAGATTTTGAGAATCATCACAGGAAACATTGATGACCAAGATGCAAGAAACCGATTTCCTGAGGCATTATGGTTTGAGCCGGAAGGGCTAAAAGTCGGCATGATCCACATCGGTGGGAAGCCTCCCCAATATGCCAAAGGAGTCAAAAACCTCATCAGACAGCATGATGTGCAGCTATTTGTGTGCGGTCATTCCCATATCTGTAAAGTGGAATTTGACAAAAATCTAAATTGCCTTTACATGAATCCCGGCGCTATCGGTCAGTCAGGCTTTCATATCATCAGGACAATGCTGCTTTTTGAAATCGAAAATGGCAAAATACAAAACCTCAAGGTCGTGGAATTGGGAAAAAGGGGAAGGTGACATGGTGGTCAGTTTGCAGT
>JBBRFK010000212.1:0-7276 GCA_038224435.1 Cytophagales bacterium | reverse complement strand
TGATTTTTGGATTGTTGGTTTTGGTAACTTGGTCCAATAGCAGGCTGGGAAAGAAGATCGGCTTGTCAAAGGTTCAATATATAGGCCTTCAGCTATTGTGGATTTACCATATCTCCTTTTCGTTTGTATTTTACTATTACCTTCAAAAAAACGGTGGAGATGCCATACGGTATTGGATCCTGACAGCGGATCTTTCGCAAGGGGCAGAAAGCTGGGGGAATTATTGGGGTAGGGGAACGTTCTTTTTACAATGGCTCAACTATATTCCATCCAAAGTTTTGGGTATGGGTTTTTTGTCAGGCAATGTCCTTTATGGAGTTGTTTCCTTTTTGGGTATCAGGGAGATTTATTTGGTAGGGATAAAATATTGGCCTGAATCTTCTACCAAATGGATTGAAATGGGTTGGTTGGGTTTGTTTTTTTTGCCCAATCTTCATTTTTGGTCTTCGGGGGTAGGCAAGGAGGCTCTCTTGATTTTGGGTATGGGCTTGGCAGTGAAGGGATTGATTGATTTGCGAAGGCATTGGATATTGTTAGTGGTTGGGGTGGTGCTTTCATTTTGGGTGCGTCCTATTGCGGGATTGGTTTTGGGTATGGTGGCTTGGATTTATTTTTTGTTCCAAAGTGGGATTTCAGTTCGGGCCAAGTCCGCGGTCAGTACTTTGATGTTTGTGATTGGGGTGTTGGCTTTGAACAAGGTATTGATCACCATGCACATTGAGGAATATTCAATGGCGGCCTTGCAGCAGTTCAGTGCAGGTCAATTTGAATTTTTGGAGGGCTTTGGAGCAGGATCGGAGGTTCCAATGGAAGGGTATGGCTGGACGGAGAGGTTGTGGGCCATTTTTTTTCGGCCATTCTGGAATGATGTCAGGGATTTTTGGGATGTGGCTTCGGCAATCGAAAACAGCATCGCAATCCTGTTGCTGATTGGCTTGATAGCAGGGTTGGTATATTGCTGGGTGAAAAAAATGCCGATTTTTGTACCCAATGTATTTTATGCAGGGCTGGCAGTAGCTGTTTTGATGGCAGTTGTTTTTTCTATGACTTTGAACAATCTAGGAATCATGATGAGGATGAAAAGTACCTATATGGTATTTAGTTATCTGACTGCCTTTAGAATACTATTCTTAATGAATAAATCATATCATTGTAACCATTAAGAATTAAAGAAAAAAATTCTAATTTCTTTGCTTTTGGAAGGGCCGATTTTTACCATATCATTAGATTTTGAACTCCACTGGGGCAGGTTTGACAAATATCCTGTGGAGAAGTGCCTTTCCTATTATTCGGAGACAAGAAAAGCCATTCCAAAAATCCTTGCCTTGTTTGACAAATACGGGGTGCATGCCACATGGGCAACTGTAGGGGGTCTGATGGCTGAAAACTTGGAAGAATGGAGGATGTATTCGCCGGAAATACTGCCTTCCTATAGTGAAAAGGGGTATTCAGCATATTCTTGGGTGGCTTCGCAAAAGAAGATATTTCCTGAAACCTTGTTTGCACCACAATTGGTGAGAGAGATATTGCTTTCAAAAGGACAGGAACTGGGATGCCATACTTATGCCCATTATTATACCTGCGAAAAGGGGCAACAAATAGAACAGTTTAGGGCAGATTTGAAGGCTGCCCAAAGGCTCGCTGCTTCAAAATTTAACACGAAGCTTGGGAGCTTGGTGTTTCCTAGGAACCAATATGATGCTCAAGCGCTGCATGTAGCTTGGGAGGAGGGGTTTGATACTTTGCGTTCCAATCCGACGGATTGGTTTTGGCAGCACACAGAGGAAAGGAGTTTTGTGAAAAGGTTGTTTAGAACTGGGGATACCTTGATCCGGTTGGGAAATGAGAGTTACTATCCTTTGCCAAAGGTCAATTACGAAGAGGGACCTGTTTTGTTTCCAACCTCAAGGTTGCTTCGTCCTTATGATGGTAACAGGATAAGTCACTTGCAGCGGTTTGCGCGGATCAAATCAGAACTGCAAAAAACTGCAGAAAAAGGCATGGTCTATCACCTATGGTGGCATCCCCATAATTTCGGTTACTTTCCTGAACAAAATCTGCGGTACCTTGAGGAATTGCTGGTTTTTTTTCAACAGCTGAGAGAAGAATATGGGATGAAATCATTGAATATGAAAGAAACGGCAGCGTTGGTGAAGTGAGATTTGGGAAGAAAGGAATTAGGAATTTTGAATGATGAATTAGGATAAAGCTATATTAGAAAAATTATATTTAGTATAATTATACTATTAAAAGAGTTAATTAATTAATGGAATTTAAAAAAAATACCCTGATCAGGGTATTTTTTTTTGTTTTGTCTTTTCATACTTTTGGTACGGGTGATTAAGCGATTTTTAGCATTGATTTTTTATCGAAAGATTTCTAAACTAGGTGGGGATTGTCAAAAGAAAATTTTTTAGCCCTACTTTCTTTAAGGAAAAAATATTTTTGAACAATAAAGGAACAAAATTACCAAAGGGAACAAAAGAATAAGGGTGTGCAAATTTTTCTTGAACAACAAAGGGATAAAGGGAACAAATGATTTTTTACCACAAAAAAAACATGGGAACAATAGTCATAAGGTAGCCAAATGCAGAATCAGAAGAAAGTTAATAGGGTAAGGACATTGTGACTGGGTAAAAATAATACCCGGTGGGTGGGAAATGGGGAGTAATTGTATGAATCATGGCAATGTATTCCCATATTTACATTATTTCTTTATATTTGAGGCCTTATCGACCCCGCTTAACCTTTATGAAGCACCTTACTATCTGGATTGTATTTTTACTTTTAGCAGTTTCCTGTATCAGCAACAAAAGGATTACCTACCTCCAAAATCTACCTGAAAACGAACCCATTGAACTGGATCAGTTTATTCCTTTTGCGGAAGTTGAATACAGGTACATTCTTCAGCCATTTGACATCGTGGACATAGACTTTGCTTCATCCGATGAGGAATTGACCAAAGCCTTTGAATTTCAGGGTTCAAGAAGTATGAGAGGTGGCGGCGGCGGAGGTGGCGGTGCCGGGGGTGCAGGGGATATCTTTTATTTTACAGGCTATTCTTTGGATCAAGAGGGATATATTCTCTTGCCCAAAATAGGAAGATTGAAAATATCCGGACTTAATGAAGAAGAAGCTAGGCTTAAGGTTCAGGAGGAAATCCGGGTTTTCTTTAAAGAAGATGTGTTTGTCAAACTGAGGATCGGGGGAATCCGCTTTACTGCGATGGGTGAATTCAACGGTGGAGGACCCATGGTTATCATGAAAAACAGGGCGACGATTTTTGATGCCATATCAATGGCAGGTGAATCCAATATATTGGCAAGAAAAAACAAACTGTTTCTAATCAGGCAATATGATGGTGGGACAAAAATCCATCAGATCAACCTCAATGACAGGGCACTGCTGGCATCCCCTTTTTATTTTATCCAACCTAATGATATTTTGTATTTGGAGCCAATGAAAATCAGGCAATTTGGAAATGCCACTAACCTTTCCTCCTCCATAGGACTAATTATTTCAGTCACTTCCTCTATCATTTTGATCTTCGCAATAATTCGTGGCAATATATGATTGACGGCAAAATAGACATATCGAAGTTTGAGCAGGAAGCAAAGCCGATTGACATCAAATATTACCTGATCAAATATTCCAGGTATTGGCCTTTGTATGCTACCTCGGTTTTTATTGCGATGGTATTGGCATTTCTTTTTCACCGGTATTCGGTCGAAGAATTTCAGGTTCAGGGAAGTGTTTTGATCAAACCCAAAAACTCACCTGAGGTCAGGATTTTGGATAGATCCAATATTTTTTCCGGAAGCAACAACCTCGAAAACGACATCTTGCTTTTCAGCTCCAAAAACCTTGCGGAGGAAGCCCTTAAGAAAGTGCATTTTGAGGTCAGTTATTATGCCTCCACCAATATCAAAGAGGTGGAACTGTACGACAAATCCCCCATCAAGGTCTTGGTAGATTGGTCCGTACATCAGTCCGAAGGAGGAACTGTCCACCTCACCATGGTTTCTGAGACGGAGTTTACCCTTACACAGGAGGACAAAACATTTTTTGATTTTTTCAATTCCAAAAACAACAGGCCATTGGATGAGGCCATTTTGAACAAGACCTATAAATTTGGAGAAGTCATCCAATCAGCCAGGTCTAAGTTTGTCGTCCATCAGACCAAAGATATGTTAGTGGATGATAAGCTTTATTTCATTATCCATAATCCCATTGATGTGTTGGATAATTATTCCAAGGCAGTCACCGTGAGCCCTATCAATAACCTGGGGACGGTATTGCAGGTGTCGATGGTGTCGCGGGTCGTAGAAAAAGGTAGAGATTATGTCAATGCCTTGATGGATTCCTACATTGAATTTGACCTAAAGGAAAAAAACCGGATATCTGAAAATACACTGAGGTTTATCGACGACCAAATGCATATCCTGGAAGATACCTTGAAGATGGTGGAAAGCTCTATGCTCAACTTCAAAGTTGAAAATAAATTAATGGATGTCAATTCTGAGTTTGGAGGCGTGCTGGGCAATATCCAAGAATTAGAGGGTTTGATCCAAAACATTGATTTTGAGCTGAGTTATTATCAATCTCTTCAGTCCTACCTGAGTAGCAAGACCATGGATTATTCGGACATCATTGCCCCGTCTATTGTGGGTTTGAGTGACGGGTTTTTGAACGGTCTGATCCAAAATTTGGTAGGGGCGTCTATGGAAAGGCGGAAAATCTTGGCAGTGGTCAATGAAAACCACCCCAACGTGGCGGTATTGGATGGACAGATCAGCAAGCTGCGGGAGAATATTTTTGAAAACATCAACAACCTTGTTTCCAATACCGAACGAAGAAAAGCCGAAGCGCAGAAGAAATTGGTGCAATTGGATGGGAAGTTTGCCCAATTGCCTCAGACAGAATCTGATTATACCAAAATCCTGCGACAGTTCAAACTCAGGGAGAATTTATACAATTACCTTTTGGAAAAAAGGGCCGAGGCAGGAATCGCCAAAGCATCCAATGTTCCCGACAATGCTGTTTTGGATTATGCGCGCAGGGGGAGTTTGATTTTTCCAAAGAAAACACAGAATTATGGATTGGCTTTAGGTTTGGGCTTTTTTATTCCTTTATTGGTTTTATTTGCATACCACTATCTCAACAATAGGATCATGGATCAGATCCAGCTCAAGAATTCTTTGAGGATTCCATTACTGGGGACTATCGGCATGAGTAACAAGGAGACCAATATGATTGTGGCGGAGTATCCCAAAGCAATGGTATCGGAGTCGTTCAGGTCCTTGCGTTCAGCCCTGTTTTACATTGCTAGTGAGAAAAAATGCAAGAAAATATTGGTCACCTCGTCGGTTTCCGGTGAGGGTAAGACATTTATCAGTCTCAACCTTGCTGCTGCCATGGCATTGAGTGGCAAAAAAACTGTGTTGATCGGAATGGATCTGAGAAAACCTAAAATTGCTGATTATGTTGGGGTGGGAAATAAAGTGGGCTTATCAACCTATCTGGTGGACAGGTCAACAAAAGAGGAGATTGTCATCCAAACCAAATACGACAACTTATATATCGTTCCTTCCGGGCCGATTCCTCCCAATCCAGCTGAATTGTTGTTGAAGGATAAAATGGCCGATTTCTTGACCTATCTCGAAGGTGAATATGATGTCGTGGTGATGGATACCCCTCCCATCGGCCTTGTGTCGGAAACCACGGACTTATTGCGGTTTTCCGATATCAACCTGTACATCATCCGTCAGGATTATACCCATAAAAAGTATTTGCTCATGATCAATGACCTCTATGCCAATGATCAGGTGAGGGATTTTTATGCTGTTTTTAACGGCATCCGTGCCGGTGGTGACGTGTATGATTTTGGAGGTTATAATTATGGTTACGGCTACAATTATTCCTACATGAAAAAAAATAAAGTTACCGGCAACTATTATGAAGATGCTGAAGATGAAAAGAAACCTTCTTTTTGGATTGATAAGTTTTTTGCAAAATTTAGGGTTTAGGGATCGGGTTGGGTAGGTTGTAATTGTTGCAATGGTTTTGGAGTTATTGGGGTAAATGTTTAACTGGTGATCTAGTTAACTAAGTATAGGAACCTTGATACTTTGTACTTGATACTTGAAAATCAATACTTTGATCCTTGCGTCTCGGACCTAATTTCTATTTTAAAGATAAAAAATTGAAAAAAGTCGCGTTGATTCCTGCTAGATATGGGTCTACCCGTTTTCCTGCCAAATTGGTACAGGACCTATGTGGTTTGTCTGTCATCCAAAGGACGTATCTGAGTACCCTCCAGACGGGTGTTTTTGATACCGTGGTTGTGGTAACCGACCATCAAGCGATTGCTGACCAAATCTTAGGCGTTGGAGGAGAGGTATTTTTCAGTACAAAGGAATTTGAAAGCGGTTCTGACAGGATTGCCGAAGCGGCACAGGGAATTGAAGCCGATATTTTTGTAAATGTGCAGGGGGATGAACCCTTCCAGGATGCCAAGTCGCTTTTGGATCTGACTTTGGTTTTTGAGGATGCGGAAGTGCAGGTGGCTTCCATGATGTTTTCTATTTCCGCTTCTGATGCCCAGAATCCAAATGCTGTAAAAGTTGTCTTGGACAAAAACCAATATGCCATGTATTTTAGCAGAAGTCCCATTCCCTATGCTAGGGAAAAGGGAGTTGAGGTGGTTTATTGGAAGCATGTCGGGATTTATGCCTATCGGAAAGAATCACTTTTGGCATTTACAGGATTGCCAAAGTCATTTTTGGAAAATACAGAAATGCTGGAGCAGTTGAGGTTGCTGGAGAATGGGATCAGGATCAAGATGGTGTCGACCCTTCATCAGGCCATTGCCATTGATACTGCTGAGGATTTGGAAAAGGCGGTTGAGTGGTATTTGGGAAACCAAAAACCATTGAAATAAGAGATCGGATTATGTTTTCTCGCCAATAGATCAGAAGTATAATTCTATACTCTGAAAAATGTTGAGCAAAGAAAAAGCCCTTGGAATATTCTCCCAAAGGCTTTTTTATTGCCTGTTAGATAGAGACCATATGGAATCAATCGTTTTTCTTACCGTCTTTTTTGGCTTTCTTTTCAGCTCTTTTTTCTTTGAGGTTTTTGCCAGGCTTCTTTTTGTCTTCTTTTTTTACTGTTTTTTCTTTTGTCATGGCGAGTAAATTTTATAAAAGTTAAGTTTAAATCCTCAAATCTCCAATGGAGGCCTCAAGGATTATTTTTGGTTGATTCCTCCAGTATG
>JBBRFK010000211.1:0-7303 GCA_038224435.1 Cytophagales bacterium | reverse complement strand
GCTACCGCCCGAAACAACAAGTACAGGTGCATTCAGCGCCTCAAAGAAAAAGTGAATACTCTAAAAAATTGAACAAATTGGACGCTACAAATAATATTTCGCAACAGGAATTTGAAAGAATCGAAAGCTACCTCCTTGGTCTGATGACCGAAGAGGAAAAAGTGCCTTTTGAATCCGAACTCGAAAAGAACCAAATTTTCCGAAATCAATATGAGGATATCAAGGTGCTGTTGCAGGAAGTAGAATTGGCTTCACTAAAGGAAAGCATGGATGGATTCCATTCAGAATTGAAATCTACCCAAGTCGTTCCCATCTTGCCTAAAAAACAAATCTATTGGAAACCTTTGGCCATAGCCGCCTCTGTGCTGTTTTTGTTGGTCATTTCATTTTGGGTTTTCTTGGGAAATACATCAGAAAATGAAAAACTTTTCCTAGCCTATTACCAGCCCGACCCGGGATTGGTAACCGCCATGGGCAACAGTTCCCAATATGAATTTGACCGGGGTATGGTGGATTACAAAACGGGAGATTACCGTGCAGCCATCACAAGATGGGAAAAACTGCTGGCCGAAAAGCCCGATAATGACTCCTTGAATTATTTTCTCGGGTCTGCATTTCTTGCTATCGGCGATCCTGACCTTGCCAAACCTTATTTGGAAAAAACAACCCAGATTGAATCGGAAATCTTCCAAAAAGAGGCCTATTGGTACCTGGGCTTATCACTGGTAAAATCCGGAAATACCGCTGAAGCGATCAAATACCTTCAAAAATCAGGAAGAGATGAAGCTGTTGAAGTGATCTCGAAGCTGAAATAAATCTGTTCTGATTTTTAAAAATCCCTTTTACAATTCCAATTTTATTTTTCAATCACGAAAGGTTTCCAATTCTATGGGGTCTTTCAAATAAAGTGGTTTAAACCTCTGTTTGAAAGAAAGGATGGGCCAAATTTGAGGATTATAGGTCTTAATCCCTTCAAATTTTTTAATTTGCAGCCTATGCTTTACACATCTTACATTGAAATCAGCAGATCTGCTTACCGGCAAAACATTGAATTTTTGAAGTCAGAGGTTGGTCCAAAGTCAAAAATTTCGATAGTCGTCAAGGGAAATGCCTATGGACATGGGATTGAAAATATAGTAACTCTGGCAGAAGAATCAGGCATCAGGCATTTCAGCACTTTCAGTGCGGACGAGGCTATCCGGGTATATCGATCAAGCAAAATGGAAAGCGAGGTCATGATTATGGGAATGATCCATAATGAAGATATGGAAGAAATCATCACCAAAGGAATCAGCTTTTATGTGTTTGAAATGGAAAGACTCGCTTCCGCAATCCAAACTTCCAAAAGTCTTGGTATCAGGGCAAAAATCCATGTGGAGGTAGAGACTGGCTTTCACCGAACAGGATTTGAATGGGAGGAAAGGGAAAGGTTAAAAGAAATGCTGCTAGAAAACGCCGACTATCTCGAACTGAAAGGTTTGTGTACCCACTTTGCCGGCGCTGAAAGTAAATCAAACGATGCCCGTGTCAAGAAACAGATAAGGAATTTTTACCATTATAAGGATTGGCTGAATACCGAAAATATCCATTTTGGAATATACCATACGGCTTGTTCCGCGGCTACATTGAATTATTCTGAAACCATAATGGATATGGTCAGGATCGGGATCTCTTCCTATGGATTTTGGCCAACACAAGAAACTTACATGGATCATTTTCTTTCTCTTCCTGAAGGGAACAAAAATCCCCTCAAAAGACTGATCAGCTGGAAAAGCGAAGTTATGAATACCAAAGCAGTTGATTCGGGAGAATACATCGGATACGGTTCAAGTTACATGGCGTTGAAAAACATGCAAATAGCATTGGTTCCAATAGGATATGGCCATGGATACAGCCGCACACTGAGCAATCAGGGAATGGTTTTGATCGGCGGACAACGTTGTCCGATTGTGGGAATTGTTACCATGAACAGCATCGCAGTAGATGTGACAGATTTGGAAAAAGCCCAGAAAGGAGACGAAGTCGTCATCATTGGCAGACAAGGAGAAAACGAAATTACGGTGGCTTCTTTTGGTGAATCCAGCCAACAGGTCAATTATGAATTGCTGACCCGGTTGCCGATGGATATCCCGAGAACGATAGTGGAATGAGGTGACGAAATGAAATCTTCCATGCTTTTTATATTTTGAGGGAATTAAGAGGTTTTCAATGGGATCCCCAATAAATACAAATGTTTCCTCCCTTTCCTTTCCATTTCCCAACTGTACTTTTCATCCGACAATCCTTGTATCAGTTCTCCCATGTCCTCCAAAGTATAAGTCCGGGCATTGGATACAGCCCCATCCCACGCGATAAACAAAGGTAGAATAGGGATCAGGTAGGTGAAAACCAGTTTCTTCCAGATTTCTTTCAGGTGGTTGCGTTCGTGGTAAGAAGTTACTTTCTTTTTGTTGGCCAAAATCAACACACCCAAAGTCGCCCCCGATATCCCAGTTCCAAGTGCGATGCATTCACCAATATTTCCCTGATCTAATGAACTGTCGTCAGGATCGCCCCGCCCGTTCCTATTAAGGTGGAGGCTATGGTTAGTTTGGTATCCGTTTCTCCCTCTTTGGATTTGAGGTAATTGGCGATCTGATCCATGCGCTCTTCCTCACAACCCAATTCGGCGGATTATGATGAAATCTCCAACTCAGTAAAGCCTAACTTATGGGACAATTTTGGTACAATTCCAAGTGGCTGATTCATTTTTCAAGCGTAGGATCGGCATAAAATACCTCTAGGCTGAGGATATACCTTTCCAGCAAATTCGGGATTTTTATGGCATTGGCAATGTTAAGACTGGTTTTGGAAAATTGTTTTTCAGCGACTAGGGGATTTCCAAAGTATATACCGGCAGCGGAATTTGATCTTCATCATAATCACGATAAAACTCTTGGAAGCAATTGCTCTTATCCAAGCGCAGGGTTTATGTTCGAATCCTGAATATTGGCACAGGAACTTAACAAAAAAAGTAAAACCAGAAAAAATCAAAACTGTACTGCTTCATGGATGCTTCTTATTTCTTCTTTTGAGATAGACCACTAAGAAAAATACCAAAGCTCCCGCCAAATAAAAAGGCCATAGGGTCACCAATCCGATCAGAACAGTCAAAAATACCTGCCATCCGTTGTCCAAAGCATTGAATATCCGCACCCAAAAACCCTTTTTCTTCGGAGAATTCAGTTCGTAAGGCAATTCCTCATAGAACTGAACCTGGAGAGAACTTGACTGGATTTGTTTACTGAGGTAGTTGAACTGTCCCTCCATCATTTCGATATCCGTCCTGACCTCATTGAGGTTACGCTCGATTTCAAGGATGTCTTTGACTTGATTGGCTTTGGATAAGATATCCCTGTACCGTTTTTCTAGTTCCTTTTTGTTTTGGATACGGCTTTGGAGATCGTAGTACCTTTCGGTGACATCATCCACATTGGAGTATTTGTTTTCTACCTTAAAGGCAATTCCCGAAATCGCATTGAGCAAGCTGTCGTACTTGTCGGAAGGAACCCGGATGCTGAGATTGTAGCTTTTTCGGTAGTTGTCGTTACTTTGGTTTTCATTTTCCAGGTAAGCATCAAAAACGTCAAGCATGCTTTTGATTTGACTGTAATCTTTTTCCAAGTCTTCAGATTGGAAATTGATGCCACCTGATCGTACCAGTTTTTGGCTGATTTCAGGAGAAAGAAGTTCCGATTCGGAGGTCGGAGAAGATTGTTTGGATAAGGGAACAGCTTCCATATCCAAATTTCCTGCCACCTCTGGGGTGGTATTTGGATCATTTCCAATACGAAGTGAATCCACACTTTCATTGTTGGAACAGGCGGCAATGATAAATGCCATGATGAAAAACAGCTTCATAAAAACAGGAGTTAATTTCAACCAAAATTTAAGGAAAAAGCAGGGAACATTATCTTTTTTTAATAAAGGTTGGATTTCTGTGCTTGAGTTTACACAAGTGAATTGGCAGGACTGTGTCATCAAAACCAACCTTGGCTTCTATAACTGATCCGAAATGGAGTTGGATTCGGGTTAATATTTTCCTAAAAAAAAATTAATTAGAAAAAGTCTAAATAAAAATTGACTGGTAAAGATTTGAAGTTTATGTTTGTATTATTATTTATACTAAGTCTAGATAAAGATAGAGATGAGATCATTTTACCTGTTTTTTGGGATTTTCCTGATATGTCATGTAGGGGCTTATGCCCAAAAGAATTTGTTGAAAGGAAGAATACTGGACGAGAAGCAAATGCCGGTCCAAGGAGCTTCGGTGGTGTTGGACGGCACAGTCAGAGGGGTACAGTCGGATCTCAAGGGGAATTTTGAAATCAAGGATTTTCCAAAAGGTTCCTACAAGTTGATCGTCAGTTTGGTAGGCTTTGAATCTTTTTCCGAAGAATTTTCAATAGAAGAAAGAGAAACCAAGAAATTGGATTTGGTCCTGAAGGAGCAAACGGTTTTGCTTGATGAGTTTCAGTTTTCTGTAAGCCGTGGAATTTTCGGACAAGACCAGTTACCTGAGGTGGATGAATTCCGAATCAATGCCGGCAGGAAGACTGAAGTCATCCGGATCGGGGAAATCAATGCCAACTTGGCTATGAACAACAGCCGGCAGATTTTTGGCAAAACTCCCGGAATTACCATTTGGGAAAATGACGGTTCGGGGATTCAACTCGGCGTGGCAAGCCGGGGACTCAACCCCAACAGGTCTTGGGAGTTTAATGTCAGAATGAATGGATACGACATCACTCCAGATCCGATGGGTTATCCGGAGGCATATTTTACACCTCCGATGGAAGTGGTCGAGCAGATCGAGATCATCCGCGGAGCTTCTTCCCTGCAATTTGGACCGCAGTTTGGTGGCTTAATGAATTTTGTCCTTAGAAAACCTGACAAATCTACCCGGTTTACCGCCGAGACCATCAATACCTTTGGCAGCAATGGCTTGTTCAGTTCCTTCAATTATGTGGGAGGTACTGAGGGAAAATGGAATTACACAGCTTATTACCAAAAAAGAGTCGGAAACGGCTGGAGAGAAAACGGGTATTTCAACACAGATCATGCCCACATTGAATTGAACTACGCTGCCAGTAACAAATTGAAACTGGGAATGGAAATGACCTATATGACTACGGAAAGCCAACAGCCGGGAGGTTTGACCGACGCGCAGTTTGAAGAGGATCCAAATCAAAGTACGCGTAGCCGCAACTGGTTTAGTACACCGTGGTTTGTGCCCTCATTTTCTGCGGAATATCTAGTCTCTCAAAAAACCAAATTGAGTCTGAAGGCCTTTGGAACACTCGCCGAGCGAAACAGCGTTGGCTTTGTGAGACCGATCAATGTAGAAGATGATCTTGGCAACCGTCAGGTGGATCGGGATTTTTATACTACTTACGGATCAGAATTAAGGCTCAGTTCGTCCTACACCATGTTTGGCAAAGAACACACTTTGATGTCGGGGGTCCGTTACTTCAACGGCCACATAGATAGAAAACAACTTGGCGGGGGAACTTCAGGGACAGACATTGATTTCTCTGTGGCTGCGGGAGATTACCGAAGAGACCTTGATTTTTCCAATGTCAACATGGCTGCTTTTGCGGAAAATTTGTTCCGTTTTTCGGACAAATTCCTGGTTACAGCCGGCATGAGACTAGAGAGTATCAGATCTGTGATGGAAGGTCAGCTCAATCTTGCCAATGGCAATCCCCAAGTGCTGGATTTGATTTCCCGCACCCGGTCATTTGCACTTTTGGGTGTAGGTGCAGAGTATCATGTAACGCCTGGTACGGAATTTTACACAAACTTTTCGCAAGCTTACCGGCCTGTCTTGATCTCTGACCTTACTCCTCCGGCTACTACAGACGTGATTGATCCCAATTTGAAAGATTCGAGAGGGTATAATGTGGATTTTGGGTATCGGGGAAGCTTATTTTCATACCTGAAATTTGACCTGAGCTACTTTAATCTCAACTACGCTGACCGAATCGGAACAATAGCACAAACCCGGGCCAATGGCAGCATTTATCAGTTCAGAAGCAATCTGGGAAATTCTATCAGCAAAGGATTTGAAGGATATGTGGAGTTAGATCCGATTACGGCCCTATTTCGAAGTTCAAGAATAGGATACCTGCACCTGTTTGCCTCATTGGCATTTATAGATGCGACCTATCAGGATTTTGCAGTGACCTCAGTGAGCAACGGAGAAATCCAGACAAGGAATCTGAACGGAAACCAGGTAGAAAACGCACCAAGAAAAATCAACCGATATGGAGCTACTTATAACCTGGGCAAGTTTTCCATGACTTGGCAAATGAGCGATATCGGAATGGCATATGCTGACGCCCTCAACACCGAGGCACCAAATGCAACGGCTACGGTAGGCGTGATTCCCGCTTATCGGGTGCAGGACCTTTCTGCTAGCTGGAATGTGTGGAAGCAGCATTCTGTTAAGGCTGGCGTAAACAACCTCACCGACGAACGTTATTTCACCAGAAGAGCAGGTGGGTATCCAGGTCCTGGAATTTTGCCTGCTGACGGGCGGACATTCTATTTCACACTTGCATTGAAATTTTAAACTTGGGATTTCAAGGAAAAAGAATTGTTTTTTATGACTGAAAGCCATTATGTCTGATTGTGACCCAAATCCAAATCCACGGTAGCTATCGTGGATTTTGGCATTCGTTTCACTCTGAATGAGCTGTTTGTAAGCGTCTCCCCGATCCCGCCACATATGCGGGAGAAGGGTCTCGGGATAGCCAAGAGATTCTTCACCTCCACAAGCTCCGGTACCAACGATAGAGAAATTTATCCTTTCCTATAAATTCCCTTCAGCTTTGGCTGGAGGGAAAAAATAGCATCAATATCATCAGGCTTAAGCCAGGTTTTACCTTTTACACATACACCCCGATAATTTTTTTGGCTTAACCGCATTGTTGTTTTGAATTTATTTTGCGGATGGGCTAAAGCCACATTCCTATTGATCGTCATTCTAATTTCTGATCATTTTTAAGACGTTGGGGACTACCAACGACAGAAATGGAAAATTCTCCTCCAAAAGCTAGGGGAACGGAAAATTTTGCTGTTTAATAGAGAGAAAAAATAAATTTTACCAATCTACCTGTATTCCTCCGCGGTGAATCTCAAATCAAAAAGATGTGCGTCGTTTTTGTCCTGATAAGCATACACCATAGAAGCTTGATTTTCCCTGAAATATTCCAGATCGGGGTTGTTTTTGATATTTTCCAAAATCTGTCCCCGGAAAAAT
>JBBRFK010000210.1:0-7315 GCA_038224435.1 Cytophagales bacterium | reverse complement strand
GGTTCTATGTTTTGGAATATGGCAATGTTTGATTTGGTAAGGTATTGTTCTGCAATAATCTCTTCCTTTTTGTCCAAAATCTGAACCAGTAATGGGAGTACCTCAGTGTTTACTTTGACTTTTATTTCTTCGGCCAACGTCTCTTTGTCCAATTTTTTGAATGCTGTTTCTATTTTGGTTTGATTGTACTCACCTTCAATATCCCGGAACGTAGAATCCATTGCTATCAAGTTGAAATTCTCCTGTTTTATTGAATCAGGAATATTTATGTTCAAAAATAATAAAGTACGGTCTGAACTGTCCCTGAATGATAGCATTTCTGGCCTGATGAATAATATGGAGGCTGTATCATATTTGACAAAAAGTGAATCGTAAATAATCTCATTTATAGGTTTATTGAATTTAATATCTGCCTTTATATTTGAAATAAAATTCTTCCGCCCTGTCAATATTGGTTCTAGTTTCTCATTTTTCCTGTCGCTGTTTTCAAATTTGCTATAAATCACAGTATCCAGTTTGAATCCAACAGAGTCTGAGAAAGCTATTTTAACGGGGATGCTGTCGTTTCTTAATGTGGTGTGGTATAACCTTATAGTTTTCTCATTTTGTCTGTAGTAAAGGGTGCTATTTAAGTCTTTGTGTTCTATTTTGATATCTACGGGATATTTACTCAATACAATATCGAAGCTTTGCCCTGAGACTCCAGATCTGTTGATTTTGAATTCTGACAGGTCGGCTTTAGACAAGTAGAATTTAGCATTATTGATATTGTCAGAAATGGTGATTGGATCTGAAAGAAATCCGTATGCTTCCTGTTTTTCTTCTGCTTTAAGTGAGTTGTTAGGGTCATGCCACGCATAAGCTTTGTATGCTCCGGCCTTGATATTGGTGAGGATAAAATTCCCTGTAGAATCTGCTTGTCCGATGTAATAGGGTGCTGCGGTCAATACGTTTGTAGTGTCTTCAACAGTGTACAGACCCACTAGTACATCAGTAATAAACTTTTCCCTTTGTGGTAATATAAAGGATACATTACCCGAAAAAGTAAGGCTGTCAATTTTTGGTCCTGTAGAAAATACCAGCTTGAGGTTTTCCGGGATATTGTTTTCAGTGATGTCTTTGATTGATTTTTGAAAGTTGAAAACATAAGTTGTGCTGTCTTCAAGTTCTTGGTTTAAGTTGATAGTTACGCGGTTCTTGATTGTAATTACCTCCATTTCATCTTTATTGATCCGGGGAGTGATAATTATTTGTTTGTTTGGTGTTTCAGCTTTAATGTATTCATCAAATATGAGTTCAATGATGGTTGGTTTCACATTAAGTGATTCATTGGAGGGGGTAATGGATAAAAGTTTTGGCGGATCTTCATCTTTTGGACCACCCATTGGTGTGCCTTGTTTTGCACATGAAACAAGTATAATAATAATAGATAATCCAATTATTTGATTTATATATTTCATTTCTTCTTTAAAATAAACAATAAACTTGAATAGTTATTATTGTTTTTATTTGCCCAACTATTTGATTTATAGCCTTTTATAAAGGCATTTATCATTTTTACGACTTTATTTGAATTTGGATTTAAGAAATTTTCTGACAATAGCGAGACGTAGTAACTGTCAAATTTTAAAGGTTCAATCCCGACGATCTTAAGCCCCACTTCCTCTGCAAAGGATTGGAAAGTTTCTTTGTTGAAGTGATAGAGATGTCTCGGGACATCTAGTGCTGCCCAATAACTTCCGTATTTTGTAGCGTCGTAAGAGCTGTTGATTGGAACCGCAATGAAAATTGTGCCTTTATCATCTAATAGATCTACAATCTTTTTACCTGTCTTTCTTAGGTTGTGGATGTGTTCCAAGACATGGTAGAGGCTGATAGCATCAAATTTTTTATTCTTTTTGATATCCTCAATATGTTCTGAAATTTTCAGTTTCTTATTTGAAGCAATTTTCCTTGCGGTATTATTTGGTTCAACTCCCCAAGTTTTCCAACCGTTTTGTTTTGCTGCTGATAGGAAATATCCTGTACCACAACCGATATCTAAAAGCTGACCTTTTTTATCTGTATACTTATTTAACCAAGACACCTTTTTTTTGATGGTCGTATTTCTCACCCTTTTATAAAGGATGTTTACAATATTCGTTGACTTGTTTTGATGGGAAATATAGTCTTCGGATTGGTAGTACTTTCCAATGTGTTTATCATCCGGTCTGGGATTGGTAAAAATCAGATTACAGGACGTGCATTTACATAGCAAGAATTTCTCTTTGCTAACTGAAAAGTCCTGTACTTCTGTATGATTAAGAAAAAGCCCACTCTTGCAAAGCGGACATTTGTTTAATCTTTCCTGTGACATTATCTTCCTAAATAAACGGTGAGAATGGAAAGGTCTGCGGGTGTGACACCACTGATTCTTGAAGCTTGTCCCAATGTTTCTGGTTTGAACTTGCTTAATTTTTGTTTGCCTTCAGCAGAAAGGGCTGTTATCGCCAGGTAATCAAATTGTATAGGGATTTTGTAATTCTCCATGCTCTTCAATTTTTCTACCATCTGTTGTTCCTTGTCAATGTAGCTGTCATACTTGATCTGGATTTCTGCTTGTTCAAGTACTTCTTTGCTGTATTTGGAGAGATATTGTTTGAGATCGGCATCAAGATTCATTACTTCCTTCAATCCTAATTGTGGCCTTTTAAGAAGTTTTTCTACTGTTATCTTTTCTTTAATCGTTGCTGTATCGAATTCTTCCAATCCTTCATTCACTAAATCTGGAGAAAGTTTTTTTTGCTTTAGATCATTGATCAACTTTGCTGTGTCAGATTTCTTATCCAACATTTTTTCCAGTCTATTGTCATCAGCTAATCCGATTTCATGGCCCATTTGTGTCAGCCTAAGATCGGCATTATCTTGTCTTAGCAGCAACCTGAATTCCGCCCTAGATGTAAACATCCTGTAGGGTTCTTCAGTCCCTTTGTTGATCAGGTCATCGATGAGTACACCGATATAGGCATCTGATCTTTTTAGGACAAATGGATCTTTCTCCTGTACTTTCCTTGATGCATTTATACCTGCCATTAGTCCTTGGGAAGCCGCTTCTTCGTAACCCGTTGTCCCGTTTATCTGCCCGGCAAAAAACAAATTCTCAATCAAATGTGTTTCCAAACTCAACTTTAATTGAGTCGGTGGGAAAAAGTCATATTCAATCGCATATCCCGGTCTGAACATTTTAGCGTTTTCAAACCCCGGTATTTTTCTCATCGCTGCATATTGGACATCTTCTGGCAATGAGGTAGAGAATCCATTGATATACATTTCTACAGTTTTCCACCCCTCTGGTTCTACAAAGATCTGGTGTCTATCCCGTTCAGCAAAGCGGTTGATTTTGTCTTCAATGGAAGGGCAATATCTTGGACCAAGCCCTTGAATTCTCCCGTTGAACATAGGAGACCTGTCAAACCCTGTTTCTAAGGTGTTGTGGACATCTTTATTTGTATAAGTTATCCAGCAGGTTCTTTGTTCTTTAAGGGAAGTTGTTTCATCCGAATAAGAGAATTTCTCCGGATTTTCATCTCCATATTGAACCTCCATTTTGGCATAATCCAGGGATCTTCCGTCTACTCTTGGCGGAGTTCCGGTTTTCATCCTACCTGCTTCAAATCCTACGGTGACGAGTTGTTCTGTAATTCCTTTGGCCGCTGCTTCCCCTGTTCTTCCTCCTCCAAACTGTTTTTCGCCAATGTGGATGATTCCGTTCAGGAATGTTCCATTGGTAAGTACGACCGATCTTGATTTTATTTCTACTCCGATTCCTGTCCTTACGCCTATAACCCTATTGTCCTTTATGAGCAATCCACTTATCATTTCTTGCCAAAAATCGACATTAGGCGTTTGTTCTAAAGCTAATCTCCACTCTTCCGCAAATTTCATTCTGTCGTTTTGTGATCTAGGTGACCACATTGCAGGTCCTTTGGATCTGTTCAGCATCCGAAACTGTATCATAGATTTGTCCGAGATGATCCCGGACATTCCTCCCAGTGCATCGACTTCTCTTACTATTTGGCCCTTTGCAACCCCGCCCATTGCAGGGTTACATGACATCTGGGCAATCGTATTCATATTCATTGTACACAAAAGCACTGTGGAACCCATTCGTGCCGCCGCATGTGCAGCTTCACAACCTGCATGTCCTGCCCCTACGACAATTACATCATATACTGGAAACATATTTTACGTATTTTAATTGTTTCACGTGAAACAGCTTGGTTTAATTAGATCTTGGTTTGATTATTTGTTTCACGTGAAACATTGAGTTTATCATATAAGGCAATGGCTTGATTTTCCATTTTCCTTATTTTTTTTATATCTTCTTTTTTTTTATCCTTATAACCCATCAGGTGCAAAATCCCATGACTCATCACCCTTGTAAGTTCTTTTTCAAATGTTACATTTTCCTTGAGTGCATTGTCTCTGATCCTTTCAATACTTACGAATATATCTCCTTCGATTATTTTCTCTTTTTCTGAATTGTCGAATGTAATTATATCAGTATAGGTTTTATGGTCAAGGTATTCTACATTGATTTCATACAGGTATTCATCAGAACAAAAAATATAATTGAGTTCCCCTACCTTTTGCCCTTCAAGATTGGCTATTTCTTTTAACCATTTTTTGGTTTTGTTCTTCTCCTTTAGGGAAAATTCGATATCCTCTTCAAAAAAAAGAATCGCCATATCACATGTAGAATGTTAGAATGGTTTTTCTCCCTTTGTCTTCAAACTTAATTCCGTCCGCAAGATGTTTCATTATGAAAATTCCACGTCCGCCTGTTTTCTCTAAGTTCTCAGGTGCAGTTGGGTCAATCAAATGATCAAAATCAAAACCTTGTCCTTCATCCATGATGACAAACTCAACTTGATTTTCATCAAGATGTAGTTCCAAGTCGACTTTTTTGTTTCCATCCAAATTATTTCCATGAACAATGGCATTGGTCACGCATTCTGTTACGGAAATCATGATATTCCCATAAATGTCTTCATTAATAGGGTACTTTTCCCTTGCATTATCTATAAAGCTCTCGACGATCTTTATATTATCAATTAAAGAAGGAATTGAAATTTTAATGGAATTCATGGAAAATATATTGATATTATGGATAAAATTATATTATTCTATTTCGATCATTATTGGACAATGGTCTGAATGATGGGCTTCCGGAAGTATGATTGATCTTTTAACTCTCTCTTTCATGCTTTCTGTGACCATATGGTAGTCTATCCGCCATCCAAGATTCTTAGACCTTGAACCTGCCCGATAGCTCCACCATGTGTAATGATGTGGATTGTGATTGAACAACCGGAATGTATCTACAAACCCTGATTCTGTAAATTTGTCCATCCAAGCCCTTTCCTCTGGCAGAAACCCTGAGGAGTTTTTATTGGATACTGGATTGTGTATGTCTATGGCTTTATGGCAAATATTATAATCTCCACTCAGAATCAGATTTGGATGTGTTTTGGTAAGGTCCTGGGAATACCCAAACATGTCATCTAAGAAGCGATATTTGAAATCTTGCCTTACATCACCTGTCGTTCCTGATGGAAAATACGCAGAAATGAATGAAAACCCATCAAAATCTGCCCTGATAATCCTCCCTTCATCGTCATAAAATGGGATGCTTACCCCATATGCAACATGGTGAGGTTTTATTTTGCTCAAAATGGCAACTCCGCTGTATCCTTTTTTTGCTGCAGGATACCAATAGATGCTGTAACCCATATCCTCAAATATGGCTCTGTCAAACTGGTTTTCTTCAGCTTTTATTTCCTGCAATCCTATGATATCCGGATCTGTGGCTTTTAACCATTCGGCAAATCCCTTTGTAAGGGCAGCGCGGATGCCGTTGACGTTGTAGGATACGATTTTCATACTGGTAAGATTACCCAATTTTGATTTGCCTATCTATTTTATTTCAATTTTGAATTCAGTTTCAAAATATTCCAAAACCTGAATTTTCAACAACTTCTCCTGCTCTAACACGTCGAAATGGGGAAGTTTGTTTGTAAGTTTCCAATGTGGCCACCCGTCTTGGTCAATATAGTCCAATTCATAAAACCCTATCTGACTCAATACCCTACATATTCCTATGTGCATCAAGTCTTGTTTTTGCTCTTTTGAAAAGTTCTTATTTCCCTGTCCCAATTCCTGCACTCCGATCAAAAACAAAACCCCGTTCAGGTCATTGGGTTTCTTTCCGATGAGCTCTTCCATTCCTTTCAACAGCTTGCTCCAACGTTTTTCTAAATCAAGGTCTTTCTTAAACATCACTTTTCTCTTCTTGTTCCAATAATTCCCAGTATTCTGCCGCCCTTCTCAAATGGGGAATTACAATAGATCCTCCAATGATCGTAGCTATCGAAAAAACTTCAAATACCTGCTCCTTAGTCAATCCTGCATCGTGTGCCTTTCCCAAATGGTACTTGATACAATCATCACAGCGCAGCACCATAGAGCACGCCAAACCTATCATCTCTTTGGTTTTGACATCTATTGCACCTTCAGCGTAGGTGTTTGTATCAAGATTGAAAAAACGCTTGATGACCTTATTGTCAGAAGCCATGATTTTTTCATTCATTTCGCTTCTATAGGTATTGAATTCTTCTATTAAATTCATTAAATTTTGATGAGTTTTTATTCAATTGCAAATATAACAGGTATTTACAGTCATTCAGTTCTAACTGCCCAATTTGGAAACGTATTCTAAGATTTTTGAAGACTTTTTGTCTTTGGTTTTCCCAAAAACCTGTTGCTTGTGTAAAAGAAGTCTTTTTGACTTCGAGGATCAGTTGTGTAAAGTGTGTATAGCAGCACTTCCAGTCACGAATTACCATCTCAGACCCCAAAACAATGAATTGGTGACCAAAATCATGGGACTGACCAAACCCAATTTGGTAATGTCTTTTTTGAGGTTTTCAAAAAAAGGAGCAAGCCAAAGTCTTCTGCACCAACTGAAATATAAAAATAAACCTGAAATCGGTGTTGAACTTGGAAGATTATATGGAAACATCCTTAATGAAAACGGATTCACCATTAACTGGGATCAAATTACACCTGTTCCTCTGCATCCCTTAAGACAGAAGAAAAGAGGCTATAACCAAAGTGAACAATTTGCAAAAGGACTTTCAGTGGCTTTAGGGATTCCGGTCGTATTATCCCTGATCAGGGTGCAATTTACCGAGACACAAACAAGTAAGTCAAGAATGGAGCGGATTGAAAATGTAGCTGAGGTATTTGACGTAGACCCCAAAAATGAAGTCCAAGG
>JBBRFK010000209.1:0-7332 GCA_038224435.1 Cytophagales bacterium | reverse complement strand
AATTGCGGAGGCGGAATTCCTTCAAGCCCTGAAACATTCCGCAATCAACCAATATTTTCTCATGGTCGATTTCTAGGAGGTACCTAGAGCCGGTCACTGTCTTCGCGCCGCCTAAAAATTTTAATTTTACATTCATGTTGGTTTGGTTTATTGTTATTTTAAAAATACGGTTTTAATCCCTGAATCTGGGAAAAAGTCACTTTGTTTTATCAAGAAATTATCTTGCTAACGGTAAACTGGCGAAGAAAACAAAGTGGTAAATTCTCCTTTTCCTCAGAGAACTCTGAGGTGGAAAATTTTGATTTACCACAGAGGGCACAGAGTTTGGAAACCTGGAACTTGTGTGGAAATAGGTATTTTTTTTTATGGAATCTTTTGGATTAAAAAAAACAGGACACCGATCGGTGTCCTGCCTTCATTCGTACTTGGCTTGTTCTCTGATATTTTTATTTCTTCATAAAATAAGCTCCGTCAAACTTCGCCCTTGAAAGGCTATCCGCTTCGGTGGTTTTGCTGGACTCATTACAGGTAAGGCAAAGCAGCCCCTTTTCGTTGAATACCCAATGGTTGCGCGAATTGATGTCCCGGGTTTTATAGCCATTGCGGTGAATGGTGTTTTCGATGATCGGGATGATCGATTTGTCCATCACAAAAGGCCTGTCATAAGGCATCTCTAGGTTGAGTTTGAGGTTTTGCACCCTGAATTTATCCAATTCATTCAAATTAATGGACCTTTCAAACGTAACTGTCGAGTCCTCAACTTTGTAATTGTATTGGATGGATTCAGCGTTTTTCAAGGCATCAGCTTTGTTTTTTCCTCTTGCCTTAAAGTTTTGAAGTAAGATAGGTTCCGTGGCATCGGTGCCTTCAAGCTGTAGCTTAACCAGATCAAATATTTCTCCATCCACATTGGTATCTACTGATTTGAGGACGATGGTTCCTGGTGCAAAGCTCAAAGGTTGCTCCACGGTATGGGTAGCTTCAGTTTTGAAGGCCGCCACTACCCTTGGTATCTGGAAGGCACACAATCCGATACTTAGCAACCAAAGTCCCAATGCTACCAAACCGAATCTTGCATCGATGATGCTCTTCTTGATCAACACGGAGATACCTAGCAGCACGATGATGATTCCAGGAATCAGCATAACCACACTCGCTGAGATTGCCAACCAAACAGGCACGATTTCGGTGATCCATTCCATTGGGATGCTTTCCCTGATTCCCAAGTACACGTCGCTTCCGGGAGCGATGCCGAAGTATATGCCAAGCAAAGCCAAAGGTGCTATCGTGATGGACATACCGAGGATGAATATGATCAATCCGAAAAAGACCCGGATGACAGCTAGTAGGAATCCGCCCAAAGGACCCAATGCCTCACCTAGCGAATTGATCACTTTGCCTAGAAACCTGAACGGGGCGAGCAAGACTTTCTTTGCCTGACTTTCTTCCACTACAGGTACTGGGTTTTGGTTTTCACGGATTGTGGTCTCGATATTGTCCAAGGTGATCGCCCCGCCTTTCATTTGAATCCGCTCTGTGATTGATTTGGCCACCGGGGTGATGATCCATAATATGATGTAGATGACAAATCCGGATCCGCCGGCAAATATCAATCCGATGAACAACAACCTCATCCAGATCACTTCGATGCCAAAGTACGCCGCCAATCCACTTGCGACACCGCCGAGGGTTTTATCATCGGGGTTTCGGTAGAGCTTCTTGATGTTTTTGTCCTCAGGCTCATCGTAGGATACCGGCAGAATGACCCACAATACGATATAGGCTATGATCGCAAAGAATCCGAATGAAAGACTGAAATTGAAGTTCCAGGGAAGAAAATCCCAACCCGGGCTTCCAAGTTTCAAGTTGCCGCTGAAGATCAGAAGAATCGCTATTAACCTTGTCCACAAGGGATCCACTGCAAGGTAATTTGCAAAACCTGCGCAGACACCACCCAATATTTTCCTGCTTTCCAGCCTGGTGAGCTTCTTATAGCCCTTGGTGTTTTCATGAGGTGTGATGTGTTTGTAGTAATCATACTCCTCGTTGGTCTCTGCTTTTTTGTCTTCAGGACCTTCGGATATTTCCTCTTCGATGGCCTTAAAGTCAGCAATGGTACCCATTTTTTCTATCAGGCTGTTGACATTTTCGGCAGTGATGACCTGCTTGTTGTTCTTTAGGTTGCTGAGGAAGATCTCTGCAATCCTGTTTTCGATATCGGAAATGATTTCCTGATTGTCCGCATAATGTGAAAAATGCCTGTTGATCGATTCAAGGTATTTTTTCAATGTGGTATAACCATCCTCTTCTATGTGAAACAGGATCCCACTGATGTTGATGCTTATTGTCTTTTTCATGGCTTATTTCTTTGAGGTGATTAATTGGGTAGAATTGACCAGGGAATCCCAGGTTTCATTCAGGGTTTCTAAAAACCGTGATCCTTCTTCTGTAATGGAGTAATACTTTCTGGGAGGTCCGGATTCGGATTCGACCCATTTATATGAAACCAAGGAGGCATTTTTCAGTCTGTTCAGCAGAGGGTACAGCGTACCTTCCACCACGATCATCTTGGAATCGGTAAGTTCCTCTATCATGTCAGAGGCATATACTTCTCCTCGGGCGATGATATGCAAAATGCAGAACTCCAGAAGTCCTTTCCGCATTTGTATCTGGGTGTTTGAAGCGTTCATTTTTTCTGAGTGGTTTAGTTACTAAAAGGCTTGTCATTATGGTGGGACATACCCTTTTTCTCAGTGACAATTAGAAAAAGCGTACCAAAGTGTAAAACGGTACCTTGCAATACAATACAAGTAGGTATTAAAAGGTAGCTGAAAATTAAAAAAAAATAAAAAATGTTTGTTTTTTTTTAATGGAGCCATTTTTTGACCAAAAGTTGACCAAGGGATTTTTTTTAGACTTGACTTACAAAAAGGATTTTAGGAAAAACAGGTGTGGCTGAAGTGGACAATTTTATGTACGCCTGCGTACAGGTTTTTCGGCTTATGCTTCTTTTTATTTTTGAATGGGACCCTTTTTCCTTAACTATTTATTTTTACTTTGCATCATAATTTAATACATGATAAATGGTGATTATCAGGTGTTTTATTGGAATAGTGTTATTTTTTAGCCTAGCCAAGCTTGATGCCCAAACGATAACACCCAAGTATTCCAATGAATTCATGAATATAGGTATTGGCGCACGCGCTCTCGGAATGGGAGGCGCACAGGTATCGTCTGTCCGGGATGTGACGGCTGCCTACTGGAATCCGGCGGGATTGATCGGTATCCGGCATCAGCACGAGTTTGCCATGATGCATGCCGAGTACTTTGCGGGAATAGCCAAGTTCGATTACCTCGGGTACAGCACAAGTATCGATATGGACAATTCGATCGGAGTTTCCCTGATCCGCTTCGGGGTGGATGACATCCCCGATACAAGATTTTTGTATGATGCCAACGGAGCCTTGAATTACAACAACATCCAGTTTTTCAATGCAGCGGACTACGCCCTGATGCTATCCTATGCCCGTGATGTCAGTGATGTATTCAAAATCGGCTTCAATGGAAAAGTAATCCATAGGAATGTAGGCAAATTTGCCCAGGCTTGGGGATTTGGAATGGATGTCGGAGGGATTTTCCTTTTGGAGCAATGGCGCTTTGGCTTTATGCTTAGGGACATCACCACGACATTTAATGCTTGGTTTCACAATGCAGACATGGTGCGCAATATCTATGCGCAGACCAACAATGATATTCCTGTCAATTCCATTGAACTTACATTGCCGAGAGCTATATTCAGTGTGACCCGGGATGTGGAGATCAATGAGGAATTTAAGGTGCAGGGTGTTTTTGACCTTGATTTTACTTTCGATGGAAGGAGAAATACACCCTTAAGGACAAGCTTGGTCAGTATTGACCCGAGATTGGGGATTGAAGCCTCCTACAGAAATTTGGTTTTTCTGAGGGCAGGGGGCAGCAATGTGCAGCGGATCAAGGATTTTGATGCGACATATTATACATCTTGGAAACCAAGCTTTGGCCTGGGCGTTTTTCTCAATGAAAAATTCCAGATTGACTATGCGCTGTCAGATATTGGGGGAATTTCCCAAACACCCTATTCACATGTATTCAGTGTCAAGGTGAGTTTGAAAGAACACGAACAGAGATTTAGGTTGAATAAAGGCTGGGATTAATAATGATGGTAAGAAGATTCTTTTTTTCAGTGATGGCTGTCCTTTGTTCTACTTTGGCTTTTGCGCAAAGTGGATGGATTGACTTTGACCGCACATATTACAAAATCCCGACTGCTGTGGATGGGATTCATAGACTGAATTTTACCGCCCTTTCTTCCTCAGGTATCAATCCCAATGTCATCGACCCGCGCAATATCCGCATTTTCCACAGGGGAGAAGAAGTTGCAATTTTTGTTCAGGGTGAGCAAGACGGCAAGTTTGACCCGAGTGATTTTATCGATTTTTATGGCAAAAGGAATGATGCGACGCTTGACGTCAAATTTTATGATGACCCTTCCCATTTGGGAAATAACAGGTATAACATCCACAATGACACCACCGCTTTTTTTCTGACGCTTTCTCCTGATATCCGGGGCAAAAGGATGGCCAAAAGGCAGGAATCCAATGCTTCGATTCCTTTGCTGACCAATTACCAAACGATCAGGCAAAACGTCTATTTTGAAAATTTTAATCTTGGACAGATTTACAGTCCGGGTGTGTACCTGTCTGACTTTGAAGAAGGAAGCGGTTGGGTAAGTGCGGCCATTACAAAAAACAACCCAAGAACAGTGGTTCTCGCTGACCTTGGGGAAGTTCCCAACGTGGGAAATGTGCAACTGGAAATTGGCCTCACCGGAAGGTCACCAACTCCCCATACCTCCATCATCAGTGTCGGGCCCAATTCCAGTAATTTAAGGCAGATCGCTTCCTATGATTATACAAATTACCAGGCGATCCATCAGGTTGGAACGCTGTTGCCATCGGATTTTAACCCAAGTGGGTCGATCGCCATCAGGATAGCTTCTGCCGGAACGGGAGCGACAGACAATGTATCTATTGCCTATATCAGGTTGACCTACCCCAAGGTCGTGGCCAACGGGGATTTTACCAAAGAGGTATTTATATCAGGGGCTGAAAACAGCAGGATCCAAATAGGCAATGTGCTTTCGGATTACCTGGCCTTGGAAGTATCTGATCCGGTCAATCCCATCCAAGTACCGGTCAGCAAGGCTGGAAACCAAGTTGGTTTTGTCGCTGGTATAACAGGAGTCCAAAGCAAGGTTTTGGTTGAAAACCAACTGAACATCAATAGGATCGCAACCATGACTCCGGTGAGGTTCCGTAATTTATTAGGGCAAAAAGCGGATTATATTGTTTTGTCCCACAAAATTCTGAGGAGACCTTCTTCCACCTATGCTGACCCTGTAAAGGCACATGCGGCCCACCGGGCTTCACCCCAAGGCGGAGGATATGACACTTTGGTAGTCAATATAGATGAACTCTACGACCAGTTTACTTTTGGAGAAAAAACTCCTTTGGCGGTATATGAGTTCTTGAGGGCCTACTATCCAATCCACAAGCCTGATTTTCTGCTGCTGATAGGTCGGGCAATGGGGATTTTTTCTACGGCTAGAGCCAATGGCATCAATTTTTTCTATCGACAAAACCCATCTGTTTTCCAGTTTCAGGATATTATTCCTCCGGCAGGTTATCCCTATGCGGACAACAATTTTACGATGGGACTGGATCCTGAAAACCCAAGTATGGCTGCCATTTCGCTCGGAAGGATACCTGCCAGGAATCCTGAACAAGTCGCCGCCTATCTGGACAAAGTAAAAGAAAAAGATGCGCTCGGAGTATCAGAAGAATGGCAAAAAGAAGTGGTCCATCTCAGCGGAGGGGTATCGGCTTTTGAGCTGAACAGGTATTTCAATTTCCTCAATGGATTCAAAAATATCATTGAGGGACCCTACATGGGTGCCAATGTCACCACTTACCGTAAGCGGTCCAATTCCACGATTGAATTGATTGACATTTCGGGTGATATCAACAGGGGGACAAGTTTGGTTACTTTCTTTGGACACGGATCACCATCTCTGATTGACATCGAAATCGGTTTTGCATCTGATCCTTCCCTGGGATATAATAACCGGGGAAAATATCCCATGATGTTGCTAAATGGCTGTGATGCAGGAAATGCCTTTGGAAATGCCTATACTTTTGGAGAGGATTGGGTGCTGACCCCGATGAAAGGTGCTACAAACTTTATGGCACATGCAAATATCGGCGTTGATGTCTACCTCCGCAGGTACAGTGAGTCATTTTACATCAAAGCTTTTTCTGATTCAACGACCATTTACCAGCCTGTAGGCATAGTGAGAAGGGAAGCGGAGAAATGGTTTTTTGCAAGATATGGACAGTCCCCTGTCAACCGTTCCCATGCCGAGCAGCTGGTCATGCTGGGGGATCCTGCGGTGAGGCTATTTCCTGCAAACAAAGCTGATTATTCCATTATGGAGCCTGATGTGACATTGGGAAGCTTCGAAGGAGAGACTTTCAATGCACTTGCTGATTCACTGAAGTTCTCTTTCATTCTTAAAAATATTGGAAGAGTAGATATTGATTCCCTTGATTTCAAAATTTCCAGGAGATTGCCGGATGGGACAAATATCAATTTTCCGTCAGTCAGGATTCCTGCAGTTTACAGAAAAGATACCCTTCATTTTTCAGTTCCGAATACAGGAATCCAAGCCTTTGGGGACAATATTTTTACTTTGGAAATCAACCCAACGAGGGTGATTCTGGAGATGACATTTGGCAACAATGCCATCACAGTGACTAAATTCATTCCCCTGAGTGGAAGCATACACCTCATCCCCGAAAACTTTGGGATCGTCAGGGAAGCAGAAATTAACCTCATCGCGCAGATTCCGGGAAAATCCGTCGAATCCAGAAACCTGGTGATCCAGCTCGATACGGCGGCCAATTTCTCTTCCTCTATCAGAAGGGAAACAAGGATTACCACTTCCAATCTGGCCAATTTGGAAGTGAATTTATTTCAAAATGTAACCCAAAGAGATTCTGTTACATTCTATTGGAGGTCAAGGTTTTTGGATCCAAGAGAAGGTGAAAGCCAAGAGTGGACAGAAGGAAGTTTCACTTTCATTGCAAATGGGGAGGAAGGCTGGATCCAAAGGAAGGTTGCTCAATTGGAAACCAATCAGCTCAACAATCTTGAAATAGAACCCGTCAAGCGCCAATGGAAATACAAAGACACCAAGCTGGATGTGGGGGTGTTCACCTTTGGAAACCAAACCGA
>JBBRFK010000208.1:0-7352 GCA_038224435.1 Cytophagales bacterium | reverse complement strand
GATTCAGGTCATTGCCAGATATGCCTTGCCATGGTCACCTCATTGGACGGAAGAGATGGCAAGATTCTGCTTCATTTACATGGTAAGCTTGGGTGCAGGACTTGCTCTCAAAGACAGGTCTTATATCAATGTTTCCCTATTTCTGGATTGGTTGGATGTCAAGACCCGGAATTGGATGGATGCCTTTATTCTTTTGTGCATCATCCTTTTGATGATCGTCATGTTGGTATTCAGTATTCCTTTGATAGAGATAGTAAGTCTTCAAGATTCTGCCTCGATGAAAATCAATATGGCTTTTATTTATTTTTCAATGACCTGTATGTCCTTCTTGGTGATGTTTTATTCCATCTTGGAAATTAGGTCAAAGCTTAAACAAATCTTACGGAGCGCATGACCATCCTATTGTTCATAGTTTTTCTTTTACTGTTGGTTTTTGGATTTCCCATCGCATTTGCCTTGGGATTGGCATCATTTGTCTATATCCTGTTTTCAGATTTGCCCTTTATTGTTATCCCCCAAAAAATGTATGCCGGATTAGATGTCTTTGTGTTGCTTTCTATTCCGGGATTTATTTTGGCAGGCAATCTGATGAATGCAAGCGGCATCACCAACAGGATCATTCAGCTCTGTAATGCACTTCTCGGGCATATCCGAGGCGGTTTGGGATTGGCTAATGTCGGGGCTTCAATGTTGTTTGGCGGAATTTCAGGGACAGCCATAGCCGATACGGCAAGTATTGGATCGGTGATGATTCCGGCTATGGAAAAGGAAGGTTATGATACTGATTTTTCCTGTGCAGTAACGGCCACGTCATCGACTATTGGACCGATTATCCCTCCAAGTTTGCCGATGATCATTGCCGCAACGTTGACAGGATTATCGGTTGGAAAGCTGTTCATAGCAGGGATTGTTCCCGGATTGTTGCTGGGACTTGGATTGATGTTCGTTACCTACATCATTTCTGTCAAAAGGAAATATCCAAAGCGAGCCAAGGCTTCATTTATGGAAATGGCAAGGAGCTTTTACCAGGCATTTTGGGCAATCTTGATGACACTTTTGATATTATTTGGGATTATCGGTGGGGTATTTACTCCTACCGAAGCCTCCATCGTCGCAGTGGTTTATGCCATGGCCATCGGATTGTTTGTCTATGGTGAACTCAAATTCAGGATGATTCCCAAGATTATCCTGGAATCCGCAAAGATGACAGCCTCCCTGATGGTCTTGGTAGGATTTGCCAATCTCTTTGCATGGATTATGACTGTGGAGGAGATCCCGCAACTGATCGCCCAAAGCCTTCTAAGTATCACACAGAACAAGATTATTCTCTTATTACTTATCAATTTGTTGTTGTTGTTTGTTGGGGCATTTATGGAAACCATTGCCTCTTTACTGATTCTGTTTCCTGTTTTGCTTGGTGTGGCAATGCATGTCGGTGTGGATCCGATCCAGTTTGCGATGATCATGGTGATGAACCTGGTCATCGGACTTATCACACCTCCTGTAGGAATTTGTCTCTTTGTAGCCTCCAGTATCGGCAAAATCCCGATGGAAAGGATTGCCAAAGCAGGTATCCCGTTCTTAATGGTAATGCTGGTAGTCCTTCTATTGGTGACTTTTGTGCCGGGGATTTCTCTCTATCTTCCTTCATTGTTTTACGATTGAAAGCCTGAAAATCCATTGTTATTCTATACTTAAATCTGGTTTTTAAAAAAGTTATTGTAACCGCCATTACAGTAATGCAGGTTACCATAATTATTTTCGCTTTACCTGAATTTTTCACTTCCCCCATTTCCTACACTTCATCTATCTGATTCGACACTTCAGTCAGCTTTAATTTTTTGGCTTTGGCTTTCTCCACAACTTTGAATCAAATCCCAAAGCAATGAAAGCACTTTTCACCATCTGTTTGTTTTTTCTAGTCAACCTGACTTTGGCTCAGACCATGATCAAAGGAACTGTAAAGGATGCCAAAGGGGAAACCATTCCCGGTGTAAATATTTTTCTGAAAGGCACCTATGATGGTACATCCTCAGAAGTGAACGGAACCTTTGTTTTGGAAACAGAAGAAAAAGGCAACTTCATCCTGGTCTTTCAAGCGATGGGATTCAAGTCACAGGAAATCGAAATTGTCCTTGACGGAGGAGAAAAGAACTTCAATCCTGTACTCCGGGAAGCAATCAATGAAATGACTGCTGTGACCATTACCGCAGGTGCCATGGAAGCTTCGGATGAAAAAAGGGCTGTGGTCTTGAGACCCATTGACATTGTGACTGTGCCCTCCGCCATGGGCGACATCATTGGTGCTTTTCAGACTTTGCCCGGAACTGCCAATGTAGGAAATGACGGGCGGCTTTTTGTCCGTGGCGGAGATGCATCAGAGACTTCCATCTTCATCGATGGGATGAAAGTTGGAAATGCCTTTGGTACAACCGCCTCCAATGTACCTACCAGAACCCGCTTCAATCCCAACTTATTTAAAGGTTCATTCTTCAGCACAGGAGGCTATTCCGCAGAATACGGACATGCACTTTCTTCGGCTTTGGTACTCAGTACCGTAGATGCCCCAGTTAGAAATCAAGCAGATATCAGTCTTTTATCCGTTGGAATGGGATATTCCCAAACTTTGGTTGGAGAGAAAAACAGCCTGACTGCATCCGCCAATTTCATGGACTTATCTCCTTATCAGGCCATGGTCACCCAAAATTTTGATTGGGAAAGGGCTCCGTATGGTTGGGATGCGGAAGTTTCTCTCAGACAAAAGTGGGGAAAAAGCGGTATGGTCAAAGCCTATGCGCACACTGAATCCGGCGGGATGAAAATCTGGCAGAAAGTCCCTGGAACTGAAGGCCGCGGCCAATTGGTCGACCTCAAAAACCACTATACCTTTGCTTCCGGTTCTTTCAAACAAACCGGCAAAAACGACTGGAGCTATTATGGCGGGATATCTTATTCCAACAATGTGGATGAATTTACCTTGAACCAAATTGATATTAGAAACCAAAACCAGATCATGCACGCCAAAGCGGTGGCATTGAAAGGATTTTCGGATAAGTTTTCTTTAAAAACGGGAATGGAATCCTATTTTTTCAACTATGAGGAAGGCTTGCGGTCTGAAGGTTTGGTCTGGGATTTTACAGATTTGCAAGGAAACATTTTTACCGAAGCAGATTATTATGTAAGTAACAAGCTCGTTTTCAGAGGTGGTCTGAGGGCAGGACACAGCATATTGGCGGATCAAACCTGGCTTGATCCAAGATTTTCATTGGCATACAAATTCGAAAATGAAGGACAGCTTTCCTTTGCCGCAGGCAAATTCAGTCAGATGCCAGTAGAGCAACTCCGGATCGCAAAACCTGAAGTCCAAAATGTTAAAGCTGACCACTTGATATTGAATTACTTCCTGACCAAAAACGGCAGGACTGTCCGCGCCGAAGCCTTTTACAAGAATTACAAAAAAATCCTGACCTATGAAGGAAGCCAATATTTCTACAGGAATATCCAACAAACCGGGACAGGCTACGCTCAGGGATTTGATGTCTTTTACCGGGATCAAAAATCCGTTAAAAATACTGATTTCTGGGTGACATACAGCTTTGTGGACAGCAGGCGGAAGTTTGCCCAATTTACAGAATTGGTACAGCCGGGGTTTGCGCCAAGACACAATGCCTCGATAGTCGTGAAGCATTTTGTATCAAAATTGAAATCCCAACTTGGAGGCTCATTTGCGATCAATGACGGTTATACCTATACAGATCCAAATTTTGCAGGGCAGATGAATGCCAAGACAGAAGGCTTCCGTGACCTGAGTCTGAGCTGGAGTTACCTGCCAAAACCCAACCTGATAATCCATTTTGCTTGTTCCAACGTGCTTGGCCGGGACAATATTTTCGGTTACCAATTCAGTCCCCAACCCAACGAAGCCGGCCAGTACGAAAGCTTACCGATCCGTCAGACAGCACCAAGATTTATATTTCTGGGGATTTTCCTTACCCTATCCAAAGACAAAACAGCAAATAATCTAAATAACTTATAAACTATAGAAACCATGAAAAAAAACATCCTAATTCTCAGCTTGACACTGCTTGCTGCAGTATTTGCAAATGCCAACAACGATGCCTACGAAAAAGCAATGCTCAAGGAAATCAAAACGATGGGACAGGCAGGTCCTGTGGAAGAAATGCAGAAATCAGCAAATGCTTTTGCCAGAATAGCAGATATGAATGAAGGCCAATGGCTTCCGGACTACTATGCCGCATTGGCTTATGCCAATATGGGTTTCAGGTCACAGGGAAGTTTGGAGGAAAAAGACGGCTACTATTCCCAAGCCAAAAAACACATCGAAAAGGCCAATGCGATTTCTCCCAACAATTCAGAAATCGTCGCAGTGCAAGGCTACATTACCATGGGCGAGCTTGCGGCAGATTCTAATTCCAGAGGTCAAAGCCTTTCGGGAGTTGCGATGCAGACATTTGGCAAAGCCATCGAACTCAACAGACAAAACCCAAGGGCAATTATCCTTATGGCACAGATGGAGTATGGCATGGCGCAGTTTTTTGGTCAGGGTCCGGAAAAAGCCTGTGGCTTGGTGGATGCAAGCTTGGGATTATTTGCGAAGGAAGCCGCTGAAGCCAAAGAAGGAAATTTGAATCCGACTTGGGGAAAGAGATTGGCTGAAGAAATGAAAGAAAGAAGTTGTAAATAATTTGGATGGCCTTCCTGAGATGGGTTTCAGGAAGGTTTTTCATTTCACGGCGAATTACAAGAAATCACTATGCATCGAAAGGTATCAAAGGTTTAATTAAAAACGAAAATGCAGAACCTCATCCAAAATGAAATCGGGTTTATTCATTTGGTTGCCTCCACGGCAGCTTTGGTATTTGGCTCGGCAATATTGCTGATGACAAAAGGCACCAAAATCCACATCCGAATCGGCTACGCTTATTTTGCAAGTATGGTTGTAATGTTGATAACTGCCTTTATGCTTTACAACTTATTTGGCAAATGGGGGATTTTTCATTATTTCGCCATAGTCAGTTCGCTCACACTTCTATTGGGAATGGGACCGATAATGTTTAGGGCGCATTTCAAAAATTGGGCTTACCTTCATTTCTCCTTTATGTATTGGTCTGTGATCGGATTGTATGGCGCATTTGTCAGTGAGATGATGACCAGGATTCCCGAAGCTCCCCTTTATAATATGGTCGGTTTGGCTACCGGTGGAGTCATGGTGTTTGGAGGTATTGTTTTTGGATTTTTGAAATCCAAATGGATGGGAATATTGGGACAATATCAGAAAACTGAGTTTTGAATGGGATAAAGATTTTACACAATTGATAATATTCTAAACAGGGTGAAAATGAACAAGATATTCCTAAGTGCCAACACCGGGACAAAACTAATTGGGCTTTCCCTGATTTTGCTTTTCACTTCCTGTGCAGCAAAAGAGTCCGTGGAGCAGTGCCTGACGGGCGAGACTTATGGGTTTTTTTGGGGAATATGGCATGGAATCATAGCCCCGATCAGCTTGGTGGTTAGCTTGTTTGACAAAGATGTGGCGATGTTTGCAGTGAATAATTCGGGCTTTTTCTATGCGTTAGGCTTCCTGTTTGGATCAGGTGGCTGGGGGATATTGGCATCCAAAGCCAAAAAAGATTGATTAATTCCGAGACAAAGAATCAGATGTCCAAAAAATAAACCCATATAAATACGAAAACCCATGAGCAAGGATTTCTACAGTTCGGCCACAATCTTCAATTCCGGAAAGAGGTTTTTTATATTGAATTTTGGAATTTCAGCCATTTTGATGCTGTTTTTTTGTCCGAGCTGTTTCTTGTCAATAGATGGGATTGTCAGCATTTTACCTGATTGGATTTTTTCTTTTTTGATGTCCTCAGCTTTGAGTTTGGGCGGATTTAAAGTGGAGGAGTACTTTGATAAGAGAATTTCCTGGATCGAAAAGCCCGTCACAAGACTCGTTTGGACTGCTGCTTCCTACATGATTTATTCATTCATTGTCAGCTTCTTTTTGGTATTGATTTATGTTTTAATGACGGTTGATGGTGTCAATCTGACAAATATCAATTGGTTGCGGATGTTGAATAATACCCTGATGCCGACATCCATCGCTTTGGTCATCATTACCATTTTCATATCTAGGTCTTGGCTCTATGAGTGGCGGTCTGCAGCCATCGAAGCCGAGCAGCTCAAATCCGAAAAACTGGCCAGCCAGTACCAATCCCTCAAAGACCAGCTCAATCCGCATTTCCTGTTCAATTCGTTGAATGTACTCTCCAACCTTGTCTATGAAAGTGCTGAAAAGTCTGCCGAATTTATCCAACAGCTTTCCAAGATTTACAGGTATGTATTGGATGTCCAAAACAAAGAATTGGTTGGGCTGGAAAAGGAAGTGATGTTTGCCGAAAATTACCTGAGTCTCCAGAAAATACGATTTGAGAGAAGCCTTGAATATTACATCGATGTCAATCAGATGAAAGGTCTGAATATACCGCCGCTTTCACTGCAGCTGCTTTTGGAAAATGCCATCAAGCACAACATTGCCAGCATGGAAAAGCCCCTTAAAATCTTCATCCAGCAAACTCCCGATACCCTAATCGTCAGAAACAACCTGCAACCCAAACTCACCAAAGAGGCTGCAGATAGCGGGATAGGCTTGGAGAATATTGAAAAACGGTATGCGCTTCTCAGCGACAAGAGTCCCAAAATCACCAAGACTTCTACAGAATTTATCGTCGAGCTCCCACTCCTCACATTGGAAAAACCATGAATATCCTGATCATCGAAGACGAGCGGCCTGCTGCCAACAGGTTGAAACAGCTGGTGTTGGAACTGCTTCCGAATGCTGAGATTTTTGGGCATCTCGATAGCATCACCTCAGCGGTCAAATGGCTGGAATCAAATGTGTTTCCCGACTTGATTTTCTGTGATATCCAATTGGCCGATGGACAGAGTTTTGAGATTTTTGAAAGGGTGAAGGTCAGTTCCCCGATTATTTTCACTACTGCCTTTGACCAATATGCCATCAAAGCTTTCAAACTCAATTCGGTGGATTATCTCCTCAAACCGATCGATCCCAAAGAATTGGCACAAGCCATTCAAAAATTCCAACGCCAACAGGTCAAACCCGCTTTTGACCTCAATCAGATCAGGGACTTGCTTTCTCCCCAAGCCAATAACCACAAAAGTCGCTTTTTGGTGAAGTTTGGTGAAAAAATCCAAAGTGTGGAGACTTCTGATATTTCCATATTTTTCAGTGAAGAAAAAATCACTTTTCTCCAGACCAAAGAAGGCAGAAGGTACATTCTGGATTATACCCTAGACCAATTGGAAGG
>JBBRFK010000207.1:0-7358 GCA_038224435.1 Cytophagales bacterium | reverse complement strand
TCTAGGTCTCGGATTACTCCTCAACTTGCCGCCCGACTTGCATGTATTAGGCCTGCCGCTAGCGTTCATCCTGAGCCAGGATCAAACTCTCCATTGTATAGTTTTTGCGCTGCATCCCTGCAGCTTGTTTCCTAGCCCTATCTTCATTCTGACCGTCCGATCTCTCGTACAATCATTTAATTCCGTTTCTCCAGTATTTCAATGAACTTTTACCGCCTCTTTTTGCAGTAATGTAAGACCGATGTCTTAAAAGCGAGTGCAAATGTCGGGATATAAATCTGAACTTTCAAGAACTATGTCAAAAAAAAAGATGAATTTATTTTTGACTTGAAATTTACTTTCCACTTTTCCCATTATAAAACCTCTTTTGGATGACCTAAGGCATAAACGGATTGCAAACTTAGCAGACTGAATGAATATTACCAAACTGTGATACTAAAAAAATTGCATCTAAAGTCTAAGTAACTGTATACAAGATGGATTTTTTTACTTGGGAGCTTTATAAAGTGGTACGGTGCTACATGGTTCTCCATACATGATGGATTTTGCAAATGGCTGTATTTTTGCCATTATTCTGCCATAGGCATATAAGGGTACGGGATATTTACTGCAACCCTTGATGACGACAGGTCTATTTTCATATTCCCTCGGGTCTACTCCTGAAATCGCCCTTTCAAATAAATATTGCTCTAAGTCATTCATTCCTCCGATCACAAATTCTACATCGGACTTGGAAAGGAAAGTTCCCACCAACATAAATGCCCAATTGGGAACAATGGCATCAGCAGAACAGAATATAGCCACAAGCTTTCCTTTATATTGATCCCAATCAATTTTATTTAGATCTGACCTGAATTCCTTTTCTCTCAAAACAAGTTCCTGAAAAAGAAACTCCTTAAGGTCAAATCCGATTCTTTCTTCGGTTCTATAAAAAGTCTCTAAGTCAATCGTCATGATTGGACTTGCTGCTACTCTATTTACAATTTCGCTCATATAAAAGAGGGTTCTTTTTTGAAGCTAAAACCCTGAATTCTTTCAAGTAGTTCGGCTCAAAATAAGCAATTTCTTCAAATGAGTTATCGAGAAACTTTTTGTAAGCAATCGTACCAATGGAAACAGCTGAGTTCAAATTCGGCAAGTAGACTGAATTCTTATGATCAAGTATGTCTTTCAGTTTTTCTAAACCATCTCCAAGAAAAAAAACTTTCCCCGCTTCCAAATATTTCAAAAATGGATTTCTCTCTATTTCTAGGGGATGGGATGGCTCAATTACTTTTCCACGGGCCTCAATAACACTTGTGTAGACTTCCATTCTCCTCGCATCCATTAAGGGGACTACAAAATCATTTTGGGTACAAAGCGGCAACGCCTGTGTAGCCAAACCAGTCAATGAGTCTACCGCGATCATGGGCAAATCATGTGCAAAGGCCAAACCCTTAGCAACTGATACTCCAATACGCAACCCGGTATAGGAACCGGGTCCTGAGGAAACCGCCACTGCATCAAGTTCGTCAGGTTTTAGTCCCAACCGTAAAAATACATCCTTAATCGAAAGCATCAATTGTTTGGCATGGGCATTTTCTTGGTCACGTTCAGAAATCAGCAACAACTCTCCGTCTCTGTGCAGAGCCACGGAACAAACGGAAGTTGCTGACTCAATGGAAAGGATTAAGGCCATAAAATAGGCTTCTTATTTTAGGGAAGCTGCTAAAACCCTATTGATTTCGTTCCTATCAGAAAGAATTTTCAAGGCGGCCTTTACCTCTTCATCATTTATAAGAGAGGCTTCCACAATACCTTGCTGAAAATAGTATCTCGATACCAACTCTTCTCTCAAAGTTTCCTTGATTTCAAATTTGAAAGTTGCTAAGTCCTGCTCTTTGTTATGGCTTACTTTTTTCTTAAGGTCTTCAATTGTCGGTTTGATCTCGTCGAAAAATTTCTCCTTCAAAGCATATTTTTCCAAATCCTCAAGGGTCTTTTCTACATAAGTGGTGTAGTCGTAATCCTTTCCCTCCAATGAAGCCACAAAATCAGCATAGATTTCATCTGTTATGGCAAATTCCCTCGGGTTAGAAATCAATTCATTTTCTAAGAAAAACTTGTTTCCATATTCAAAAACAAGGTTTCTCGCTACCAAACTATAGGTGATGGGAGCAAACGATCTTGATTCTGTCTTTTCATCCGGTTCAATACCGGCGCCATCTAATACTATCCTGCCATTTTTTGTTTTGAATTCTTTTCTGAGAGAATCAGGAATTGAAATGGAATTTCCCTTCTCATCCCTGTTTTCTTGGCTGTAGTCAATGGCTTGAATACATCTTCCACTTGGGATATAATATTTTGCTGTTGTGATTTTTAACTGTGAGTTATAAGAAAGCGGAACGGTGGTCTGCACCAACCCTTTTCCAAAAGTCCTTCTCCCAACCAAAACAGCCCTGTCATAATCCTGAAGTGCTCCGGCCACAATCTCAGCAGCAGAAGCGCTTCTTTCATTGATCAAAACCACCATCGGGATATCTTTGTCCACGGGTGGTTTGGTGGTTTTATAAACAGAGTTTACATTTTCAAGTTTGCCGATGGTCCTTACGACTTCTTTTCCTTTGGGAATGAATAAATTGACAATATCAACTGCTTCTTTCAAAATCCCTCCAGGATTGTCCCTGACGTCCAACACGAGTCTGGTGATTCCCTGAGACTTCAGGTCAACCAAGGCATTTCTGACATCAGATGCAGCATTGGTAGTAAAATCTGAAAGTTTGATATACCCTGTGGTTTCATCCAGTTTGCCATAAAATGGCACATTGCTGATGACGATTTTCCTTCTGGTCAGATTCACCGAAATGGTGTCTACCCCTCTTTTTACCTGAACAAAGACAATGGTATTGGCAGGACCTTTCAGTAATTTCGAAATATCAGAAGTCAGGCTGTTGACCACATCGACTGTATCCACTTTCAAAATCTCATCACCGATTCTTAATCCTGCTGTTTGTGCAGGGAATCCTTTGTACGGCATCAATATCATGTTTGACCCTGTCCTATTTCCAATCAATGCCCCTACCCCGGCATATTCACCCGTAGTCATCAGTCTAAAATCATCTGAGTTTTCTTCAGGAATATATTCGGTATAAGGATCCAACTCCTCCAGCATGGCATTGATCCCGATTGTCACTAATTCCTCTGCATCGATTTCATCGACGTAATAGGAGTCCAATTCTCTCACGAGGGAGGCGAAAATGTCGAGGTTTTTAGCTATTGCAAAAAGTTTGTCATTCTTGTTGACAAATGAAAACAACAAACCTACTGTGAGGACTACTGAAAGGACAAGGATTATCGGTTTTTTCAAATTTCTGTTCATGGATTTTTTTTGGCGGAAAGTCGATTTTCCTTAATAGTGGTGAGTATTTTTTTGATTTTTGTCTCGATGACTTGATACGTTACAATTTCAGAAGAGACGTAAATAAGGCCAAATATTTTTTGACCCAAAGTCATTTCCCCAAGAAATTGTTTGTTAAGTCTATAGGCTTCACGCATCCTACGTTTAATCAGGTTCCTATCAACGGCTTTTTTGAGCTTCTTCTTTGAAACGGAAAACAATACCTGATTAGTTTCTGGATCATCAAAATTGATTTCCAAAACCATCACCTTGAAGGGATATAAAAAAAAAGAGGAACCTTTGTCAAAAAGTTCCTTTATTAACTTTTTAGAATGTAATCTCTCATTCTTGTGAAGTTGGGATTTCATTGCATTTTGATTTACGTATTAAACATACGAAACTGAATGCTCAAATTACTTTTTCAGAGTCTTTTCAGAAGATACTGTAAGTTTATGTCTTCCCTTTGCTCTTCTGGATTTCAATACTCTTCTTCCATTGGCAGTGGACATTCTAAGTTTGAATCCATGCTTGTTTCTTCTTTTTCTTCGAGAAGGCTGAAATGTTCTTTTCATGACGCTATCTATTTAATATTTTGTGCTTTGCTTGTTGAATTCCTGGAGGTTTCCCTTTAAAGGACTGCAAAGATAGATAACCTTTTTTTATTTACAAACCGTAGATTTACTTTTGTTTTGAATCCAAAGTCCAAGATATATGCATTATTCGATTAACCGGAAATCTTTCACCTCCCAATTTATCCAAATCCAATTGTCGGTAGCTTGCCTTGAAAAGGAAACAATCCATCTCCAATTACCTGCTTGGAGGCCGGGAAGATATGAATTGGCAAACTATGGACAGAAACTTAAATGCTTTAAAGTAATTGGAAATGGACTGGAAATACCATGGAAAAAAAACAGCAAAGACTTGTGGGAATTCACTGCTTCTTATCCTGGACAGTATCAAATTGAGTATGAATATTATTGTAATCAAATGGATGCAGGCGGCTGTTGGTCCGATGACCAACAATTGTATCTCAATTTCAGCAATTTCATTTTTGAGTTACTTGAGAAAAAAAATGAAGAAATCAGCATTTCTATTGAATTGCCAAATGACTATAAAGTAGCCACCGCCCTTGAAAAAACAGCAATCAATATTTGGAAAGCGGGATCATTCCAACAATTGATGGACAGTCCATTATTGGCGAGTACCGGTTTAAATCATTTTTCCTACCCTGTTTTAGGATCAAATTTCCACATTTGGATACAAGGGGAAATCCATTTTAAGATTGAAAATTTGATTGCTGTCTTTCAGTCTTTTACAGAAAGCCAAATTCTGGATTTTGGGGAATTCCCATCAGAAGATTATCATTTTATTTTTCAGCTTTTGCCCTACAAGCATTTTCACGGCGTCGAACATGCACATTCTACCGTCATTACTTATGGACCTGCCAAAATCCTTTCCGGCAAATCTGAATTGGACCAACTCATCGGTGTAAGTTCCCATGAGCTTTACCACTTTTGGAATGTCTGCCGGATCAGACCAAAAGCTTTACTTCCTTATGATCTTTCGAAAGAAGTTTATTTGGAGGAGGGTTTGGTCATGGAAGGAGTGACCACTTATATGGGAGACTATTATTTGCTCAAATCCGGGTATTTCTCAGTTCAGGAATACCTCAATATTTTAGAAGAAAAGATCCAAAGAGAGTTTGACAGCTTTGGCTGGCAAAATCAGTCTATTGTCGAATCAAGTTTTGACCTGTGGCTCGATGGATACAAGGCAGGAATTCCTGATAAAAAAGTCAGTATTTACAACCGTGGAGCACTTATTTCTTTTTGTTTGGACCTGATGCTGAAGTCAGCAGAATCCTCTCTTTCTGAGGTAATGAAAGATATGTGGGAGAAGTTCGGCAAAACCGGGGTTGGATATAATCTGGGGGATTTTGAAAAATCGGTTTTGAGATGCTCCAATGAACAGGAAAAAATGATATCATTTTTCCAAAGTTTTGTTTTTGGTAAAGAGGATCTACTACCCATTTTGAAAGGGTTATTGATGCAGATCGGCATTGAAATCCAGGAAAATTTCGAAGGGAATGCTCTTTTACACCTTTGGGGAATCCGAAAAGATGAATCCGGAATCATCACCCAAATTCATCCGGCCTCAGAAGCATATCACCTCCTCATGAAGAATGACAAGATCCTGGATTATGCTAACGAATCCGAACAAACTAATAATCAAGAAAAATTCCATATTGAAAGGTTCGGAAAAATCATTTCCATCACATTAAGGGAGAGTTCAAAAAAATATTTCCCGAAATTCACACTCATAACCCTTCAGCATCACAAACAAATATTTAAAGGAATAATAGGGATTGAAAACCCATTGCCATAGAGTAAACACCCAAGCGCTATCCAGTGTCCAAAAATTGGGCTTTATCAATTACATTTCACTTTTAGCGTAACATATTTTGGATTTTTCTAATGAAACAACATCCAAATGAATATCAACAAAAAAGGCTTCCAATGATTGGAAGCCTTTTTTTTGAAGGGATATAAGGCTATTTGAAATCCTCATCTGAAAGTTCCTGGTTGAATTTCAAAGAAATCATCTTTGCCTCAAGCGCTACGGGCAGCATGGGATTTTTGATGGAAAGCCTGGTGGGAACTTTTATCCCTTCGATCTCTGAATAATCCAAATAGGTTATTTCACCTGTCGCCTCAGAGCTGGTTCTTAATTTCAATCCAGAGGCAACTGAATAATATTCTACCGTCTTCATTCCGTTTGAAGCTGTGATTATCAATTTGTGGGCATCTTCTTCATTGATTTTTTCAGTTCCCTGAACCTCCATTACATATCCCAAATCTTTGTAATGCATCTCAGGAAAAACATAGGTCTGGGCTTTTAACACAGAAACCATTTCTTCTGTTAGTTCTTGTTCTTGGCCCATACCAGACATTCTGCCTTTTCCATTCACTAAAACAGTCTTTTGGGCAACATTACCCATCACCGAAGTTTCTTGAAGCATTCTTCCATTGACTTGGTCAGAAATACCTTTGATGACGATGGCGGTACCTTGAAAATCAGCTTCCATTTGTAAAACGGAGTTTTTGATTTTATCTACTTTGGCTTTGCCTCCTACCGCTTTGATATAATTATCAATGATGGCAGTAGGATCATTTTCGACAAAAGTGGGGACAGAGGTAATAGGTTTGTCAGTCATTTTTGACTCTGCATTTGATCCGGTCAATATGACTCCCAATGCAAGTGTAGCAACAAATATTTTTTTCATTTTCTCTAAGTTAAATTTTTGAAAGTAAAATAAAAAAAGAGGGACTGAGTCCCTCTTTGTACTTTATTTAATATCGTCTTCTGAAATGGCAATATTGAACTCGATTTTTTCCACTTTGGTCTCCAAAGGCATTGGGATCATCGGTGATTTCAATAGCATCATCATGGGATATTTGACCCCTTCGACTTCATTGTAATCGCTGAAAAACATATCGCCGGCTTCGGCACTTTCTGATTTTATTTTCAACCCTGTAGCTACGCTGTAATAGTTGATTTGCTTCGAACCGGTAGGATTGGACACGATCACTTTGTAGGCATTTTCCCCCTCTACATCTTTGATTCCTTCCAAAACCATGGAATATCCCAATTCTTCATAATGAAGTTCAGGGAAAATAAACATGCTCATTTTGGCAGCTTCAAACTGCTCGTCGGTCAGTTCTGTAGATTGTCCCATGGCGGTGATGGAGCCTTTACCATCTTTGATGACGGTGTTTGACGCCACATTTCCCATCATCATGACTTTCTGGGCAAAAGCCCCTTTGGACTCATCATAGACAGCGACAAAGTTCAGCTTCATTCCCTGTATTTCGGCAACAGATTCCATTTTGGAAGTTTTTATTGCTTTGGCTTTACTTTCCCCGCCTATTGCTGCCACATAATTTTCAATGACTTGCTCCGCGGTAATTTCTGTGTCCATTGC
>JBBRFK010000206.1:0-7363 GCA_038224435.1 Cytophagales bacterium | reverse complement strand
AGCTTGGCAACATCCTGTGGTAAACCCAGCCTTTTGAGCAAAGTAGCATTTCCGGCATTGGATACCGCCTGAACAGGGTCAGGGAATGCAACTGCAGAAGCATAGATAAAAGGAGTATCAACAGGTCCGGGACACATGGTATTGACCCTGACAGTCGGGCCGTAATCCACCGCAGTCTGTTTTGCCAAAGCCAATAAGGCAGCCTTTGAAGCACAATAAGCCGGATGCTTCGGGAATGATTTATAGGCCGCAATGGAGGCATTGACGACAACAGAGGCCGATGGTCTTTTGACCAATTCAGGCAGTGCAAATTTGAGAAGGTAAAAAACCGAGTCAACATTTGTCCTGAATGTCAAATCCCAATCTGAAGGTTTCAATTCAGTTACTGACCCCAAGCCAAGCATCCCTGCATTGGTAACCAATCCGTCCAATTGCCCAAATGAGTTTACAGCTAAGGAAACGAGTTCCTTGTTGTACTGAATATCTCCCACATCCCCTGGCAAAAATTCAGCTTTAGCTCCAATTTCTTTTATTTCTTCCAAAAGTATCCTTCCCCTTTCTTCATTCCTCCCGCTGACGATCAGGTTTGCGCCTTCTTTTGCAAAATCCAGTGCAATGGCTTTTCCCATTCCACTTGTGGCCCCAGTTATGATGAATGTTTTTTGATTGAGTTTCATACCAAAATGCAATTAATAATACCAAGAAATTCTAGATCAAAAATATGCGACATTTTGCATCTTTATCAACCACCAAAATAAATTATAATTTTATCTCAATTGTATCTTTATTAAATTCTGAAATTTCTTAGCTTTAAGAAGCTATCTTCTTTTTTGGAAAAAAAAGAAAACTGACATTAAACCCATTTTGACCATGAAGCCTACCAATACCAAAGATCCTGAATACTACCATAAAGTAGTGGATTGCCAATACGCCTGTCCTGCCCACACACCTGTTCCCGAGTATATCCGGCTGATTGCCGCCGAAAAATTTACCGAAGCCTATATGGTCAATTGGGAATCCAATGTTTTTCCGGGAGTTCTCGGAAGGACTTGCGACCGGCCTTGTGAACCGGCGTGCCGTAGGGTCCGGGTTGAAGAGGAACCTGTTGCCATTTGCAGACTCAAACGAGTGGCCGCAGACAACAAAGGCGATGTCAGCCAACATATGCCCCATGCTCCTTTTCCTTCCAATGGAAAAAAAATCGCACTCATCGGCGGAGGTCCTGCCTCCCTGACAGTGGCTAGGGATTTGGCTCCATTGGGATATGAAATCCACCTTTTTGATGAGCAGATAGCAGGCGGGGGAATGATGCGAAGTCAGATTCCATCGTTTAGACTTCCTGAAGAAGTGCTCAACGAAGAAGTGAACTTTATCCTTGATTTAGGCATCCACACCCAATTTCTAACCCATGTCAAGAGCCTCAAAGAAGTTTTGGAAGGTGGTTATGATGCGGTATTTGTAGGAACAGGAGCCCCAAGAGGACGTGACCTTCCCAAACTCCCAGGAAGAAAAGAAGGGGATAAAAATATCCATATCGGTATCGATTGGCTGGCAAATGTAGCTTTTGAGCATACCAAAAATATTGGAAAGAAAGTCATCGTACTCGGTGGTGGCAACACCGCCATGGACTGTTGCAGGACTTCAAGGAGATTGGGCGGAAAACAAGTAAAAGTTATCGTCCGTAGTCCTTTTGAGGAAATGAAAGCCTCTCCATGGGAAAAAGAAGATGCCCTCCATGAAGACATCAAAATCATAGACAACCATGTTCCGCTGAGTTTTGAGGTAGAGAACGGTGTTCTTATCGGGATGAAATTCCAGAAAGTAAAACCTGTCTATGACGAAAAAGGCAAGAGACAATTGCTCCCGACTGAAGAAGAGGATGTCTTTATCGAAGCAGATGAAATATTGATCGCCATCGGTCAGGAAAACAGTTTCCCTTGGATTGAAAGAAATATCGGGCTTGATTTTGATCAGTGGGGCATGCCGGTAGTGCATGAAACGACTTTTCAGTCCACCAATTCCAAAGTGTTCTTTGGTGGGGACGCTGCCTTTGGTCCAAAAAATGTTATTACAGCTGTGGCACATGGCCATTCTGCTGCGGTATCTATGCATTTGTATTGTGAAGGATTGGATGTTTATGACAGACCGGATCCCTACACCAATCTATTCAGCCAAAAAATGGGAATCCATGAATGGAGTTACGACAGCGGCGTGGCCATAGACCAAAGGTACATTGTCCCTCAGGCAAAAAAATCCCTGACTCTCAAAGACCGAAAGAAAGAAGTCGAATTGGGTTTTGATATTGCTACAGCCTACAAAGAAACCCAAAGATGCCTGAATTGCGACGTGCAGACCGTATTTATGGAAGACCGCTGTATCGAATGTGATGCCTGCATGGACGTATGCCCCACTTCCTGTATCACTTTTACTGTCAACGACGAGGAATCCGAATTGAGACAGAATCTTTTGGTACCCGCAGAAAATCTGTCCCAAGACCTGTTGGTTTCCATGGAATTGAAAACCGGAAGGGTCATGGTCAAAGACGAGGATGTGTGCCTCCATTGCGGACTTTGCGCTGAAAGGTGCCCCACCTCGGCTTGGGACATGCAGAAGTTTCTGTATTCCACTGCCAAAGCAAGTCAAATGATTACGCCATTTCCCCTTATCGAAAAATGATCCAAGCTATCAATGATTTTATCATCCGGTTTGCCAATGTCAACGGCACCGGGTCGGCAAGTGCGAATTATCTTTTTGCCAAAGCCATATTCAGGATGGGAATACCGGTGACTCCAAAAAACATCTTCCCCTCCAATATTCAGGGCCTGCCCACTTGGTATGAAGTCAGGGTAAGCGAAAAAGGCTACTTGGGCAGAAGGGAAGGCATTGACCTGTTGGTCTCTGTCAATCCGCAAAGCATGGCACAGGATGTCAAAAGCGTCAAACCGGGAGGGTTTTTTATGTATGACAGTACCAAAAGACTAACTCCTCCTTACATCAGGGAAGATATCCATTACATTGGAGTTCCCATGATGGAGATGTCCAATGAGGCATTTTCCGATCCCAGAAAAAGACAGCTGCTGAAGAACATCATCTACGTGGGTGCTTTGGCACAACTGCTGGACATGGATTTTCAAGAATTAGAAAAACTCGTCGGTGAACAATTCGAAGGCAAGACCCAATTGATCGAGGCAAACCTTCAGGCCTTAAAATTGGGGATGGACTATGTGAAAGCCAATTTCGATTACCCGTTGATGTTTAGGTTGGAAAGAAGAAATCTCTTGAAAAACAAAATCCTTGTTGATGGAAATACAGCATGTGGCCTTGGTGCTGTCTATGGTGGCGCCACAGTCATGGCCTGGTATCCCATCACACCCTCCACTTCGGTTGCGGAGGCTTTTGAGCATTATTGTGAGGAATACAGAACAGATCCTGAAACGGGAGAGAAAAAGTTTGCCATCATACAGGCAGAAGATGAATTGGCTGCCATGGGAATGGTCATCGGTGCCAACTGGAACGGTGCGCGCGGATTCTCGGCGACAAGCGGACCCGGTGTTTCATTGATGAATGAATTTTTGGGATTGGCCTACTTTGCAGAAGTCCCCGCTGTCCTTATCGATGTACAAAGGACCGGACCAAGCACAGGCATGCCAACCCGTACCCAACAATCGGATATTCTCTTGGCAGCCTATGCTTCCCATGGAGACACAAAGCATGTCCTGTTGTTTCCCGCTACACCACATGAATGCTTCGAAATGACTGCCGATAGTTTTGATCTTGCAGAAAGGCTGCAAACTCCCATCATGGTAATGACAGACCTTGACCTTGGGATGAATGACCATGTCTCTGATTCCTTTCATGGGTATAAAAAAAGAAAATACGACCGGGGTAAAGTCCTCAATGCCGAAGAATTGGAACATATCGGAAGGTTTGGAAGGTACTTAGATACGGACGGAGACGGGATTACATACCGTACCTATCCCGGAACACACCCGACCAAGGGTTCGTTTTTTACCCGTGGGACCTCAAGGGATGAATATGCGGCCTATACAGAAGATGGTGCGGCCTATAAGAGAAATATGGACCGACTGATGGTCAAATGGGAAACTGCCAAAAAAATCGTTCCCAAAGCCGAACGCTACCAAAAGGAATCCAAATCTGAAACCGGAATCCTATTCTATGGAACTTCTACTTTTTCGGCAGAAGAAGCCAAGGACATATTGGAAGAAAATGGCGTAACCGTCGATGCGATCAGAATCAGGGCCTTTCCTTTTGGGGAAGAAGTGGTCCAGTTTATACAGAACCATTCGACAGTATTTGTCATCGAACAAAACCGGGATGCACAATTGCGCAGCATGATCATCATGGAATTGGAGACCAACCCTGCCAAATTGATCCCGATTTTGAATTATGATGGGATGCCGATTACCGCTGGTTTCATCAAGAACCAAATTGCCAAACATTTAAACCCTGAAAAAACCCAACAACATGAGTTATCTAAAACCGCTCTTTAGACATCCCCGATTACCCAAAAATAAATTAGGCTATACCCAAAAGGAATATGAAGGCTCACTTTCCACGCTTTGTGCAGGCTGTGGCCACGACAGCATCAGCGCTGCCATCGTGCAGGCTTGCTTTGAGATGTCCATCGAACCACATAAGGTAGCCAAAATCTCAGGAATCGGTTGTTCTTCAAAAACTCCCACCTACTTTTTGGGAAATTCCCACGGGTTCAATTCCGTCCATGGCCGTATGCCTTCTGTGGCCACAGGTGCCAGCATGGCAAATAAAGACATGGTCTATTTCGGAGTATCGGGTGACGGCGATTCCGCCTCGATCGGGATGGGGCAATTTGTCCATGTCATCAGACGAAATCTGAACATGGTCTACATCGTAATGAACAATGGCTGCTATGGCCTGACCAAAGGACAGGATTCTGCCACAGCGGATCGAGGTTCCAAAAGCAAAGCAGGTTCAGTCAATCCTTTTCAGGCAATTGATCTCGCTAGCTTAGCCATAGAACTCGGAGCAACATTTGTAGCACAAAGCTTCAGCGGAGACAAGCAGCAGCTGGTACCACTCATCAAAGCCGCCATGCACCACAAAGGCTTTGCTTTCCTGAATGTGATTTCGCCTTGTGTGACTTTCAACAACAATCCCGGTTCTACCAAATCCTATGATTATGTGCGGCAACACATCGAAGCAACATCCACTTTGGACTTTGTGCCCGAAATGCCTGAAATCAAAACCAATTACGAAAAAGGCAAATCCACCCGAGTTGCGATGCACGATGGTACTTTGATCCAACTTAATAAACTGGCTACAGACTGGAATCCTGAAGATAGGGTCTCTGTAGCCAATGCCTTACAGGAGGCAAGGCTAAAAAATGAAATCCTGACCGGCTTACTCTATGTCAATACCGAATGGAAAGACCTTCATGGAACGCTGAATACTTTTAATCTACCTCTGAACAAGTTGAAAGAAGATGACCTTTGTCCTGGGATCGAGGCTTTGGAAGAAATAAATGAGGGGTTTAGGTGAAATTATTCAAAAACTATAAATTTTAGTTTCCCACATCTAAGAAAGGAACTCTAACATTTTTAAAAAGTGTTTATTTGTTGGTATTTTACCAACTTTTGAATATATTTGCATCAGTTTAATTTAGATAAAAAAAAAAAATCAAAAAATGTTTCTAGAATAATTCAAATGAAAATTATCCTCGCCAAAAAATTAGATGTATTTGCAAAAAAACATGCAGATTCGATAAAAATCATAAGTACATGGAAATCGGTCACATCAAATGCGATTTGGAAAAAAAGTGGAGATGTATTAAAGGATTTCCCAAAAGCAAAAATCATAAAGAATAACAGAGCAAGGTTTAAGATAGTAGGGAACAAATATCGTTTGATTGTTGAAGTGGATTATGTGGATGAGATCGTTGAAGTGAGATTCATAGGTACCCATTCAGAATATGATTCAATCAATGCAGAGACAATTTGAGGTTGAAATTATAGATATTAAGATTTAAAAGAAGATAATATGAAAAAGCAAGCTTGGTTTTTAATTGGTAGCGAGCAAGAATACAATAAAGCAGTCGCCAGATATGAGGAAATTAAATATGCATTAAAAGGAACTTTGGAGCATAGAGAAAAAATGCTTTTGGTGCACTTGATTTCTGAATACGAAAAAGAGACCTCTGAACTGCCCGAGGTGGATCCAATAGAAATGATCAAAATCCGGATGGAAGATTTTGGTTACAACAACTCCGACTTGGCAAAAGAATATGGAGACAAAGGCACGGTAAGTAAAGTCTTAAATTACAAGCAGGCTCTTTCCCTGACCATGATCCGCAAATTCAGCGAAAAACTCCGCATCCCAGCAGACTTGTTAATGAGAGAATATAGCTTGAAGAGAAACTCTTAAAGGAGGTTAAAAGTTGATTTTACATATTTTTCAAGCATACGGTAAGTATGTATCCAACCCACATTGCTGCATAAATTCATTGTTGAAAAGCCGCTGAACTTCTTGGGTCATTACCCGGGACCGTTGTTTTTTCCATTTTAGGATCCGTTCATTTCCATAGATATAATTCAACCTGTTCTTATCCACAATGCGGTTCAACTTTCCCCAATGAATCGTATATGGAATCCCCGCTGCTTCCAAGGATTCCAATGCTGATTGATAAAATTGATGGTTAACCGCCGCATCAGCCCCATCGAGCTCCATCACCACGGATTGCTTAAACTTGGTAAATGAAAGTGTCGCATCGGTTCCTTTGACAAAGCGAAAAGCCAAAATGCCTGCTAATTTAATAGTTTCATTGATTTTGAGACAGATGTTGAGTGCTTTCACTACGTCTTTTACATCTAGACAAATAGCGGCACTGAATACTTTCCCACGGAAACGGGTATTGGTAAAAGTCTCTCCGATAGTCCCTACCAAATCCTCCGGCCTGCTATACGCCAATCCAAAAAGTGAGTTGACGATCTTTGGCACCAATACACGGTTTAGAAACCCGACGGATGCCTGTACCCCATCCAAAACCGACTGTATCAACCCCAAAGTATCGTCTCCATAGGTAAATCCTGAGGTGGCATGATCTATCCTTGTGTAATCTTCCCGATAATCCACTTTGAACATTGACCGCATATAGACTCCCTTCTCAGGATTGTCGAATTCAAAATCATGTGGATTGACCGCCAATTCAAAGTGGTATAGGTGCCTGTCAGGATCATTCCAGGTATATTTGAGGTGGTGCTGGATTTTAAAAAAGTCCATTTTGGTGATGGCCTCCATCATTGCATTATCAAATGGCACCCGCTGCATTTTTTGCTCCAAAAGAAACTTGTCCTCCACCTCCACCAAA
>JBBRFK010000205.1:0-7511 GCA_038224435.1 Cytophagales bacterium | reverse complement strand
ATTACCGGAAGACTTCACCAGATCAGAATCCATCTAGCGTATCTGAAATCCCCGATCAGTGGTGACGATATGTATGGTGGCAAGCCTGTCTATTTATCGGCTTTGAAGCGGCGGTTTAATCTTAAGAAAGGCACAGATGAATTGCCCATCATGCAGCGGGTATCGCTCCATGCCTACTCGATTGGGTTCAATGGCGTGAAAGGAGAAAGGATCGAAGTGGTCGCTCCTTACCCGAAAGACTTCGACGTGTTGGTCAAACAATTGGAGAAAAACGGCTAACTCAAAGAAAATGTGGGCAATAAATTTGTTTCTTTTGCAATAAAAAGAAATTACTTCTATCTTTGTGTCCCTTTTTGAGGGTGAAGTATATTTAACAAGCTAATAATTAAACATTTACACAGTGGATACATTAAGCTACAAGACCAAATCAGCGAATGCTGCTACTGTAGAGAAGAATTGGGTGGTAGTGGATGCCCAGGCTGCAATATTAGGTAGATTTTCGAGTGAGGTTGCAAAAATTTTGAGGGGTAAGCACAAGCCTTACTACACCCCTCATGTAGACTGCGGAGACAACGTGATTGTCATCAATGCAGACAAGGTAAGGCTGACCGGCAGAAAAATGGACGAAAAGGTCTATGTTCGCCATACTGGCTACCCAGGTGGGCAGCGGATTTCTACCCCAAAAATGTTGAAGGCGAAATCTCCTTCAATATTGGTTGAAAAAGCTGTCAGAGGTATGCTTCCAAAGACCAGACTTGGAAGCCAATTGTACAGAAATCTGTTCGTTTACAATGGTCCTGAGCATCCTCATGCTGCACAGCAACCAAAAGAACTCAAATTCTAATCCCAGGATACATGGAAATTATCAATACTATAGGTAGAAGAAAGACATCTGTCGCCAGAATCTACATGCAACCGGGAAAAGGAGAGATTTCTGTAAATAACAGAACAATCGAAACTTATTTCCCTTTTGAACTACATCAGATCATCGTCAAGCAGCCATTGGCACTCGTAGGTGTTGAAGGTACTTACGACATCAAAATCAATTTGGACGGTGGCGGTATTACAGGACAAGCTGAGGCTGCAAGGATGGCAATATCCAGAGCGCTTTGCGAATTCGATGCCGAACACAGACCTGCTTTGAAAAAAGAAGGTTTCCTTACAAGAGATCCAAGAATGGTCGAGCGTAAGAAGCCGGGACGTAGAAAAGCAAGAAGGAAATTCCAGTTCTCCAAACGTTAATCATCAGTACTTCTTTGAATTTTATATCGTAACTATATTTATTAATGGCACAAATAGAATATAAAGACTTACTGGATGCTGGTGTTCATTTTGGACACTTGACGAGAAAGTGGGATCCAAGAATGGCCCCGTATATCTTCATGGAGAAGAACGGTATCCATATCATTGACCTAAACAAAACGCTTGTTTGCCTCGAAGAAGCATCCAATGCAATCAAGCAAATCGTACGCTCAGGAAAAAAAGTAATGTTCGTCGCTACCAAAAAGCAGGCGAAAGACTTGGTGGCTGAGGAAGCAAAAAGACTCAACATGCCTTTCGTAACAGAAAGATGGTTGGGTGGCATGCTTACCAACTTCGCTACCATCCGCAAGTCGTTGAAAAAAATGTCTACCATCGACAAAATGATGAAAGAAGACGCTTACACCAACCTTGCGAAAAAAGAGCGTCTGATGATCACAAGACAAAGACAAAAAATGGAAAGTGTGTTGGGCGGTATCGCTGACCTAACAAGACTTCCTGCAGCTCTTTTCATTGTGGACATCAAAAGAGAACACATCGCTATCGCAGAAGCACAAAAGCTTGGTATCCCTGTATTCGCTTTGGTAGATACCAACTCTAACCCAAATGAGGTGGAGTTTCCTATCCCTGCCAATGACGATGCATACAAATCCATCTCTTTGCTGATCAAAGCGTTTGGTACAGCTATCGAAGAAGGTCTTTCTGAGAGGAGAAGAGACAAAGAAGATGCTAAAGTTACCGAAGAGGAAGAAGCAAAAAAAGCTGTTGACGCAGAGAAACAAGAGTAATCCACGTTGATATACTGATTTCAAAAATTGAACATAAGGTTTCTCCCTGTGTTCAATTTTTTGTTTAATCTTAATCCTGAAAGGTTTGAAAAAACAGCAGGATAATCCAAACTTAAAATTATTGTAATAATAAACAGACTATAAAAATGGCTATTACTGCACAAGAAGTAAACAAATTGAGACAAATGACCGGTGCCGGTATGATGGACTGTAAAAAAGCCCTTACCGAAGCTGACGGAGATTTCGAAAAAGCGATTGATATCCTTAGAAAAAAAGGCCAGAAAGTTTCTGCTTCCAGAGCTGACCGTGAGACCAAAGAAGGTACCATTGTCACTCATGTCAGCGCGGATGGAACTGTTGGCACATTGCTTTCATTGACTTGCGAAACAGATTTCGTTGCCAAAAACGAAGGATTTGTAAATTTTGCCAATGAATTATTGACTATCGCATCAAGCAACCATGCTGCTTCAACTGAACAAATCCTTGCCCTTCCATATGAATCAATGACCGTTCAGGATAAAATCATCGAAATGACCGGTAAAATCGGTGAGAAAATAGAGATTTCTCACTACGAAGTCATCAAAGGTGAGACAGTAGTTCCTTACATCCACTCCAATGGCAAATTGGGAGTATTGGTTTCTTTGGTCAATACCAAAGGTACCAATGTCGAAGAAGCGGGAAAAGACGTAGCCATGCAGATTGCAGCTATGAATCCTGTGGCTGTGGACAAAGACGGCGTAGATGCTTCTACTGTAGAAAGAGAAATCGAAATCGGAAAAGACCAGGCAAGACAAGAAGGCAAACCTGAAGAAATGTTGGAAAAAATCGCCTTGGGAAAATTGCAGAAGTTCTACAAAGAAAGCACTTTACTTAGCCAGGTTTTCGTGAAAGACAATGCAAAAACAATTGCACAATACCTTGACGGTGTCAGCAAAGGATTGACTGTTTCTGCTTTCAAAAGAATAACAATTGGTTAATTGGTTAATTGGTTAATTGGTTAATTGAAATCAAAATAAAAAAACCTTCGGTTAAAAGCCGAAGGTTTTTTTATTCAAACAATTTAAAAACCGGATTTGGAACATGCGCTTCTTCAAAAAGCAATCCCATTTCTTTGACTAATTCAGGATGTGAGCTTGCGACATCCATCGATTCAGAAGGATCATTTTTTAAGTTATAAAGTTCGGTTGGTGAATTCCTATCCTTTTTCACATTTAGCCTTACAGCTTTCCAATCTCCTTTACGGATTGCTTGACTTCCTCCCAATTCTACAAATTCCCAATAGAGGTAATCATGCTGCTTTTGACCGGATTCACCTTTTAAGATCGGAACAAATGAGATTCCATCAATTCTTTCTTCTGTTTTTTCACCCACGATTTCAGCCAAGGTCGGCAAGAAATCCCAAAAAGCTGATGTGTGATCTGTCTGTGTTCCTGCCTTGCTTTTACCCGGCCACTTGACAATCAAAGAGGTCTTGATGCCTCCTTCATACAAATCTCTTTTGTAACCTCTTTTCCCTCCGTTACTCCTGAAAAAATCCGGATCATTTCCTCCTTCCTGATGCGGCCCATTGTCCGATGCGAAAATGATGATGGTGTTTTCCGTCAGGCCGAGTTCTTCGAGTTTTGAGATGATTTCTCCTACCTGTCGGTCGAGTTGCCCGACCATAGCGGCATAGGTCGCTCTTGGAAATGCTACCGATTGATAGCCGGGAATGATGATGTCCGGACCATAATCATGTCCTTTAGGTGCGAGGTAGGGTTTTTCTTCCCCAAATCTATCTTTATATTTCTGCAATAAAACGGTATCGGAAGTCGCCAATTCTGCATGGGGTGTGACCATCGGTACAAACATAAAAAATGGTATATCCTTGTTTCTTTCAATGAATTTCAGAGATTCACCATGAATCACATCAGGAGCATAAGTTACTTTGTTGGACCAGTCATTTCCCGGTAACATTATCTTTTCATTGTTATCCCAAAGGTATTCTGGGTAATACCGATGGGCATAACGCTGACAATTGTATCCAAAGAACCTGTCAAACCCTTGATTGTTGGGATCTCCCGAAGTTCCGATAAAACCCAAACCCCATTTTCCAAAAGCCCCGGTGACATAACCTGCCCTTTTCATCATCTTGGGAATGGTCAAAACCGTATCCGGCATTGGATATTGGCCTTCCGGTTGGACTTCAAAATTTCCTCTGATCGGCGTATGCCCGGTATGCAGCCCTGTCATCAAAGCCGACCGAGAAGGTGCGCAAACAGTCGCTCCTGTATAATGATCTGTAAAAAGCATCCCCTGACTAGCCAATCGATTAATATTCGGAGTCTCAATTTTGGATTGGCCAATCACACCCAAATCACCGTAGCCAAGGTCATCAGCGAGGATAAAAATGATGTTGGGTTTCTTGTTTTCAACTTGGGTTGCAGATTTCTCCTGATTTGGGTTACAGGAAATCAGAGCAATTATCAGTAAGAGAAATGGCGAGTTCAGATGTCGCTTCATAATTTAGGTTTCAATTGGAAGATTTGAAAAATCTCTCAAGAAAACGAAAGCCGTTACCTCTTCAGGTTCTTCATTTGTTCAGGATTTTCAATAAGTACTTCATTATACATCAGCGTCCATCCTAAGGACTTGGTAAGTATGAATATATTTACCAACTCACTCATGAGTCTTTCTTGGGCATTGTCTTTGAGACCGGAGGATTCGATTTTTTCCCGGAATTGGGCAGTCACACTTGTTTTGATCTTGTTGTAGTCCTTGGCTTCAAACTTATTGAAGTAATCCTGCGTCACGTCGTAATATTCAATTTCAGGATAAATGTTGATGACCGGTTCAGGGATTTTTGTGATGATTACGGTTTTGTTTTCTTCGTCAATCCTCGTTTCCATTTGCCGTAAATCATACTCGACTGTAGCCTTGGCATTGGCGACTACCAATGCCTTCTTGTCCGATTTCATCAGATTCAAAAACATGTTCTGTGAATTTTTGAAGGTAAAAACCTGTGAAAAATAACCTTCCGTCACAATCAGTTTTCCCACACTTTGAATTTGCTGTTGTATCATGGCCGAGTTGGCGCGGATCTCATCCTTATTTTCCCTTTTTCCCACAAAATACCAGATACTCCCAAGTACCAAAAGCGCTGCAATGAAGCCGAAAATAAATCTATTCATGATTTTTGATTGTGGAATTGGTTAAAGTTGGGTAAAATATAACAGGTAAACAACTGGAATTTGGAAGTCAATGTCAAAGGGATTGCAAAAACTGAATCAGTTCTGTTGGCTTATTGGAATCTTGGATTCTACATAACCAAAACTGCCGCTTTGATTTGGGAAATGTCCAGGTCCTGTCTTTTTGGGCCAACAAATTGACCCTTTCAATCAAAGAATTTTTATCCATCCATCCGACAAAAAATGTGTCGGATTTGTACCGCCAAGCAGAAAATGCCTCATATAAATAGCTTGTATTCTTATTTTGAAAATCAATCTTCAAAGTCTTCAACCAATCGTCCTTGGCCTTTCTTTTTTGCTCAAAAAACACCTGTAAATGGATGTCTCCTCTCAGGTTTTCGATTTTTTCTTCTCTTTTGATCAGCTTGACATCACGGGTCAAGATGGCTTGCCGGATGGTTTTGTCTGCATCAGGCACAAGGGATGTTTTGAGTTCGAGGTTTTTCCCTTTGTATACAAAATCAATGTCCACCTGATCATCTTCTAAAATCAGGTTGGTTTTTTCCACCTCAATTCCATTTTCTAATAGCCATTTTTGAATCGCATATTCCCCCAAATATCCCCGAAGCATGCAATCAAACTGAATGTTTGGATGGCGAAAACGGAGGTTGTCCAATTCAGAAATCCTGATGTGGGCTTTGGCCTTTTCGATGGCAGCCAATATCTCATTTTCTGAAATGGCAAGGTGAACCGCATCATTGAAGCTTACCATAGATGCTATTTTAAGACTGAAGCAATAGGCATATCAGTTTCAGATTTCTCTTTTTTCCCCAAAAATGAAGCCTTGAAATACTTGAGGTTTTGAGGGATCGGTGTATGTGACTTCTTGGGTCCTTGGTAACCTTTGATCACTTTGGAAAGTCGTGTATAAGTGACCTCTTCGCAAATGTTGTTTTCATTGTTGGTACAAAGAATGGCCTGTCTTTTGCCGCCGTCAACTTCATTGGCGTGTAACACTGCATGTCCCGTTGTACCCGAACCTGCAAAAAAATCCAAAACCGTAATGTCTTTGTTTTCAAACAAATTGATGCAAAACCGGATCAGACCGATCGGTTTGGGGAATTTGAAAATACTCTGGGCTACCACCTCATTCAGTTCCTGACTGCCTTCCGAATTCAAAAATTGAATCAAAGCCCGATGTGGGAGTTGACGTTCTCTTTTCCTGTTTTGGTTGTCCACGAACTGGTACTGTTTGATATAGACTTTCCATTGCTTATTGGTTTTTTTAAAGACGATGAAATCATTTTCAATCCCCCATTTCAGTTTGTCCTGATTCCAGCGCCAGGTATTGGGTTTTCCGAATTTTCCTCCAGAAAGCATTTCTGTACTGTCGGGTGCGGTTATCACATAATCCATACTTTCACTGTAGGAGCCTCTGTAATCCAAGTCCCGGAGATAATATTTGCCACGGAAATCAACATGGCTATCCGAAAGCCTGTATTTCTTGTCATTTTCCACATCCAGCTTTTCCTTGGCAAACTTCAATTCAGATTTATTTTTTGCGAAGGAAAGCATGTAATCAAACTCCACTGCCACCTGACCACTGTCATGTCCCGAACCGGCTTTGTTTTTTCTGATAAACTGGGCAACAAAATTTTCTTCCCCAAAGATTTCCTGACAGAGCAGCTTCAGTTGTGCGATTTCATTGTCATCGATGGAGATGAAAATGGCTCCAGAATCTTTCATCAGCTTCTTTGCCAGAGTCAGACGCTTCCACATGAAGGAGAGCCATTTGCTGTGCCGGTAGCCATCATTGATATCGACATAGCGGTCATTGTAGAGGAACTCATTTTCCTTCCCGGTATTGTAAGGCGGATCAATGTAAATGAGGTCAATCTTGCCCTGATGGGTCTCGCCCAAAACAGTAAGAGAATGGAAATTATCCCCTTCTATCAACATATGCGTAGGTTGATCGGCATGATAAAAAATTTCCCAATCTCGGATTTCTTCCAAAACAGGGATTTGATTTCCACATTCGGCTACTACCTTTTCAGGATCTTTTTCTTCTTCCCAGACCAAGCCATACTTCCGGTTTCGGTCCAAGTGGCCGATGATGTCCAGGAGTTCTTGCTTTGAAAGCTTACTGTAATCGGTTTTGCTCATTCAAATTGATTTTCGAAATTAGAATGCTAAAAATACATTTTATTCCCAAAAGCATTCCCGATTAAATAATTATACGCTATCCTATTTGGGCAAATTTTAACTATTCTAAATGGACAGAAGACGGGAAACAGAA
>JBBRFK010000204.1:0-7531 GCA_038224435.1 Cytophagales bacterium | reverse complement strand
GGACCTTGACGGCATCATCCTAGGCATGCATGCCAGGATAGACAATCCCGAACTTCAAAAAGCCAAGGAACTTGATATTCCGGTTTTTTCCTTTCCGGAATTCATTTATGAGCAAAGCAAGGATAAAAAAAGAGTCGTAATCTCAGGAAGCCATGGGAAAACGACAATTACTTCTATGGTTTTGCATGTGTTGCAATACCACGGTTTGGACTTTGATTACCTTGTAGGTGCCCAGATTGAGGGATTTGACCTGATGGTCAAATTATCAAATGCCCCGGTCATCATCATCGAAGGTGATGAATACCTCACCTCTCCTTTGGACAGAAGGCCAAAATTTTTTCACTACCACCATGACATCCTCCTTATGAGTGGTATCGCTTGGGACCATTTTAATGTCTTCCCTACTTTTGAAAACTACAAGGAACAGTTTGAAATTTTGGTCAATATGACACCCAAAGATGGGACTTTCATTTATTGCCAGGAAGATGAACATGTCGCTGCTTTGGGGATGAAGTGCGATCCAAATAAAATCAAACTCATTCCATACAAGGCCCATCCTTACAAAATCCGTGATGGCAAGACTTTCCTTATTTCTAAAGACGATGAAGTGGAAATCAACATTTTTGGGGAACATAACCTTCAAAACCTTCAAGGTGCCCTGTATATCTGTGAATCCTTGGGCCTGACAAAAGAACAGTTTTACGAAGCTATTCCGAAGTTTAAAGGGGCAGCAAAAAGACAGGAAATATTGGCAAAATCAGATTCAGCCATTCTTTTTAGGGATTTTGCCCATGCCCCATCCAAGCTCAAGGCCACTGTCAATGCGGTAAAAAATCAGTTTCCTGAAAGGAAGCTGATTGCTGTTCAGGAATTGCACACCTACAGTTCTTTGAATAAGGAGTTTGTGGACAATTATGCGCATACCTTTGACATGGCTGACGTTGCGGTTATTTATTTAAACCCAAAAGCCGTATCTTTGAAAAAGCTTGAACTGATGGATGAAGCAAGACTTCAACATGCATTCAAGAGAAAAGACCTTATACTTTTCACAGAAATCGAAGAACTCAAAGTTTTTCTTGAATCACGTAATTACAATTCTACCAATCTTTTATTGATGAGTTCCGGTAATTATGATGACATGGACTTATCTATTCTCAAATCAATAATCAACGAAATCCAACTCAAATGAATCTTAATCTCAAAACACCGATTGCATTTTTTGACCTCGAATCTACCGGTATCAATATTTCAACTGATAGGATTGTTGAAATTTCGATCTTGAAAGTACATCCCAATGGAAGACAGGAAATCAAAACATCTTTGATCAACCCTACGATCCCTATTCCTGCGGAGACCTCAGCCATACATGGCATTTATGATAAAGATGTAAAGGACTCCCCTACATTCAAAACACTTTCTAGGGAATTTCAGCAATTTCTCGAAGGAGCCGATTTGGCTGGATTCAATGTGCTTAAATTTGATATTCCTTTGTTGGTGGAAGAATTCCTAAGGGCAGGAATTGATTTTGATATTGAAAAAAGAAATATCCTTGATTCCCAGAAGATATTCCACATGATGGAAAAAAGGAATCTCTCAGCAGCCTATAAGTTCTATTGTGGCAAAACCCTTGAAAATGCCCACAGTGCTGAAGCCGACACAGTGGCTTCTTATGAGGTTTTCAAAGCCCAGATGGAAAGGTATGACGGTGATGAAGCCGAAGACCTACAGGGCAACAAATTGGGGGTGTTCCAAAACGACATGAAAAAAATCCATAGTCTCCTCAATGAAAAAATGGTGGATCTCGCAGGCAGGTTTATTTTCAATGACAACGGTGAGGAATGTTTCAACTTTGGCAAACACAAAGGGAAAACCATTGAAAATGTGCTCAAAGAGGAGCCTTCCTATTATGAGTGGATGATGAAAGGAGATTTTCCATTGGATACAAAAAGAAAATTCACCCAGGTGAAGTTAAGAAGCTTCAACCAGAGGTAATGATTGGTTATTTGGTTATTGGTTAATTGGTTATTTGGTTATTGGTTATTTTTAAAAAAAAATGCAGTCTGGGTTATTTCAGATTGCATTTTTTTTTAAATTAATTAGGTGCTTTTGGCTTAAAGAAGCAGATTTCCATTTTTATTTTTTGCTTTGTTCATAATATTTCAAAGCAATCGGCATTTGTTTGTTGAGTTCATTTATCCTTCTTTTTGGTCCTGGATGGGTCGAAAGAAATTCTGGAGGAGCCCCTCCTGAACCAGCCTTTTCCATTCTTCCCCAAAATGCCGGAGCTACCCTTGGGTCATAGCCTGCCAAAGCCATAAAATTCAAGCCTAATTGATCTGCTTCCAATTCATGTTTTCTACTGAAACTGAGCATTCCCAATTGCCCTCCTACACCAAAAGCCTGGAGCATGATATTTTGTGTCAAGGTTGGGTTTTGTCCCATTGCAGCTTGTGCTGTTCCGAGAAGCCCGTTCAATAGCATGCCGTTTGACATCCTTTCTCCCCCGTGGCTTGCGATAGCGTGGGCGACTTCGTGTCCCATAACAACAGCGATGCCAGCTTCGTCTTGGCAAACTGGAATTATACCGGTATAAAAGGCCACTTTTCCACCTGGCATACACCATGCGTTAACTATCGCTTCCTGAATGAGATTAAACTCCCACTGAAACCCTTGGATTTCTTTTTCGAATCCATTGGCTTTCATGTAAGTTTCCACAGCTGAAGCGATTCGCTTCCCTACTTTTACGACCATTTGGCCATCTTCAGAGTTGGTGATCACCTTTCCCTCCTTCAAAACTTTGTCGTATTCCACATAAGCCATGGGAAATAATTCGGCATTGTCAACTAGAGAGAGCTGGTTTCTACCACTCATCGGGACTTTGGCACAGGAATAAATTATTATCCCAAATGCAATGAAAAACACTATCTTCTTAACCATACATTCTGATTTTAATTTAAAATTGCCCAAAAAAGATGCCACATCAAAAACAGGGTTAAAATTTTTTACTTAATTTGATGATAATTAAACCAGTTAAATATGACTCCCGAGGCAAAAAAACATATCGAAAGGATGAGTAATCCATTTATTTTTTGGTGGGCAATGCTGTCCAAATTACCCTCAGCTGTGTTTTGGAGATTGAAAATCAAAAACTTGTCTTTGGAAAAATGTGAAGTCACGATCCCTTATTTCTGGAGAAGCCAAAACCCGTTCAAATCGATTTATTTTGCGGCAATGGCCGGTGCGGCAGAATTGAGCACCGGGGCATTGTGTCAAGTCGGTATGGCAGGAAAGGGAAGTTACAGTATGTTGGTCGTGGATTTCAGAGCTGAATACCATAAGAAGGCGAACCAAAAAATAACATTTGTCTGTAATCAGGGTCTAGAGCTGGAGAAATTGGTCGAAAGTCTGAAGCTCGGAGAAAGCAATACAATCACTATGATATCTATAGGATCCAATCCTGAAGGCGAAATGGTAGCCAGATTCTTTGTCACTTGGTCTATCAAAAGAAAAACATAAAGAATTCTTGGTCTAACCATAAAAAGATTCAATGTTTCAAAGCGCTGTAAAGGGCAACTGATTTTTTACATTTAGAGTATATAAAGCTAAAAAAATGCCTATAGAAACAATTTTACAAATAAGTCCTGGTTCACAGAAAACAACCTAACCTTATAGGATTAAATTCAAATTTTGTTGTTGAGAGTTCAGGCACCAATTATAAAGTCGCTTATTTGGAACTATTCCAAAATCCAACAATTACCTTTTTGCAAGTTTAAGTTCAATAAGACCGCATCCCTCGGGGGCGGTTTTTTTTTTAAAAATCCTCTTTCCTTTTATACCCGGCACGGCTATCCAAAAAATCCAACAGCAATTTTTCCACTCTTTCCCATTCCATTCCTACGAATTGGTGGTCGATATTTTGTAGGTTAAATTCGATGATCAAGCCATCAAGGTCCTCATCAGTTAGGTTGTATTCATATTTCAAAGCCATCATGACCGAATCAGATTGGATAAGTTTTATGTAATCTTCCTGACTTGCCAAAAAAGCCAATTTGCGTGCATATTGCCTTTTTTGCCTTTCACTTTTCATGAAATATGAAATCGGACCATCCAAAGTCAAACCCGGTTGCAATGATGGATTATTGGCCAATCCGCTATAGATTTTTCCCGGACCCGCGTGCCCATCCGTCAGGCTTCTCATGGTGGATTGATTTCCTACCTTAAATGGGATTATGGATTTTTCGCCGTAAAGGTCAAACCTCGGAAGCGTCCTTGCATCGAGATAAATGTCAGTCAGGATATGCCTCTCCTCATCGGCTATCAGTATTTTTGGTATATAATAGGATTTGGAAAGTAAAATGGAGTCTCCCATGGAGGCCTTGACCCTAAAATATCCCCTTTCGTTGGTAAGGCTGCTGTCCTTGTTTTGAAGGTTGATTACCCAAACCTTATCCAAAAATCCTTTGTCCAGACCATCAAGCACATTTCCTGTCAGAACTTGAGACAAGACTTTTATCTGGGCTGTAGCAAAGAAAATCAAAAGTGCAAGCAGGAATTTTTTCACAGTCCGAATTTAGTTCTGATGGCTGAATTTGAAAAATTTCTGTCGTTAAAAGATATTAATCCAAGTTTTTAACGGGAGGATCCTCGGTTTTCAAGAGGAAATCTGTACCCAAAAACTCCCTGTTTTCTGTTCTAAACCAAGACCTTTCGGCAGGAATCTTCATCTCTCCTACGATGAGCTCTTCTTTGAGATAAATGATTTCCCCTATCTGTTTTTCTTCATCTTGGTAGAATTTATATGCCATCATCGCAAAGGTTTCCGGATGGAGGTAAAAATACCAAATGTCCTTCTCATAAGGAACGCGGACCACTAAGGCACCAATCCCGTTCAAATCCTCAACAGTATATTCTTTTTCAATCTCTGTTCCTTTGTCCATCAGTTTCATCGGTAATCCCCAAAGATATCCGTAATAATTTCGCAGCATCATGGCCCTTTCACAGTCGTTACTTTTTGGTGTTGCCGAAAGACAATCCTCTCCATCCACCACCTCATAGACAAGGTTTTCACTTTTATTGATATACTTGAAATAGCCGTTTGGGAGGTCTATTTGGACAGAATATTGTCTGGAAGGCTTACCCGCACGGGAATCAGCAAAATAAAAAACCTTATTCAATTCTTGCCATTGACCTTTTGGGTCGTGGTATTCAATGGATTTGTGAATTAACTTGCTTCCTGTTAGTTTTGGGTCACAGGATCCAAATAAAATGAGGAAAATAGCAGCAGCAAAAGTGTGCGAATGGAAGTTTTTCATTTTCAATTTTCGATAGGTTGTAAAACTCAAGACTAGTTAAAAAAAAGATTCCAAAATTCCTTATCAAATCAATACCAACAAATGTCCGAATTCAAATTGACAAGATTCGCACCTACTCCTAGTGGGTTTCTCCATACTGGAAATATCTATTCATTTATCATTACCCATCATTTGGCCAAAAAACAAGGGGCAAAGGTTTTACTCCGAATAGATGACTTGGACCGTGAAAGGTACAAACCGAGGTTTGTACAGGATATTTTTGATACACTCAATTATTTGGAAATTCCGTATGACCTCGGACCCAAAGACATGGGAGACTTTGATCAGAGTTATGCCCAAATGCACAGATTGCCTTTATATAATTCGGCACTCGAAGAATTGCGAAATAAAAAAGTCCTGTTTGCATGTGATTGTAGCCGGAAGAAAATAGAAAAAATGAACCCAAAGGGATTCTACACCGGATTTTGTCTGAGGAGGAACCTTCCTTTTGACCAACCTGAAATCACCTGGAGAATCAAAGCAAAGATGCACCTTGACGTCCCTTTCAAAGAACTTACTTTGGGAACAGTAAATGGTAAACTTCCAGGAATATTGACAGATTTTGTGGTCAGGAAAAAAGATGCCATGCCATCTTACCAATTGACTTCCTTGGTAGATGACCTCCATTATGGCGTTGACCTCATTGTCAGGGGCAAAGACCTGTGGGGATCTACAATTGCCCAAGTCTACCTTTCCAAATTTTTAGCTGAAAATACTTTTGCGGAGAACACCTTTCTTCACCATCCGCTTATCCAAGGTCCAAACAACCAAAAACTTTCCAAATCTTCGGACGTGACTTCGATTCAGTTGCTGAGAAAAACCGGTAAGAAAAAAGAAGATATCTACCAGATGATTGCTGAAACAATCGGTTTGAAGGAAAGTCCAAAAAACCTTGAGGAGTTCGGCGCAATGTTGGGTTGACCATTCTATATTAAAAGCACCACCACTCGCTGTTTCGAAAGAGGAACGGATGGGAAAGATTAAAAATCAAATCAAAAAAATAAGCCATGTTTATCGACATGGCTTATTTTTATGTTCTTTTTTCCTCCCATTAATACTTTGCGGGAACACCTTTACCAGGCAATGACTTTTGGATAAACTGTCTGATGTCCTCATTGGATGATGCCAGATCCTCGGCCCTGAGATACATCATGTGGCCACTTCGATACCCTTTGAAGATCAGTCTTTCCTGCATTTTGCCGGCAGGATCCATTTGCCACATGTTGTACTTGGCATTGAAATAATCTGTCCCGCCATCGTAATAACCCGATTGGGTCATGACATGCAAATAAGGATTCTGCAACATGGCCTGTGCCAATTGGTTTCCTGTATTTTCGTTGCTTCTGTCCCAAGGATTTACCGGACCGAATAAATTGTAAGTCAAATCAGTGTTGTATTTCAGGACATTCTTAGCGTAATAATTCATGGCAGGAGAAAACGCGTGGTTCCATGCCGTCAAAGCAGGATCGTAGTCAAATCGCTCTACGGCGTCTGTCTGATCGATCCCTCTATACCTGCTGTCCAACCGGCCGACAGTCATTCCTTTATCTCTCAACAATTCTTTCCAAAAGTAGCTAGTCGGGACAGCCAAAGCATGTTGAAGAATAATTTCTTCACCCAATCCTGAGTAATAAGCCATTTTCTTTGCCACTTCCTTGCGGACAGCAGGATCCAAAGAACCTCCTTTTGAAATCGCCGGAATAACCACATCCAAGGTATATTTTTCTACTTCCTCTAGAATACTGTCCAAGTCTCTGCTCTGTAAATCTGTAGGAAGCGCCTTATGATACCAAGCCGTAGCAGCATAGTAAGGGAGGTAATTTGCCTTGGCTACAGGGCCACTTCTGTCTAATCCCATTGGCGTTGGTGATACCAATACCACACCGTTAAAGTACATCCAATGGGCATTTTGCAACTCATGCACCAAACCTGCCACGCGTGTGGTACCGTAACTTTCCCCAATCAGGTATTTTGGTGATTGCCAGCGGTTTTGTCTTGTTACAAATGTTTTAACCCAATCCGCGAGGTATTTGATATCAGAATTGATTCCGAAAAAAGTGGAACGGGGAACTTCCTTATCCAAAATCCTCGAATACCCAGTATTCACCGGATCGATATACACAATATCCGCTACGTCCAGGATTGAATGTGGATTTTGAGTGACCCCGTAAGGCTGCAAC
>JBBRFK010000203.1:0-7534 GCA_038224435.1 Cytophagales bacterium | reverse complement strand
TTTTTCTCAGAAGGGGAGCCAAATGTTTCCAACTTTGAAGAGTATCATTCACATAATACAGTTAGATTGGATATTGAGAGTATGAAAAAATTGCTTTTCAAACTCCCGATTATTAGGAAAGAGATATTGGGCGAAACCGATGTAGAACAATATCCGGATTGATATCACTATGACTATGAAAATCGGAATTACAGGTCAAAATGGTTTTGTTGGAACCCATCTTTTCAATACTTTGGGATTGTTTCCTGATGAATTTGAAAGGGTTGAGTTTAATAAGGAATGGTTTTCAAATAAAGCTTTGCTTGATTCATTTGTAAAAAAATGTGATGTCATCGTCCATTTGGCAGCGCTCAATAGGCATAATGATCCAGAAGTTATTTTTTCCACCAATATCAACTTGGTCAAACAACTGACAAGTTCCTTTGAAAGAACCGGTAGCAAACCCCACGTTTTGATTTCTTCTTCTACTCAGGAGGAGAAAGATAATTTGTATGGCAAATCAAAAAAAGAAGGAAGGAAAATCTTTGCTCATTGGGCAAAAAAAAACAATGCAGTTTTTACTGGATTGATTATCCCCAATGTTTTTGGCCCCTTTGGTCATCCATTTTATAATTCTGTGGTAGCCACTTTTGCACATCAGGTAAGCAGAAATGAAACTCCAAAAATAGATATTGACGGAAATTTGAAGCTCATCTATGTGGGTGAATTGGTGAATTCGATTTTAGAATCGATTCGATCTAAAGTAAATGAGCCAAGTCACCATGTCGCCCACACTTCTGAAGTTAAAGTTTCAGAAATATTGCAATTGCTCCAGAAATTTAAGGCTCAATATCAGGAACTTGGAGAAATCCCATCCTTAGGAAGTAGATTTGAACTTAACCTGTTTAACACCTTCAGGTGCTATATGGATATTGAAAATTACTTTCCCCGCCATTTCACCCAACACAAAGATCCCCGAGGTGCTTTTGTAGAGGTGATTAGATTGGGAATAGGAGGGCAAGTTTCATATTCTACGACCGTTCCGGGTGTCACTCGGGGAAACCATTTCCACACCAGAAAAATCGAAAGATTTGCGGTCATTAAAGGAAAGGCATTGATTCAGTTGAGAAAAATAGGGACTGATCAAGTGCTTGATTTCTATATTGATGAGAATCAGCCTTCTTATGTGGACATGCCAGTGTGGTACACACACAATATAAAAAATATCGGGGAAGAGGAATTATTGACCATATTTTGGATCAATGAGCATTTTGATTCTAAAGATCCTGATACTTTTTTTGAGAATGTTGCTTTGTAAATGATCTTTGGCAATACCTGAATAACCAATTGATGAAAAAATTAAAAGTGATGACGGTAGTAGGTACCCGACCCGAAATCATCCGGCTCTCTAGGGTATTGACCGCTTTGGATGAATCGGAAGCGATTGACCATATTTTGGTCCACACTGGACAGAATTATGATTATGAATTGAATCAGATTTTCTTTGAAGACCTTCAGATCAGAAAGCCGGATTACTTCCTTGATGCTGCAGGCAAATCCCCTACAGAAACCATAGGTCAGATTTTGATAAAAATCGATCCACTTTTGGAGACATTAAAACCTGATGCATTTTTGGTTTTGGGAGATACCAACAGCTGTTTGTGCGCCATTCCTGCCAAAAAAAGACACATCCCGATTTTTCACATGGAAGCTGGAAACAGGTGCTTTGACCAAAGGGTGCCTGAGGAAACAAACCGAAAAATCGTTGACCACATTTCTGACATCAACCTGACTTATAGTGATATAGCTAGAGAATACCTCCTCCGTGAAGGCCTTTCTGCAGACCGAATCATCAAGACAGGATCTCCAATGTATGAGGTTTTGAATTTCCACTTGGCAAGGATTAAGAGTTCAGATGTGCTAAAAAGATTGAATCTAGAAAAGGAAAAGTTTTTTGTAGTTTCTTCTCACAGGGAAGAAAATATCAACAGCGAAAAGAACTTTAAAGGTCTGATAGACAGCCTCAATTTCTTGTCGGAAAAGTACCAATACCCGATCATTGTAAGTACCCACCCTAGGACTAGGAAGATGATTGAATCCAAAGGCGTACAAATTCATCCCTTAATCCAATTATTAAAACCTTTGGGTTTCATAGATTATAATGCCTTGCAAATGAATTCTTTTGCGGTATTATCCGACAGCGGTACGATTTCAGAAGAATCTTCTATACTAAATTTCCGTGCATTGAACATCAGGGACGCCCATGAAAGACCCGAAGCCATGGAAGAAGCTTCGGTGATGATGGTAGGCATGAATACCGAAAGAATCATTCAGGGAATCGTGGAACTCGAAAATCAAAAAATTGGAGAGGATAGGAACTTTAGAAGAGTTGCGGATTATAGCATGCCAAATGTTTCTGCCAAGATGGTACGAATTATCATCTCTTATGTGGATTATATAAAAAGGGTAGTTTGGAACGAGTGAGAAAAAGAGTCCTGATTCATACTTTGATTTTCCCCCCTGACCAAGTCAGTACCAGCTATCTGTATGGTGATATAGTTCAAAAGCTGATAAAAAGCGGCTATGAGGTTGTTGTCTTGACCACTTTTCCTCATTATAATTATGAGGGAGATTTCAAGGAGAATTCCCAAAGTGGCTTATTTTGGCGAAAAACAGATTATTTTGGATCCAAAGTATTCCATTTTCCACAAACAAAATCGGGTTCAAATCTTGTAAGAGGAATTTATATCTTACTTTTCCATTTTGCTTTTTTGGTCAAAGCCTTAACTATCAAAAAATTTCACTACATCATCACACCTTCACCTCCGATCACCTCGGGATTTCTAAGTGGGATCGTCGCCAAATTGAGAGGAGCAAAGGCAATATACAATGTACAGGAAATATATCCTGATGTCATCATTAAACAAGGAGGTATTACCAATCCAATTTTGATAAAAATTCTCAAATCCATAGAAAAGTACACTTATAATCTGTCAGAAAAAGTAGTTACCATTGACGAATTATTTTCAAAAAATATAGCCGATCGCTTAGAAAAGAATAAACTTCTCTGCATTCCCAACTTTATAGATACAGATTTATATAGACCTTTTGAAGGTGATTTTTCAAAAGATTTGGAATTCGAAGGGAAATTCATTGTTGGTTATGCCGGGAATCTTGGAAAGGTTCAGGATTGGAAAACTATTTTAAAAGTAATCGAAACCTTGCAACTGGAAAAGAATATCCATTTTTTAATAATCGGTGGGGGAAGTGAATTTGAGAGGCTAAAAAGTCAAGAGGAAAGGTTTAGCAACCTTTCGGTTTGGCCATATCAATTGAGAGAAAGAATTCCTCAAATAAATTCAAGAATCAATCTCCACCTTATTGCGATGACAAAGGCATCTGATTATGATGGTCTTCCTTCCAAAGTATTTGCAATACTCGCTTCTGGCAGACCTATTCTTGCTGCTACTAATATTGATTCTCCGCTTTCCTCCATTTTGCAAAAAAGCGGAAACGGCGTAATCGTTGGGTTGGGTGACGTTCAGATGCTAATGAAAATGATTGTTGAGATTTCAAAAGGATACTTACCCAAAGATTCAAATTCTGTAGGAAGACAATTTGTCCTTGACAATTACAGTAAAGATGTGGTCACTTCGAAATATGTCAACCTTTTAGCTGAATTGAATTGAGAGTATTGGTGACAGGGAAGTCCGGCTTTGTAGGCCAAAACCTTACAAACTATCTGAAATCAAAGGGTTATGATTTGACATTTGTAGGTAGAGAAAAAGAAAATAATCAGCTCACTTGGGATGAAGTTGGAGATTCTAAACTGATGGCTGATGTTTTCATTCACCTTGCAGGAAAAGCGCACGATCTAAAAAAAGTATCTTCCTCAAAAGAGTATTATGAGGTAAATTTCGAACTTTCAAAAAAAATATTCGATGCATTTTTGAACTCGGATGCCAAACTTTTCATTTTCCTTAGTTCGGTAAAAGCAGCGGCTGATGAGCTTGCAGATGAACTTACAGAAGAACATAGCCCAAATCCGCAAACTCACTATGGGAAAAGTAAGTTGATGGCTGAAGACTATATCATGACCCACCTTCCTGCAAATGGAAAAAGAGTAGTGATTTTACGGCCATGTATGATTCACGGGCCATTCAATAAAGGAAATTTGAATTTGCTCTATAATTTAGCTTCAAAGAGAATTCCTTGGCCATTAGGCGCTTTTGAAAATAAAAGGTCATTTTGTAGTATTGACAACCTGCTTTTTGTGGTTTTAGAATTGATGAACCAAAAGGCCATTCCTTCAGGAATCTATAATATAGCAGATGATGAGGCTCTTTCCACCAATGAAGTCATCTCGCTTATCGGAGAGATTAATGGAGTAAACCCTAAAATATGGATAATTAATTCAACCATAATACAGGTTGTTTCAAGGATAGGAGACTTTTTCAAATTGCCTCTAAATTCTGAAAGGCTTAAAAAATTAACTGAAAGTTACATTGTTTCGAATAGAAAGTTGAAATTTGCAATTGGAAAATCCTTTCCAGTTTCTTCCCGTGACGGACTAAGAAAAACATTTCAATCCTTCAGATGAAGAAGGAAAATTCCAACTATAATAAAAAACCCCCAAATAAATGGATTACAATAATTTCATTTTAAACTATTTGAATCGAAAAGAGAGCCTTTTTTCAAAGGACCTTCAAACCCATATTAACACCCTTTCTGAAAATATTGAGGGTAAAAATCTAATTGTAATAGGTGGTGCAGGCACGATCGGATCTTCATTTATTAAAGCTGCTTTAAAATTTAAGCCTGGCAAGTTGGTTGTGATTGATATCAATGAAAATGGCCTTACGGAATTGGTTAGAGATTTAAGGAGCATAGATGGCCAATATATTCCTGAAGAATTTTTCACTTATCCATTGTCTTTTGATAGTCAGGCTTTCAAAAAATTGTTTGTAGCCCATGGACATTTTGATATCGTAGCTAATTTTGCTGCACACAAGCACGTCCGAAGCGAAAAAGATATTTTTTCCATAGAAGCTTTACTTGACAATAACCTTGTTAAAGCAAAAGGATTATTGGATTTATTGGTGCAATTTCCCCCTAAACATTTTTTTTGTGTATCCACTGATAAGGCGGCAAATCCGGTAAATATCATGGGTGCAAGCAAAAAATTAATGGAGGAGTTAATCCTTACTTATGGCGAAAAATTTAAAGTTTCTACTGCAAGATTTGCAAACGTGGCATTTTCAAACGGATCGCTTTTGGAAGGTTTTATGAAAAGGATTGAAAAAAACCAGCCGCTATCTTGCCCGAGTGATGTAACAAGATTTTTTGTTTCTCCCCAGGAATCAGGGGAAATCTGCCTGTTGGCATGTATTCTGGCTAATTCTAAAGAAATATTTTTTCCAAAACTTGACATGGAAAATGACCTGATCAACTTTGCTGATATTTTTCCTCCGCTTTTAAAAGAATTGGGATTCGAACCTGTTATTCTTGATTCAGACCAAAAGGCTAGAGAAAGTATCCATATGATTGAAGAAGGAAAATATCCCGTTTTTTTATTCAAGACAGATACTTCCGGGGAAAAACTTTTTGAGGAATTCTACACAGATGATGAATCATTTGATCTCGAAAGATTCAATGCATTGGGAGTGATTTCAAAGGAACCAACTTACACCACTAGGGAAATTGGGAAAATTTTTGAGGAATTGAAATCATTGTTAGACAAAGCCCAACTTCAAAAAACTGAAATAGTAAGTTGGTTGAAAAAATATATTCCCGAATTTGACCATATTGAGACAGGGATGGGATTGGACAAAAAAATGTAATCTGATGCTGAAAAGAGCTTTTGATTTTATATCCTCTGGGATATTAACATTAATATTATCACCTCTCTTGATTCCCCTTGCTATAATTTTGCGGTTTTCGGGAGAGGGAAAAATATTCTATGTGCAACAAAGGGTTGGTCAAGGAGGGAAAAATTTTGGACTGTTAAAATTTGCAACGATGCTGGAAAACAGTCCAAACATGTCGGGCGGAGATGTGACGATGGGAAATGATCCAAGGGTTTTGCCTGTTGGAATATTCCTTCGAAAAACTAAAATCAATGAGTTGCCCCAATTGCTCAATATAATTTTGGGCGACATCAGTGTGGTAGGTCCCCGTCCATTGACGCCGCGTACTTTTGGGTATTATCCGAAGGATATTCAAGAGAAAATTAAGGATTTGAAACCGGGATTGACAGGAATAGGAAGTATTGTGTTCCGGGATGAAGAAAGTGTGTTGTCAAAATCTTCCAAACCACATTTGCAATGCTATGAAGAAGATATCGCTCCCTACAAAGGAAAGTTAGAAGTTTGGTACAAAAAAAACCGAAGTTTCGGATTAGACTTGACCTTGATTTTCCTAACCATTTGGGTTATCTTTTTCCCTAAATCCACTTTATACGAGCAATGGTTTAAAGATTTGCCTGAGAATACCTTAACCTAAGGAGTGCAATCTCCTATAGTTAAAACCAATTTAAAATGAAATCAAGCTGTCTAATTTTTTTCTTAGGTATTTTATTTCTTCATGAAATAAAAGGACAGTCTCTACCGGTAGGGTTTCCTGTTCTTGAAGAATATTTGCGTAGAAACCAGCTGATTGATTTTTCGAATTCAAATTCTTCATTTCAATTGAGACCGCTTCAGTTTGAAAACAATTATCCATGGATAGACAGCACAATTGTTAGGAATAGAAAATCGGATTTCTCCTTAAAAATTTTACCTGTATTAAGCACTACCCAATTCAACTCCAAAAGACCTTATGGTTGGGGTGACTTTGGTATGATTCCAAATGTAGGACTACAGCAATACCTTACCGGTGGAGTTTTTGCAAAATGGAGATTTTTGAAATTGCAGTTTCAACCAGAATTTGTCCTAGCATCAAATTCGCCTTGGTCTGGATTCCCTTTGGGTTTTTCTGAGTCTGTAAACCAAGCAAGATACTTATACTGGAATAATGGAGATTACCCAGAAAGATATGCAAATGACGGATATTCAAAATTTTGGTGGGGACAATCGAAGCTTTCTGTTGAGTTTGGTGCATTTGAAATAGGGGCAGCGACGCAAAATATCGGTTGGGGACCAGGACAATTCAATTCTCTGATATTTTCAAATAACCCACAAGGGTTTGCGCACCTGACTTTTAACTCAATCAAACCCGCCAAAACATTTTTAGGAAATTTTGAGGGACAGTTGCTCAGTGGAAGAATTGATGATTCGGGAATTCAACCGTCTCAACATCCCGAATTAAATGATGCGTATTTCGCCCCTTTCTCCGGGGATTGGAAATATGTCAATGGTTTGGCAATCACCTATAATCCAAAATGGGTACCCGGTTTATTTCTAGGATTCAACAGAACATTTCAAGTGTATAGAGAAAAAATGGGAAATACTTTTTTGGCTTATTTTCCTGTTTTTTCAGGAGTAACAAAAGAGCGTTTCTTTGAAGGAGGTAATTCTGTAGATTTTGACGAAGATGGGGCAGACCAACAGATTAGCGT
>JBBRFK010000202.1:0-7601 GCA_038224435.1 Cytophagales bacterium | reverse complement strand
GTGATCAGGAATTTGCGTTTTCCAATTCCATTTTGACGATAATTTGCAGGAATTCAACCAAAGCCATATATTCAATTGTTTATCGCAAAACCTAAAAACAACCCATTATTATGGAAAAAATTGAAAGAAGAACCACCTTAAAAAAAATGATCGCCTCCATTGCCGGATTTGCGGGAATAGGTATTGTAGCCAACGCTGAAACGGATAACACGCCTGAAAAAGAAGTATTCAATGTCGTTCAGGATCAGGATGTTCCCTTGTTTTCAGGTTCAACCAAACTGGGAAATATGATTTTTGTGGCAGGCAAAGGCGCCCATTTTGATGGGGATATCAAAGCCCATACTGATCATGTTCTCAAAGAATTGGAAAAAGAATTGATCAAAGCAGGTTCTTCCATGGAAAAAGTGCTGAAAGTGAATGTGTACCTCCATGACCTGAATGACTACAAGGGAATGAATGAGATCTACAAAGGCCGATTTGGAAATAAGCCTCCTGTCCGTACCACGATAGCAACTTATGGAGGAGTTCCTGGAGATTCTTTGGTAGAAATGGATTGTATAGCTTACCTCTAATCCATTGAACTGATTACTTCAAGACCACCGGTTCACTTCGGCCATTAACACTGTAAACAATTACACCGTCTTTAATGGTCATTTCACATTCGAAGCGCTTATCGGTTTCCAGTTTGTATCCGTTTTTATCCCAAACGCCGAATTGGCCTTGTCTCACATGAATCAAGGCCAAATCGGCTATGGCTCCCTCTGAAATGTGTCCGAGTTCTTCCCTTTTGATGGCTTTGGCAGGATTCCAGGTACTCGCCTTGATGATGTGTGGAATTTCCATTCCCATTGCCATAAATGTACTCATGACATTGAGCATATCTTTCATAGCCGAATTCATGCTTCCTTTGTGAAGGTCAGTACTGATGGTATTGGGAAAAAAGCCCGCTTCCAATGATGGAATAGCCTGCCTAAAATCAAAACTAGCCCCTCCGTATCCCACGTCAAAAATAATTCCTCTTTCCTGTGCTTCTTTGACAAATGGCTTGAATTTCCGCGTTTCATAATCGACCACAGGTTCTCTGGCACCTCCCAATTCAGCAAATACGTGTGTGTATATGTCGCCCGGACGCAGGTGGTCAAAAAACAATTCCCTAAGCCGTAAAGGTGCAAAAGCCATTGACCCTCCGAAATCTATGATCACAGGCATGTCCGTGATATTGCCCGCCTGCACGGCCCTGTCCACAGGAATCCAGTCTCTTTTGGCATAATGGGCCACCTTGAATCCAACAACATGTTCTTTGTATTTCATGGCGGCTTGTGCAGTCAGTTGGACATTCATATCAGAAGTATCCTGTTCGTAGGCCACACCACGCATCCCCTCTCCGACTATATTCATGAAAGCCAAGACCCTGGTTTTTGAATGGTCAATTATATTTTCCTTGAAGACATCGAAATTTTTCCATCCCGGTCCCCCACAATCCACAATCGTCGTCACCCCTACCCTGAAGGTATATCCATCGGGGTCAACAGCCACAAGTCCATCGCTCAAATAACTATTGGGTCTTGTTCCAAAAAAATTATGTCCGTGGATATCTATCAAACCGGGGACAACCAATAAGCCTGTGGCATTGACCACTTGACTTGCTCCTGTTATATCTATGTTTTTGGCGATTTTGGCTATCATACCATCCTGAATGGCCACATCCATCAATTCATCGATATTGTTTTTTGGGTCTATCACATGCCCACCTTTGATTACCATATGGTAATTTTGAGCCTTCAGGCCGACCGGTCCAAAACATAAAAAAAATAGCAATAATAATCCTGTATTTTTCATGTTGTTTGAATTTTGGAGTTTACACCTTAGCAGCAATCAATTCTTCCTGTATTCTTTTGGCCACTATTTTTTCTTCATCAGGTCTTAGCATAAAAACCGTACAACTGATTTCATGATCTCCAAATCCAATTACCTCAATCGATGGATTCCCCTTCCTCAGATTTTCCTGCATTTGAGTCCTGTTAAGGTTGACCACAGTCGGGTCCCAAGCTATTTTGAGAAAAGGGGTATGGTTGGCAATGGGCGGAACCGAAACTGATGTAGTCACCCCATCGACTTTCTGTGCCATTTCCGCTATGTAAGCTATTTTTTGCTCCCAAGATTTCCATTCTTTTTCATGGTCTTTTTTAACGTAAAGCTCCAAGGCCACATACATCCCAAGTATTTCCTCCTTATTGACCTTCATTCCTCTTCCGATAGTATTTCCCCGGGGTGGCGCACTCAGTCTTGCTGCTTCAATAATGTCTTTCCTACCCATCAGAATCCCTGCACTCTGTGGCCCTCTCATGGCTTTGCCACCTGAAATGCAGACCAAATCAAAGCCCATGTCGTTGTATTTCCAAAGATTTTCGACCGGCGGTACATCAGCAGCGATGTCAATCATGGTGGGGATGTTATGTTTTTTCCCTAAAGCCACCCACTCCTCATGTTGGATTTTGCCTTCAGGGGCAGTGTAATTCAAAAACCATAACATGGCTGTTTGTTCGTTGATCGCATTTTCCACATCTGCAGCTGTTTCCACTTCCACCAATTTCACCCCTGTATTGGTCAGCGCATGAACATAAGCCACATTATGGCTCTTTTGAACAATCACCTCTGATTTCATTCCTTTCAGGTTTGGGATTTGGGCGATTTTTTCTTTGTCTGTTCCCGTCAAAACTCCTGCAAGCCCCAATACCATGGCTGACCAGCAACCTGAAGTCACAGTAGCGGCTTCTGCATGGCAGATTTCAGCAATTTTTACCCCCACCTTGTCCTGCACTTCATCCAGCATTATAAATTGCTTGGAGGAAGCTTCTATCGTTTCCATCACTTCTTCGGGCATCAGAGAGGCTGTCATCGCAGTATAAGTACCAGCCGCATTGACAAATGTCCTCAACCCCAATTCTTTGATCAGGTCCCTTTTTGGTACTGATGGAGAAGCGGCAAATACTGATTGAAGAGGAATACTACTTCCCACAATTGTTCCTACCAAAGGAAGTGCAGAGAGTCTTTTCAGTAATGTTCTTCTGTTGATCATATCTTTTTGTTCTGTTTTTCTTTCAATTATGGGGCGATTTGAAAGAAAAGGGGGAAAATTATATTCTTTAAATCTATATTTTTAAAAAATATTTCCCAAACCATTACCATTGTTATTCCTCCATTGGTACAATAATGTGATTATCCGCAGTAATCCCACTTACTCAAAAAAAGTAGAATTTAATGCAGATTATCGTCAATTGTCCATAGACGATACCTGTCTTATAGTATTTAAGGGTTAATGGCAAAGAAGTGTAAATTCAGTTTTACTTAAAAACCAAAGTCCCAAAAAACTGCGGCAGATGAAAATCAGGTTTTGGATTGTCCACCTGTGACCAAGTCAAATAATGTGGATTGCTTGTGGTACCCGCAGTTTTATAAAAATTGGCATTCCATTTTATACCCGATCGGGGATGACTGATAGCGGCGTTTTGCGCTAGAATTTTTAATGGCAATTTGAATTCAATCGTCCAGGTAATGTCCTCTTCTATTTCAGAAAACACCTTTTTAGGAAGTGAGTGGGCAATTTCAACTTTGCTGATATCACTTTCATCCAGAAAACAATACTCCTTTCTAGGTACTGTCACATATTGCATCAATGGAACTCCCCCACAATTGATTTCAAGATTGAAGTAAAACATCGGTTTTGACTCATCCGGAGAGAAAAAGAATTCCACGCAGGAATCCCCGGAAACATGTCCATTGACCTCCTGCACCTGACAATGAACAAACTTATCTTTCACCAAAAAAATACCATAGATGTAATCTTCATCATACAAAAGCTTGGCAAATGTCGTTGGGAGAAATTGGGGCTTATTTCCCATGTATTGTTTTATTTCCAAAGCTGGCACATTTTCCCAAACCGGCTTATCCCAAACCCCGTCGATCAAAATATCTCCTTCCAGACGATTGACTTGGTAGACTGATTTTTCTGTAATTCTATTTATCATTGTTGGTTCTTTTATCTGTTGTGCATTTGTGGTAATTGCTATCAACCAAAAGCCAATCACACAAAACCAATCATCTTTTATTTTGCCCATCATTTCATTTGTTTGCTATCAGTTCTCTTACTGTTCCGACTTCTATTGCAGAAATACTCTGTGAATCATTGCCAAAGTTTTTCCTGATATAAGTCAATACTGACGAAATCTCGGCATTGCTGAGAAAGGAATGGGAAGGCATGACGCCATTGTAAGCTACACCATCGACTGTTATATTTCCTTCAAGACCCTTTAAAATCAACTCAATTAAAGGTCGGTTTTTCCCATTTACCACAAAGGAATTGGTAATGGGTGGAAATCTGTTGCCATCACCCTTCCCATCTCTTTGGTGGCAGGTTCCGCAATACAGGTTATACACCTGAGCTCCGGCTTCTATCAGTCCTGTTTCCAGATTGTCCAATTCCTTATCCGGATCTTTAATATTTGTCCTTTGATTTTTTCTCTGTTCAAGTTTAACCAAGGCGGCTTCACCAAAATCTGATTTCTTTCCCTTATACATGATTCGCCAGATTTTGCCTTTTACACTTTCTGAAATATAAAGAGAACCATCCGGCCCCATGGCAATTCCCATTGGACGGGCCAAAGCATCACCGGTATTCACAATGGTATCCAATCCAGCAAATCCATCAGCAAAAACTTCCCAAGGACCTGAAGGCAGTCCCTTTTCAAATGGAACAAATGCTACAAAATAACCTCCTTGGGGATAAGGTCCTCTGATCGTAGATCCATGAAATGCGACAAAAGCGCCATTCTTGTACCTCTCGGGAAATTGATCTCCTTTATAAAAGTGAAGGTCATTTGGTGCCAAATGTCCCGGAAAAGCCATCAAAGGTTGGGCAACCAAAAGGGCATTCCCCTGAATTGTACCGTCTCCGCCGTATTCGGGATTCAGTTTCTTTTTACCTTCTATGTGGTCATAGTAATAATAAGGCCAACCTCCATCGGTGCCTTCCTCAACCCTGAAAAATTCCTCTGAGGGTAAAACGGCACTTTCCCAAGGGCCGAAAAGATCAGGCCAAGACTTGTTCAAATCATCCCTTCCATGCTGTACAACATACAATTCATTCTCTTCCCGATTCCAATCCATGGCCACTACTGACCTGATTCCTGTGGCATACCTTTTCCCATCTTTTTGAGTTTGGTTTAGACGGTTGGCATCAAATTGCCAAATACCTCCGTGCCACTCCAGCTGCGGACATGGGTCCATTCCGGGGCTCCCGGGCTTCCTGTTGAACTCCTGACAAATATCTCCCGGTGAGCCAAATGCTACGTAAATATGGCCATCATCATCAAAAGCTAGGGGTTTGGCGATATGTTCATATCCATATTCTGCATTTTTGTAATCGTCTACCATGATCAGTTCAGGTTCTCCTATTGGCAATAATCCATTGGGATCCATCTTGTATCTGTATACCTCACCCGCGGTACTAAAATACAGGTAGCCATTATAGATGCGCATGCCTGTTCCATAGTTACCTTGATCCGGGTAATCCCCAAAGTATTCCACAATATCTGCTTTGCCATCTTGGTTGGTATCTCTGATGCCTACCAACCCTTTTCCTTTTTTATCAGGCACGCGAAGTTTGACATAAATATCTCCCGATTCACTTATTGCCAAATGCCTAGCCCTTCCGATACTGTCCACCACTGCCAACGCTTCAAATCCATCCGGTAAAAAAAGCCCGCCATTCTCCACATCCCCTTCCGGAAGCTTAACTTTTGGCTCACATGAAAAAAATAACAATAGCCCAATGCCAAAAAAGAATATATTAATTTTAGAATCAAAAGTAGGACGCACCAATTTCATAAACTTGCTTTGGTCTTTGGAATTTTTTTAAATTTCGGGTGAACAAAACTTTATTTTGCTAAAGTTCACTTCACTGAAATATAAGATATTTATTAAAACACTTTATGCCTTTTATCAAATATTCAGGTCCCATTAAAAGAAATCATGACTACCCGCTTCTTTGACATTAAAAAGTAATATCAATTCGGATCATTTTTACCTGCGAGAATCCGCCATCGGGTTGAGCAAGTCGAGGTTGAAGAAAAAACCGAAAAATTCGGGAAGAATATATTGACCAAACGAAAGAGACAATGTTCCGTTGAACTTGCAAATCATTTCAATTTCTTAACCAAAATCAATGTTTCGATGGGAGATTTTAAGCTAAATTGTAAATAAAAACACCATGCCCACTTCCCCGCTCCACACTATCCTAGGTTCCACCGGAAATATAGGAACCCACTTGGCAAAGGAACTTCCTGCCTACACTGACAATATCCGCTTGGTCAGCCGCAATCCCAAGAAAGTCAATCCTAAAGACACGCTATTTAAAGCCGAACTATTGAATGAGGCAGAAGTCGAAAAAGCTGTTGCCGGTTCAGATACAGTTTACTTGGTCGTAGGGATCACTTACAAGGCCAAGATCTGGCAGGAACATTGGCCTGTCATCATGAAAAACACCATCAAGGCATGTAAAAAACATGGGGCAAAATTGGTCTTTTTTGACAATATGTATTGCTACGATCCCAAGTATGTAGGACACCTTACTGAAGAGTCACCGATACGGCCTGAAAGTGTAAAAGGTAAAGTCCGTGCCCAAATCGCCCAAATGATTTTGGATGAAATTGCCTCTGGAAAATTAAAAGCGATGATCGTCAGGGCTGCGGATTTTTATGGTCCGGGAGCCAGACTGAGTTTTCTCAATGAATCTGTCATCAACCGCATGAAAGCAGGAAAAACCGCCCAGTGGGTTTACTCAGGCAGCAAGAAACATTCATTTACTTACATCCCGGATGCGGCGTTTGCCACTGCCTTTCTCGCCCATCAAGAAGGCGCATGGAATCAAATCTGGCACCTTCCCACCTCAAATGCCTATCCCACAGGTCAAGAAGCAGTCAATATTTTGGCGAAGAAACTTGGGGTACAACCCAAACTTCAAGTACTCAGTCCCTTCATGTTGTCTTTGGTTTCCATTTTTATTCCTGTTTTGAAAGAAGTAAAAGAACTTCGTTATCAACTGGATCAGGATTATTGCTTTGATTCCTCAAAAATTGAAAAGGCTTATGGATTAAAACCTATAAGCATTGAAGAAGGGCTGGAAGCATGTTTGAAGTAACAAATTCAAATCATTTGAAAATTCATGTGTATGTTTATAAAATATATACACACAATTATGAGGACTAATATTGAAATCGATGATGAGCTGATCAATGAAGCCATGAAAGCCAGCGGGCTGAAAACAAAAAAGGCAACAGTTGAAGCAGGATTAAGATTAATGATATCACTTAAAAACCAGGAAAAAATCAAACTCCTCAAAGGGAAATTACATTGGGAAGGAAATCTTGAAAAAATGAGACTGAATCAATGATTTTAGTCGATTCTTCAGTTTGGATTGATTTTTTTAATGGACGTGAAAGTCCTGAGGTTTCTTTATTGTACAATACCTTTGGCAAACAAATAATTGTCACAGGAGACCTGATTATGGTTGAGGTCTTGCAAGGGTTCAATAAAGAATCGGA
>JBBRFK010000201.1:0-7611 GCA_038224435.1 Cytophagales bacterium | reverse complement strand
AAGGAACTGAAAAAGATTTACGATGATGTATTTGTTGACCCAACTGACAAAGAAATAACCCATGTCCACGTTTTTTTCAAAGCCAGGCGTTATTTTTTTCAATGTGTTGTACCTATTCGGTCCAAAATAATAGCTCAAATTCACCTTGTTGCTATCTAAAGGCAGAACCATTGCAGCCTGTACATTTTTGATCGAAAGGGTGTCTTGCGGCGTCTGTTGGGTGAATTTAGCAGAACTGAAATTATTGGAGGCAATGATCCCGGTGGTGAAAAACCTTTGACTGAAACTCATCCATTTAAATGGCTCTTGAACGTCCGCATCGTCTGTCTCAGAGCTTGTACTCAGGTAATCATGGCTCGCATCCGCAGTGAAGAAATTGATGTTGGTTTTCCTCCTTGATTCTTCGATATCCTGCTCCTGCCGAAGAAGTTTTGCATCCCAGCTGATCTGCACCGTAGTGTCTTTTAGACTGCCGGCGAGTCCGGCAAACTCAAGGGATTTGTCCAAAACATAAGAGCCTTCTGCAAGGGAATAAGTTCTGGTAATTGCTCCATTTCCTGATTTTGCTGTAAAAGTCAGGATAGAAGCAGGAGTTCCTTCTACATCCACAGCCGAAGCAGTAGGGTTGAAGTATAAGTCATTTAGACTTAAAAGGCCTTTATCAGTCTGGATAGAATAGCTCAAATCTGAGCTTTCACCGTCCAATAAGATCAATGGTCTTTGGTCCCAGGTTTTGAATTCCTTCAATACCACTTTGGTGATTTCTGCACCTTTGGTGGAAAAGGTGACAGCCATTTTGTCGTTTTCCAGGACAATTTCCTCTTCTGTACCCTTTGTCATCGGAGCAAAAACGCCAAACTGACGCTGTGCGATAAGGTCTTGGATACTGTCAGGCTGGATTATTTCTTGGGCAATGGTGTCGACATCAGCGGATTCTTGGGGAATAGTTTGCGTCACACTGTTCAATTCTTCCGGAAGTGGTTCGGGAGTGGTAGCAAAGAAAATCGAATAAATAAGCAATACTGCTGCAAATAAGATTAAGCCTGCCGCTTGGTTTCTGTCCATATTTTTATTGTAAGGGCCTTTTGAAATGCAAAGGTAACAGAAAGTATCTAGGGAGAAGCCCCTTTTTACCTCGTGTTACCTGTTACTTAATTTAGGCTGGTATTCAAATATTTGATTTTTTATTTTCAATGGTTGCTGTTACGAATTTCACAAACAATGGATGGGGATTCAAAACAGTACTTTTATACTCGGGGTGAAACTGTGTTCCCAAAAACCAGGGATGGTTTTTGAGTTCGACTATTTCCACCAACTGGCTTTCAGGGTTGATCCCTGAAGGAATCAATCCGTTTTCTTCTATCTGCGCAAGGTATTTGTTGTTGAATTCATACCTGTGTCTATGTCTTTCTTTGATCTTGGATTTGCCATAAGCTTGGGCTGCCTTGCTTCCTTTTCTAAGTTCGCAGGCGTAAGATCCCAGTCTCATGGTACCTCCCTTCATTTCGATATTTTTTTGGTCAGCCATTAAGTCTATGACCGGATATGGCGTATTGGGATCCATTTCTGTACTGCTGGCTCCTTTGAGCCCAAGTACATTTCTGGCAAACTCAATCACTGCAACCTGCATTCCAAGACAAATACCAAAGAAAGGAAGCTTGTTTTCGCGGGCAAATTTAACAGTTTCTATCTTTCCTTCAAGTCCTCTTTCACCAAATCCCGGTGCCACAAGAATCCCGTCAAGGTGTTCTAGTTTTTTGGCCACGTTTTCCGGGAGCAATTCTTCTGATGAAATCAAAGTCAGATTTACCTTGCATTCACATGCCGCACCTGCATGCACAAAGGATTCAATGATGGATTTATAGGCATCGGGAAGCGAGACATATTTCCCGATCAAACCGATATTGACTTCCTGTGTCGGGTTTTTCAATCTTCCCAAAAAGTCTTTCCACTGCTCCAGATCGGTGTTGGTTTTGGAAGTCAGCTTCAGTTTGCTCAAGACCCTTTCGTCAAGTTTTTCCTTCTTCATGAGCAAAGGAACATCGTAGATGGTTTCAGCATCCATGGCCTCAATGACACAATTCAGCTGCACATTGCAGAAGAGCGCCAGTTTCTTTTTTACTTCCATAGGAAGGTGGCGATCAGTCCTGCAGACCAATATATCCGGCTGTATACCCGCCTCAAGCAATTGTTTGACAGAATGTTGGGTGGGTTTGGTTTTGAGTTCCTTGGCAGCGGCAAGATAGGGAATGAGGGTCAGGTGAACGACCAGGATATTATTTGGGCCAATGTCCCATTTTAACTGTCGGACAGCTTCTATAAATGGCAGGGATTCGATGTCACCCACGCAGCCGCCTATCTCAGTGATGACGACATCATATTTACCTTCTTCGCCAAGCTTGAAAAAATTTCTTTTGATCTCATCCGTAATATGTGGGATTACCTGCACGGTTTTGCCTAGGTATTCCCCTTTTCTTTCTTTGGTAATGACGTTGTTATAGATCCTTCCTGTCGTGATGTTGTTTGCCTGTGAAGTCGGGGTATTGAGAAACCGCTCATAGTGACCTAGATCTAGGTCAGTTTCTGCGCCATCTTCGGTGACATAGCATTCGCCATGTTCGTAGGGATTGAGTGTTCCCGGATCGATGTTGAGATAGGGGTCAAATTTTTGAATCGTCGCACTGAAGCCCCTTGCCTGAAGTAATTTGGCCAAAGAAGCGGCTATGATGCCTTTTCCAAGTGAGGAAGTAACGCCTCCGGTAATAAAGATATATTTGGTGGTTGAGCCCATAAGAAGGGTTGGATGGAGAATATTGTTTTGATTCTTATGGGATTCAAAGGTAGAGGAAATATTTGATTTGGATAGGGGAAGGCAAAAGGAAAATTTGAATTAAGGATTTTGGGGCATTTTCAAGACGGTGGAAAAGGGCAGTTTTGCCGATAGCCGTTGACACTAGCGGCTTTAGGATGAGGGGTATGAACATTTTGGAAGGAATCACAAATTCCAGAAAATGAAAAGGTGTAATTTGAAATTAAACCGAGCGGCTCAAAACCCTTTTCTAATCATAAAGAGGATCTTTTATCCAGTCCAAATGCTTGTATTTTTCTTTGATTTTATCCCAAAAACCGTCACTCCAAGCCATGATGACAACAGGACTCCATCCCGCAGGAAAATCTTTAAATACTGCTTCTACCATCCTCCCACCATTTCCTTTGATAGGAGAATTGATATCATAGAAATCAATGGTTTTATCTTTCATATCATATAAGATCTCAATTCCATTTGCCGTGGGGTGATTCATTTGATTGATGGGCACTTTAGGTCGGTTTGGATGATTTTCGCTGGAAGCTGCGATTGTGTCAGCATCAATCCTGACAAATTTGATGAAATCCAATTCTGCCAGATTTATCGCAAAACGGATGATTTCGATCGGCAATTCTTTGATTTTGCTGATCACCCAGATTTGTGTCCCTGATTGTGTAAAGGGAAGAAACATCGCTTCAAATTCTTTTCTTTTTACGTAATCCATATTTTCCTGATTTATTTCCCCTCCACTATCCTGATCTCCTCTTCCGTCAAGTCATAAAGCTTGTAAACCAATTGATCGATCTGGTTTTCAAGGTTGGTGGTATCGGCGGTTTGGTTTTGTTTTTTTGTTTGAATAACCTGGGAAACTAAGTTTTCCAAAATGTCTGATTTAATTATTGGTATTTGAGCCAAATACTGGCGAATGAATCTAAAGTATCCACCTCTTATTGTTTGAGAAAGATTAGAATAGACAAATTGAGTAAGTTTGGAATTTAAAATTCCTAGATCAGATTTTGAAAGGTTCGGTATTATATACGCAGTATTAACGGAATAATAACCACCATTTTCGTCAAGAAGCGCTTCACACCTCAAAGAGATGTCCGGGAGCATTACTTTTGGCTTTTCAAACTCATTATAATAATCACATGCCCTTAGTTCCCACCAATAATCGCCTTTGTCAGTCCTTTTTTCCGCATTTGCTTTGAAGGGTCTTAAGTGTCTTGCGATTGCAGGATAGTTTCTTCTAATCCATTCCCACGCATCATCAAAAGGCATATCACCATATCTTGGCGGCGGCTCAGCAACAATGAAATTTGGATTGTCTTTTGGTAAGTTTCTCTTAATGGTAAATCCCTTTGGAAACAGAATCAGAAATTTATCCGCTTCAGGTGTCTGATATCTTTTGATATCACGCCCTGCCAAAAACGGTTTTATCACTTCAGCACTTTTGGGATCCTCTGCAATCAGTCGTTCTTTGGTTTCTTTGTCAATAACAAAGGCTTCATTTAAACCGGTTAGTACGCCCCGATAAATCTTACCCTTAACAAATTCACTTAGCGGAACACCTTTGCTTCTGATTTTTGCAAGTAGTGCTTGAATTTTTGATTCAGAAAGTGACCAACCATCAGGCAAAAGTTCATTTACATTTACTTCAATTTTATTCTCCTCAATATACTTTCCAAGGCCAAAGGGGAAATTCAAAAAGGCGACATTGCAAGCAGGAAATAAGTCAATTGGGTTACTTTTCCTTAGTTGGATAATATTAGGATATGTCGTGGCTTCTTCAAATACAGGTAAATCACCAAAGTCTATCAGGTTGTGTATTTTTTGTCTTGAAACAAATTGGCGTAGTTTTTTGCCATACCCTGCTCTCATCCATTTATTTGGGATGATAAACGAAAACTCCCCATCTGTCTTTAAAATCCTAAAGGCGAGTTCAACGAAGTAAACAAACAAATCCGCAGTTCCTGCGCCTGTCTCTTCAAATGCTTTCAATAGGTAGCTTTTGAACTCGGAAAATTGCTCCTGCCTGATATAAGGCGGATTTCCAATCACCACATCAAATCCCACAAAATCACCCTCATCATTGAGTACTTCGGGAAATTCAAAACGCCATTCAAAGGCATTTTCAAAGATCTTGTTGGCTTTGATTTCTTCGATCTCTGATTCGAGGCTGTTGAGGGTTTCTTCCAGCTTGGCTATTTTGGCAAGGCGTTCATTCTTTTGTTTGGGGCTTTCATCGAAGAGTCCTTGCTGCATGGTCAGGTTGTAGAGTTCACCTCCCATTTGGGCTTTGCGCTTGATTTTGGGGTCGTTCTTGGCTATTTCACTTCGGAAGTCCGATTTGATATCGGCGATCAACCTTTCCATTTCCCGCTTTTGTTCTTTGTTTTCGGCATTGCGGTAGGTATCGACGGCGATGCGGTAGCTTTCTATGGACCACTTGCTTTTCTTCAGCGCTTGCTTCAGGTCGGCATCGATGGCAAAGCGGCTTACGAGAGAGTTGCCACACTTGATGTTGATGTCGATGTTTGGGAGGGTTTCGAGTGCTGTAAAATTGCTTTCTGCGGTATAGTAAGCATTCTTGAGCAACTCTATCCAAAGACGCAGACGGCAGATTTTTACCGAGTTGGGATTGATATCCACGCCGAAGAGGCAGTTTTCAATGATGGTTTGCTTTTCGTGAAAAATCGCTTCCTGAATGCGTTGTCTCTCACTTACCAATTCGGGTGTAAATTTGAAATTGTCGCCACCAAAAGCATACTTGACCGTTTTTTCCGACCTTGGCGTAGGTGCTATATAGTAATGTTCTTCATCCGAATCGATGTCAGTAATATATAGCGCATCATTTACCACATAGACTGCGACGTCTTTTAGGAGCTTTCCTTTTCGGTCGTGAAGTATTCTCAGATGACTTTTCACCGCAATCATTTCATTGAGTGCCGACACATGAAAGTGCCCCGAACCCACGGCAGGATCGCAGATTTTGATGCTGTTCACAATCGCGTTTGCTTCCTTGCGGTCTTCGATTTTGTCATGCAGTTCTTCAATGCTTGCACAGTTCCATTTTTTGGTTTCGTTGAATTTCTGCACCACGGCCTTGCGGATGGTCTCACGGCACATATACATGGTAATGAAACCCGGCGTGAAAAAAGACCCATCTTTGTAGCCATTGATTTTCTCGAAAATCAAACCGAGTACCGATGCATTGATCAGCGTTTTGTTGTCTTCCTGTATTTCTTCTGAACCTTCGCTGCTGAAGTCGTAGGCATTCAAAAACTCAAACAGGTATTCAAGCGTGCTGAGATTTCCTGTTCTCTTTTTACCCTGTTTGTCTTTGAGCACAGTGGAAGCAATGACCGGAATGGTTTTGTCATCTTTGAGGTTGCTGATAAACAAGGTGACCTGTTCCATGTCCGTCGGCTCAAAAAGAGAGGAATTGAGATATGGGACTTTCTCAAATGCCTTTTTTACATCCTCATTTCGCTCTTCATACTTTCTTGCCAATACCTGAAAAAACAGGCTGTTGAGGTCGTCATAGGTGGGGATTTTGTCAAGGTTGAGAAAAGAATAGGACTTGTCTCCTCTGTGGTAGGTGATGAGTTGGGCTTCGAGCAGCTTGAGGAACAAAATCCTGTTGATCCAAGTGATACTCAGTTCAAGGGCGACATTGAAAAGCCTTTCCTCCGCGGTACTTCCATACTGACTTGGTTTATCCAAGCGATTCAGTTTGTCCAGGCTGTCGAGCTGAATGATGGCATCTTCAAGGATTGTTCCTGTGTGCCTTTCGCTCGATTTGTTTCTTCCAATCAGTTTTTTGCCCCCTTCTTTGGTTTCAGTCAAGCCGATAATGTGTAGCAACTCGCTATAAAACCGTTTGTCAAGGCTATTGCTGTCGTTGGCAAAGGGGAGTTTGAGCAGGTGCTCAGGTGACAGCAGTTTGAACAATGCGATCAGGATATTGTCATCTGCTCTGTCGGCATTGCGGAGCGGCTTTTGATATTCCTGGATATTGAAGTACGTAAACTCAATCTCCGACGAAATGCTGTCTATAAAGGGTTCGGCGATCTGTTTGTAGAAAAAGTCTGTTTTGGTGTCCGCCAATCGCCCACCCTCAAAGTCATGGAATTGGTTTACAAAGTTTTTGTTTTGGGCAAAAAGCCTGTCAAACAATGTGGCATCAAAGATAAACCATTCATTGATGTTGGTCGCCACCAGATATTTTACTTCGAGGTTTTTGTGGGTGATTCTCTCACGGAGGTAATACAGCACCAATTCCTGAAATGCCTTGGCGTTCAGTTTTTTGGTGGAGACCATTTCATTTTTGTTGGTCGGTTTTTTGGCTTCGACGATGACGCCTACGGGGGTTTTGGCATGGTTGCCGATATGGATGACAAGGTCGTTTCTACCTTTGGTATTGATAAAATGGTTTTGTTTGTAGTAGGTATCTTTCAAAAAGTCAGAGACAAGGTTTTTATGAAACTCTTCGCTTTCGGTGTCATTGGTTCTGTCGAGTAAAGCAATGAGGTTGGCCTTGAAAGATTCAATGTCAATCCTATTGGGCTTTACTTTCAAATAAGCTTTGTTCAGCGCCTTTCTCGGCTTCAATTCCTTTAAAATCATCTACTAAGTATGTTTTACTTTTCAGGGGATTAAGATAAGTTTTTTAGTTGAAACCGTGTCAGGAGGGGGATAAAAAAATTGTCCTCTCGGCTTTGCTGATAGGAAAAGAGAAATAAGGATCCAGCTTCTGGAGAAGCGGATAGCGGATGTTTTTTGCGCTTTCGCTTCTTTGCGGAAAT
>JBBRFK010000200.1:0-7675 GCA_038224435.1 Cytophagales bacterium | reverse complement strand
TTTCTACCTGGTAGCTTGGTTTTTCTTCGGGTTCTAAGTTGATGACGGATTTTGCCTCAGGCTGGCCACAGGCAAACAGGGCAGTAGAAAATAAAAATAGGTTGAATAACTTCTTCATTGACTTGAATATTGGAGATTGGGAAAAAAAAGGCAGCGGATAGGAAGCAGCTAATATTTGCTAAAATTAATATTTAAAGGGGAACTGCGTCATTAAATTCTGACAACTATTTGGTTTAATCCTAATTTTTTCTTGAATCTCTATGCCCAGAATTAATCATCCCTTTTTTTGCTTTTTAGCACACAAAGGTTCTCAAAAAGGGTAGAGTTATCATTTTTTAACCGCATATTACATAATGATGGGTATTTGGTTAAAGATATCCATTGCAGGAAGTTGAATTGAAATACATCTAATCATTCCAATCTTAATAAAAAAATGTGAGTATACGGAAGATTGTACGTACTAAAATTAACTTTAAAGATGTTCTTATACCTACAGGAAATCGAATCCTCATTTTTACAGCTACTTTTTTTCTTGACAAAAAAAGTAGCCAAAAAAGTCAAGACGGCGGAATCCTATCCACGCGCAAGGCCGGGGCCGGCCCGGTCCGCCGTCGACCTGCCCGCATCGAACAATTGAAATTCAGTTTAAGCAATTATGTTTTGGGATTTAAAGAATACGTGCAACTAAGCGGATACACATACTGCTATATATCTGATTTTGACCATTCTGTTGCCTGTTTTTGGAAATCTTAAAACTTTTATTCTCTTAGGATACAAAGTTTTCACAACATTCGTGGTAGAAACCAGAAATTGAAATAAAGTATTAATAGACAATATATGTGAATTGGCCAAACACTTTTATTCTACAGGTCGTTTGAAAGACAAATGAAGTACAAAAGAGTAATAGTTTGGTTTAAAAATGATTTAAGGCTGCACGACCAAGCAGCATTATTTTCTGCCTGCAAAGAGTCTTCAGAAATTATACCCGTGTATTGTTTTGATCCAAGACAATTTGGCACAGTAGAATTAGGAATACAAAAAACCGGCCCGTTCAGGGCAAAGTTCCAAGCAGAGGCTGTGGATAACTTAAGAAAAAACCTAGAAATGCTTGGGGGAAATCTGGTTATCCGGACAGGTAAGCCTGAAGAGATAATTCCTGATTTGGCAGAAAAATATGAGGCTGAGGCCATTTTCTTTTCTGAAGAAATCACTAAAGAAGAAAAAACCATAGAAGAAGCGCTGGAAAATGCAGTTTGGAAAAAAGGAATTCAAACCAACAGTTTTTGGCAAAGCACGCTTTTCCATATCGAGGACCTGCCATTTCCTGTGAATCAGACTCCGGAGGTCTTTACCCAGTTTAGGAAAGAATGCGAAAAATTCAGTCTTGTCAGAAAGATAATAGACAGACCGGACCATGTCAATTTCCCGGCAATTAATTGTGATTTTGGGCAAATTCCCGGGTTATCCACATTAGGGGTTCAGGAGCCTGTTGCCTCAGCAAAAGGGGTGATGCAGTTTACAGGTGGCGAAGATGAAGGTATCAAAAGGCTTCAAACCTATTTTTGGGATCATGATGGTTTGAAGACCTATAAAGAAACCCGGAATGGGATGTTGGGCCCTGATTACAGCAGCAAATTTTCTGCATGGTTGGCTTTGGGCTGTATTTCGCCAAGGTATATTTATGAGGAAGTAGAGCGATACGAAAGCGAAAGAAAAAAGAATGATTCAACCTATTGGATGGTGTTTGAGCTGATCTGGAGAGATTACTTCAAATTTATTTGCAAAAAGCACGGAAGTAAAGTTTTTATGCTTCAGGGCATCAAGAACAATGTGGATAACTGGAGAAAAGATGAAAACCTGTTTTGGAAATGGGCAGACGGAGAGACAGGTATTCCTTTTGTCGATGCCAATATGAGGGAGCTCAATGCGACCGGGTTTATGTCCAACAGGGGAAGGCAAAATGTGGCTTCGTTTCTGGTCAATGACTTGGAGATTGATTGGAGGTGGGGTGCCATGTATTTTGAGAGCCAATTGATCGACTATGACGTCTGTTCCAATTGGGGAAACTGGATGTATGTCGCAGGAGTCGGCAACGACCCAAGGGAGAACCGGTATTTCAACATCCTAAAACAAGCCAATAATTATGACAAGAAGGGAGATTTTGTAAGAAATTGGATTCCTGAATTGGCAAAGATTCAGGGATATGATATCCACCAGCCAAGCAACCTGACAAAAAATGAATTGAAATCATTTAGTGTCCATTTGGGAGCCAATTATCCACATCCAATACTCGCCTTCTCTAAAAAGGAAAAAACGATGGCCGCCAAAAATTAAGATTATTATTCTATGGCATTAAAGTCCATGATGATCTTTATGGTTTTTTCTTCCGCTTCAAACATTCCCATATGGCCAACATCTTCGAGTTCACAGTAATTGTCAACAAAAGGTTTGTGCATCCTGCTAGCTTCTATGTTGACCGCCACATCCAAAACACCTACAATCATCAGTTTTTTTCCTTTGAAGTTTTCCCAAACCTCCATCCGGTCTTTTCGGTCACGCATTGCCGTGATGTAGGCAATAACTCCCTCTTTTGACCAATTCTTCCCCGAAGTAATCAGTTCATCTATTTTTTCCTGAAGAGCAATCCTATGTTGCTCGCTAAAAAGCGGTGGGACAAAAGAATCTATAAACTTATCCACACCATGCTTTTTGATGAAAGTGATGGTTTTGTTTCTGGTTTTCCTTTTTTCGCTGTTATCAGACAAAGCTGTAGAATGGAACAAGCCTATTGCCTTCAATCCGCTTCCCATCAATTCGGCCAAGGCCAAGGTGACATATCCCCCCAAAGAATGTCCGATGACAATAGGATTGTGAATATGGTTATCCTCCATCCAATCATGAATGATGACAGCGACATTTTCTAAAGTGTTAAGTTCTTTTGGAATATGGTGGTCTGTAATACCCGGCAAATCGATATTATAAACGGTATGGGTTTTGGCCAATTCCTTTGAAAAAGTTATCCACATTTCTTTTGATTCGCAGAATCCGTGGATGAGAATGAGCGGTTGGCCGGAGCCTCTTTTTTCAAAAATAATCATTTATTTAGAGCAATGCTTCCACCAAAATATCTTCATCCAAAGCCTCCCAATGAATCCCTTCCCCTCCTCCTATCAATCTCCAATTTTCTAGGTCCTCTTTTTTGAAGCCCTCAATTTTGGGAACCATTCCAACGGAAATCCAATCTCTCTTCCATCTTGCAACAATAGAAACATCATCATGTCACTAAACCAAACATCTTTGGCCAAGGAAGATTTATTGATTGCCAAAATACTAATACTAGACTTTTTATATAATAATTGAATTCTTTTCAACCAATTTACGAATTACTGACAATTCAATGGCTTTAAAACCTTTGGATATAATTAGCGCTAAAGGAAAAATATCAAACTTGGCTGTTTCACTGTCTTTTTCAAAATGGACATGCAGGGGAAGATGGTCATTTACATAAAAAAAAACTATACCGCTATTTTCTGGACATAGTTGGCATAATTGAATAAACATTACTTCTCCACTACCGAACCTACCAACTCCCTGACAGCATTGGCAATGCCTTCAGGGTCAAAACCACACTCTCTGTGGAGCTCGATCTGCTCGCCATGCTCGATAACCCTATCTGGAATGCCCAATCTTTTTACCTGAGCCTGATAGCCATTGTCGACCATCCACTCCAACACTGCTGAACCAAATCCTCCCATCAGGCAGCCGTCTTCGACTGTCACCACCTTTTTGAATTTGGTAAAAACCTCATGCAGCATGGCTTCATCAAGAGGTTTGACAAACCTCATATCGTAATGCGCCGGGTTAAAGCCTTCTTTTTCGAGCATTTCGCAGGCGGTAACGGCATAATTTCCGATGTGTCCAATCGTCAAAAGAGCAACTTCCTCCCCTTCCTGGATTATTCTACCTTGTCCGACAGGAATCTCTCTCATTGGGGTTCGCCAATCAACCATCACACCCTGTCCTCTTGGATACCTGATCGAAAAAGGTCCTTCAAATTTTGTCGCAGTGTACATCAGATTTCTGAGTTCTTCCTCATCCATAGGAGAAGAGACCACGAGATTTGGAATACATCTGAAAAATGAAATATCATAAGCACCATGATGGGTAGGTCCATCTGCACCGGCAAAACCCGCCCTGTCTAAGCAAAAAACTACCTGCAGGTTTTGGAGGCATACATCATGGATGACCTGGTCATAGGCCCGTTGCATAAATGAACTGTAGATATTACAGAAAGGAATCAAACCCTGTGTAGCCAATCCTGCCGAGAAAGTCACAGCGTGCTGTTCGGCGATTCCGACATCAAAAGCCCTATCAGGCATTTCTTTCATCATGATATTCAACGATGAACCGGAAGGCATGGCAGGAGTCACCCCCATGATTTTTTTGTTTTGTTTAGCCAATTCCACTATCGTATGGCCAAAAACATCTTGGTATTTTGGCGCTTGTGGTATGGTCTGTATTTTTTTATATATTTCGCCGGTCACCTTGTCAAAAAGTCCCGGAGCGTGCCAAGTGGTTTTGTTGCCGGTTTCCGCAGGACCATATCCTTTTCCTTTGATTGTAATGCAGTGAAGGATTTTTGGACCGGGTATATCCCGTAAGTCAGCAAGAATCTCTACCAAGTGGTGCACATCATGCCCGTCTACTGGACCAAAATACCTGAGATTCAAAGATTCGAATAGATTGCTTTGCTTCAAAACCGCAGATTTGATCGCCCCCTCAACTTTCGAGACGATGTCTTGTGCAGAAGAACCGAACATAGAAATCTTACCGAGCAGGTTCCAAACTTCGTCTTTTACTTTATTGTAAGTATGGGAAGTGGTGATGTCGGTCAGGTAGTCCTTGAGAGCGCCCACATTGGGGTCGATGGACATGCAGTTGTCATTGAGGATGATCAACATATTCGTATCCGAAACTCCCGCATGGTTCATCGCTTCAAAAGCCATTCCACCCGTCAAGGAGCCGTCGCCTATGACTGCTACATGTTGTTTTTTAAAATCTCCCTTGTATTTTGATGCCATAGCCATGCCCAAGGCAGCAGAGATGGAGGTACTGGAATGACCCACACCAAAGGTGTCGAATTCGCTTTCTTTCCTCTTCGGAAAACCCGAAAGCCCCCCGTAAAGTCTATTTGTATGAAATTGTTCTTTCCGGCCTGTTAAAATCTTGTGTCCGTAGGCTTGATGTCCCACATCCCAGACAAGCTGGTCTTCCGGTGTATTGAGCACATAATGCAAAGCTACTGTAAGCTCTACTACGCCAAGATTCGCACCAAAATGCCCTCCGTAAACGGATACATTATCGACAATGAACTGCCTCAGCTCATCGCAGATTTGTACCAATTGATCTTTAGAAAGCTTTTTGAGATCGGCGGGTGAATCGATCTTTGCGAGTAATTTTCCTGGTTTGATGATCATCAGCAATAGGGTTCTTAATAAAGGTAATTAACATTTGTCATCCCCAATTGTTTTTCAAAGTTTTCTTCGAATTTTGTCGGGTTTGGAAAAGGGTCTTTTTGTGCGTCAAATGAATAAATTACACTTATTTGGATATCTTTGGACAAGATTGAGGTGCAAAATTAAGAAAATAAAATAGTTTACAGTGAGTTTTGAAATCAAATTACCACTTTTCGAAGGCCCATTCGATTTGATGCTGTTTTTCATCGAACGGGATGAGCTGGATATATATGATATACCGATTTCAAAAATCACCCGGGATTTTCTTGACTATATCCATCATCTCGAAAAAATGGAGATCGAAGTGGCAAGTGATTTCATTCTTTTTGCGGCCACATTGATGAAAATAAAATCAAAAATGCTGATTCCACGTCCTGAAATAGACGAAAACGGAGAAGAAATTGACCCAAGAGAGGAATTGATCCGGCATTTATTGGAATATAAAAAATACAAATCTGTCATCCTTGAACTGGCAAGTCTGGAGGAGACCCGCCTTGCAAAAGTGCAGAGAGGCAATATACTTTCAGAACTCAGACAGTTGGCGAAGGCGGACGATGTCGATGCAGAAATGCAGGATCTTGACCTTTATAAGCTTTTGAAAGTATTTCAAAAGGTCATGTCTAAATACAATTCAAGGACAGATGAAACAAAACATACCGTCATTCAGTATCCCTATACCATTGAGCAGCAAAAAGATTTTATTTTGGAAAAAATGTCGTTAAAAGACCGCGTACCCTTTACTGAATTTATCAGCTACAAACCTGAAAAAATCTTTGTGATTTACACTTTTTTGGCCATTTTGGAATTATTACAACTAGCTATGGTTACCATTACCATAGGAGAAGGATTCAACAATTTTTGGGTAGAAAAACAAGAAACGGTTCCTTCAGCATAGTTTATGAAACTAGATAATAAGCAGATTTTTGCAACCCTCAACCCCAATAAGGTCTGGTTTCCGGTGCTTATTGGCTTGGGGATTATTTTTTTGATGTTTTATCTTGACCCCAATGTCAATGCCCAGACTTTAAAAGGCGTCTTTGATGGTTCGATATGGTGGATCATTGTAGCCATTTTAGTCATTTTGTGCCGCGATATAGGATATATTTATCGTATTCGCGTTGTGACTGACCAACACCTTTCATGGACCAGAGCGCTGTATGTTATTATCCTTTGGGAATTTGCCTCCGCAGTGACTCCTTCAGTAGTGGGTGGATCCGCAGTTGCGATTTTTATATTGAACAAAGAGGGGATAAAATTGGGAAAAGCCATCGCTTATGTGATGGTTACCGCTATTCTCGACAATTTATTCTTTGTTATCGGCGCACCCATCATTTTATATTTTGCACAGGGAAATATTTTCCCAGCTAGTAGGATGATGGAAATGAGGCTTGGAAGAAGTCTTGAAGTTTTGTTTTGGATTAGTTATGGCCTATATGCATCTTATTCTTTGGTAATGGCTTTGGCACTATTTTATAGGCCAAGGGTATTCAAGTGGGTTTTAATAAAGATTTTTTCTATCAAATGGCTTAGGAAATGGAAATATTCTGCCAGTGAATTTGGCAATCAGATCATTGAAGCTTCCAAAGAGCTGATCGGAAAAAATTATAAATATTGGCTGACAATCATTGGCGCAACCATATTTATCTGGAGTTCACGGTATCTTATGCTCAATGCGTTGATAGGGGCGTATGCATCATTGAGCATTTCTGAGCATGTGGTGATTTTCGCACGGCAGGTGATCATGTGGATTGTGATGATGATCTCCCCAACGCCGGGCAGCAGCGGTACTGCGGAGTTTTTCTTTGGGCAGTTCTTCGCAGAATTTCTCAACGGCTACACTTTCGTGACAAGTATCCTTTGGAGGATGCTTTCTTACTACCCTTATTTGATTTTGGGAGCCATCTTCCTCCCAAGATGGATCAAGCAGGTCTTTTTCAAAAAAAAAGAAGAATAAAGCCAAATCCTTAATTTTATCCTATGATCCAATCTCTCACTTCAAATCAAATTAGTGAATTGGTGGATGGGGAAATGATTTCCCAATCCGGTCAGGGAATTGTAAGCTGGATTTCTATTGACTCCCGAAATATCCTGGAGCCTTCAAAAACACTTTTTGTGGCGCTCAAAGGAGCAAAGTTTGACGGGCATGAATTTATCAAAAC
>JBBRFK010000199.1:0-7678 GCA_038224435.1 Cytophagales bacterium | reverse complement strand
CCTTAGCGGAACGCGGGAGAAAATGAAAACAGTTTTTTTGATTGATTATGGTCTTGGAAAATTACAATATTATAAAACATCGGAATAATCATACCTTTTCTTGGAAATTGGTCAAAAGTTAACGAATGGTGGGCGAGGGTATAACGGGTCCTTAGGAGAAGGTTAGGGGAAGTATAGGGGAAACTGGGGTAAATCTGCCTATTTTTGCAGTTTTTATTGAATTATTTTTAAAATAATTGATTTTTTCAATGTTTATACCCCTTGCATTTTTTGGAGAATTTGGCTTGTTGAAGGGTTGTAAATGGTGTCTGCCTCGCGTTGTCCTTGTTGTCAGGTTGTCTAGGAATCAAGTCTTTGATCTTGTGTCTTGAATCTTGTGTGTTTTTTGGTTGTCTGCTGAGCGTAGTCAGGTTCACAAAGTTGTCGAAGAATCAAGTCTTGGATCTTGTGTCTTGAATCTTGTGTCTTTTTTGGTTGTTTGGTGCGCGTTGTCAGGTTCTCCAAGTTGTCAAGTTTTCAACTCTTCATTCTTGTGTCTCTTTAGGTAGTCAACATGAAGAAAAACCCGAAGGGGTGACATTTTATAGCTCTATTTCCTAATGAAACACGGTTCCGGATTTAGGTAATTTGGTAAGGATTTGTGAAGATAACCTTCCGCCAAAACAGGGATGGATTTAAACACTCAGATTTATTTTTTGGATTAGGTTTCCTCCCCCATCCAAATCTTCACCTTCTCGCCAATCTCCTTTTGCCAATTTTTGATTTCTTGTATTACTTGGATAAACATAAGTGAACATTCTAAAGCAGAATCCTCCTTCTGGTTTTCTATGTCCACATATTTTCCTGAAACAGTAGGGAAATCCCCGGGGTAGACCAATGCCACCTTATCGGACTTGAAATAATGGTGGTAGGCATACATCTGACGGATATCTTCCACTGAGGGCTTGTTATCCGGAAGCAATTTCCACTTTGTATCGAAGACAAAGGTCTCCTTACCTCTTGTGATCCGAATATCAGGTCGAATAGTCCGTCTTTGTCCTCCGGTGGGATTCCAAAAGTTTTTTGAATTTTGAGCGAAAACCCTTATGTTTTTTTGCTTCTTCAGACTGATAAAAACAAACTTCTCCCAAAGCAAATTCATGTCAAACATCAAGGCCAAAACATGATTTCTTCCTTTGCTTAAATCAGGATGATACTGAAGCAACAACAATTTTGCAATCTCCAAAGCTTTTCCGTATGCCTTGGTTTTACGGTCTAAAACCAAACATCCGAAGGTGTTTTCGGATACTTTTATGTCGGGCATCTCGGGAAAATGTAAAAACAATGCCCCTATCCTACTATGAAGTACCTGGTTGGTATTAATTAGTTTTAATAGCCGTAACGCTTTATAAAGAATAAAATGAATTTGATGCAAAACATCATACATATTATGCCTGACGAAGAACCGCTCCTGATGGACAAGGTTATATTGGATGTGCTTTCCAAACTGCAGGGTTCCTTTCAGTGAATTTATATTGCCATTCTCTTTCCTGTATTTTTTTACCAAACCTGTGTGCAACAAAAATTCTACCTCTTGGATAAGTAGCTCCACATACAAGTCGAGTATGGAGTTGGATTTTAATTTTAATGAACTGAAACTTGGAGAATGTAATTCAAAACCGTGAACAGCTTTCAGCATTCCTATCAATACTGCCCTCCATTTGCTCTCTGACCCCAAATCAGGTGCTTTTTTATCGGCCTTGGGTAATACTTCCACCAGTGTATTTCCAATCTGTATTACTCCTACGAATTCTTTGAACCGGATGCCATTGTTGATTAAATCATAATATGGCACTCCTTTATCACCGTAGAATTTCTGAAAAGCAAACAGCTCCTCAGAACCAAATTTTCCATCAGGAAACTCTTGTCCCAACTTAACAGATTGATGCTCAAAAACGGCGATATGGTTTCTCAATGAATTCAACTTAGTTCATTAATTCCTTAATTGCTGTCTTGAATTCATCATTACCCATGTTTTGAAGATTTTTAAATCGGTAAATTCTTCTTTCTGAAAATCCACCCTCTGCATAGTCAAAGAAGTTTTTGAATTTTACATCGTTTTCTCCATTGCCATTTTCAAAAAACTTTTCACCTAAAATCAAACCTATCTTCCCATAATCCCCAAAAAAGTATTCCTGAAGTAATGGGATAATCTTATTTTGGAAAGCTGATTTTAAATCATTCAAGCTATAAACATTCATGAAATAGCTATGACCTATCTGATGGTCTTTATCGAGTAACAATTCAACTCTATTATTGATATTTGATAAAATAGTTTCAAAATTGATTCCCCAAAATTCCACAATTTTGTCAAAGCTGATATTGAGAGTTTCAAAATTCACTGTATTTTCAAGGCTTTCATATTTCTTCCGGTTAAGAATGTCCGCACTAAAAAGATCAAGAAACTCATTCTCGGCTTTTATCCAATTGGGGTCCTTCCAAGCTAAATCCTGATCTCTGATCCAAAGTCTTTGCAACATCATGGAAGGTGAAAGTAATTCAGGTTTCGGTGCCATTTCTTTAAATGCAAACCTCCTCCTCAATGCGGCATCCAAAGCTTCCACACTTCGGTCAGCAGTGTTCATAGTGCCAATAATATATAAGTTGGATGGCACTCCGAACGGTTTCTTGCTATAGGGTAAAATGACTTCCAATTGTATCCATCCGATGAAGCCCATATTTCAGTTTCAGGAATTTTGGGTTAGAGTTGCATCATGAAAAAGATAAGCAACGATGAGTATTACAGTTTTTTTTGTCAATGGCGGTCCTCAGGGATTAGTAAATCATTGTTTGCATCCGGGGAGGGCATTTCACTTACATCCTTTTATTATTGGTGCAGGAAGTTTGAAGGTAGGGAGACTGTTTGTTTAGATTCATCAGGTTTTTCTTTGGTCACACCTGACCGCAGCTTTCAGAAAGATCCTGTCATCAGGATCAGTTACCCATCGGGTGTGAGTGTGGAGTTTTTCTCAAAGATTGATCCTGACATGATCAAAAGGCTTCTTTAATGCTTGCCCTTTCGAGTTCTACCAGGTACTTTATGTACAAGGATCCTACCGATATGCGGTATGGTATCAACTCACTTGCAGGCTTGGTGCGCAACAAGCTTGGCTTTGATCCCATGAACGGAGATGTTTTTGTATTCCTTGGCAAACGCAGCAACCAGATCAGGTTGCTCCAATGGGACAGAGACGGTTTTGGCATGTACATCAAAAAGCTTGAGAGAGGCACTTTTGAACGTCCCATACTTAGCGTAAACTCCGTCACGAGCAGTCAACTGACCCTGCTCTTACAGGGGGTAAGGCTTGAATCGGTGAGCTACAGAAAGCGCTGTGAGCCCTTGAAAAGGGTCTGAAAAAGATGTAATTTTTTGATAAAAAAGTGATTCAAAACGTGTAAAAAACCACTTTTTGATGTATCTTCAAGTCATGGAAGGCAATGTAACGGACTACAAAAAACAGTATGAAGAAGCCCTGTTGACCCTTTCAGAAAAAGAAGAAACCCTTTCCCAAAAGGAAGATATCATCACCGACCTTCAGTTCGAACTGGACAAACTCCGCAGGCATCTTTTTGGATCTAAAAGCGAAAAGAGAAACGGTAACATCGGGGATAACCAGATGGGGCTTTTTGAACTCGGTGTAACAAAATCGGTACAGGAAGAACTCTCTGAATCAGCTTCTTCAAACCAAAAACCCACTCCCAAGAAAAGAGCCAAAGGAACAGGCCGTATGAGCCTGCCCGAGGATCTCAAAAGAGAAATAGTGGTGATCGAGCCATCTGAATCTACCGAAGGCTGTGTAATGATCGGCGAGGAAGTGACCGAAGTTCTGGAGATCACCCGTTCTTCTTTCTATGTGAAGCAATATGTACGTCCAAAGTACGCCAGGCCAAACGGGAAAGGCATCATCATCGGAGTACTGCCTGACAGGGTGATAGAAAAAGGAATCCCTTCCGAGTCTGTAATCGCCCAGATGACTGTCGACAAGTACGTTTACGGGATGCCACTACACCGGCAGCTTGACAAATACAGCAAGATGGGTGTACGGATCCCCGCCTCAACCGCCTCGGACTGGATCATGAAAGGATGGGAACATCTCAGACCGCTCTGGGAGCTTCTCCGGCTGATAGTCATAAACCAAAAATACCTACAGGTGGACGAAAGTCCCATCAAGGTTTTGGACAGAGACCACAAAAACGGGATACACCAGGGTTACATGTGGCTGTACCATGCACCTGTGGACAGGCTTGTACTTTTCGATTACAGAAAGGGAAGGGACCGGTCCGGGCCCAAAGAAATGCTTGCGGATTTTAAGGGCATCATCCAGACGGACGGTTACACGGTCTATGATTCACTCTATGGAAGCCATCCCGATATCCACCTGACTTTCTGTATGGCACATGCCAGACGTAAGTTTGTCGATGCGCTCGGGGATGACCAACAACAGGCCAACCATGTGCTCGATGAGATGCAGATACTCTACGCCCTCGAACAGAGGATAAGGGATGAGGACCTTGATTGGAACCAAAGAACCCTGCAAAGAAAAGAGCATGCCATGCCTGTTTTGGAAAGAATTGGAGATTGGCTCGGTGAAAACCAATACAGGTACAGGCCGCAAAGCCCCTTGGGCAAAGCAATTGCATATGCAAAAGCCAGATGGACAGGTCTGGGAGCATATGCACTCCACGGCCAGATGGAAATCGACAACAACCTGGTGGAAAATGCAGTCGGGCCACTGGCTATCGGAAGAAAAGCGTACCTGTTTGTAGGATCACATCAGGCGCTAGAGATGACAGCAGCAATGTACTCCTTTATGGCAAGCTGCAAAAAGAACAAAGTCAATGAATTTGATTGGTTGAAGGATGTCTTCGAAGAACCCAAAGCCATAAACAAAAAGACCTTTATCAGCTTCTGCCCTCAATCTGGGAAGAATACCGACCAAAATAAAAATCACTTTTTAACAAGATGGGCTTTGTCGGATGGATACACCTATTTCAGTATACGACCGTCTGAAGAGTTCTTATTTTGGATGACAGTAGGAAAGCGGATAATCATCAAGAGGATATTGGAATTTCCTCAATCCAATCCAGAAAGCCGAAAAAAAAAGCCACCCATTATTCACAGGTGGCTTTCTTTTCAATTCAATTTATTACACTATTTATTGATCGTCACGGTAACGGTTTTTTCAATTTTTTTACCGTCTTCGTAAGTAATTTCTTTGGTCACTTTGACATCCTCGCCTTTGATATGCGCACTTCCCTGACCTTCACCTTCCGAAATATGCGGCGCAATGATCAATGCCACAATGGAAGTCAATTTGATCAGGATATTCATCGATGGGCCGGAAGTATCTTTGAATGGATCTCCGACTGTATCTCCTGTCACTGAGGCTTTGTGTGCTTCAGAACCTTTGTACTGCATCACGCCATCGATCATCACTCCTTTTTCAAAGGACTTCTTGGCATTGTCCCAAGCACCACCGGCATTGTTTTGGAATATCCCCATCAATACTCCGGAAACTGTGATGCCTGCAAGCAGACCACCCAATACTTCTGGACCGAAGGCAAAACCAACGATAATTGGTGAAAGCAGCGCAATGGCACCTGGCAAAATCATTTCCCTCAAAGAAGCTTTGGTAGAAATCTCCACACACTTCTCATATTCGGGCTTGGCTTTGTATTCCATGATGCCGGGGATTTCCCTGAATTGTCTCCTCACCTCGTTGACCATGTCCATTGCGGCCCTTCCCACTGCCGCAATGCACAATGAAGAAAATATAAACGGAATCATCGCCCCGACAAATAAGCCGGACAAGACATCTGCTTTGTAAATGTCAATGGAACTGATTCCAGCCATTCCGACATAGGCTGCAAACAATGCCAAAGCTGTCAAAGCAGCAGAAGCGATAGCAAATCCTTTTCCCGTAGCCGCAGTAGTGTTACCGACCGCATCCAGGATATCTGTTCTTTCTCTTACTTCTTTTGGCAAGCCAGCCATTTCAGCGATTCCGCCTGCATTGTCTGCTATCGGACCAAAAGCATCAATGGCCAACTGCATTGCAGTAGTAGCCATCATCCCGGCCGCGGCAATAGCCACACCATACAAACCTGCACTCAAAAACGAACCATAAATACCCGCTGCCAATACCAAGATCGGCGCAACGGTAGATTCCATTCCCAAAGAAAGACCTCCAATGATATTGGTTGCGTGTCCTGTAGCCGATTGCTTGATAATTGAATTCACGGGACGCTTGCCCATAGAAGTATAATATTCAGTGATGGCACTCATCAAAGCGCCAACAATCAGACCGATGACAACAGCACCAAAAACACCCATTTTGGTAAAGCCAATCGAACCGCCTCTTGACAATACCAACTCACCTGCAGGCAACATGTAGTCAATCAAGAAATAAGAAGCACCGACTGTCAAAAAGATTGAAATCCAGTTTCCTTTGTTCAAAGCAGCCTGAACGCTGTCTGTATCTTTACTGATTTTGACAAAGAAGGTAGAAATGATGGAGAACAACAATCCCATACCTGCGATTACCAAAGGCAATAATACCGGAGCGATTCCCCCAAAATTATCATCAGAAACAATTTCCCTTCCCAAAACCATGGAAGCTAAAATCGTGGCGACGTAAGAACCGAAAAGGTCAGCGCCCATTCCGGCCACGTCACCTACGTTGTCACCTACGTTATCAGCGATAGTCGCCGGATTTCTCACGTCATCCTCAGGAATACCTGCCTCGACTTTTCCGACCAAGTCAGCTCCGACGTCAGCAGCTTTGGTATAAATACCACCACCGACACGCGCAAAAAGCGCAATGGATTCTGCACCCAAAGAAAATCCTGCCAACACTTCCAAGGCTGTAGCCATGGCGGCACCGTTGACATCGCCTCCGGTGGAGACAACAAACATGTTATAGAATACAATAAAGAGTGAGCCCATTCCCAATACAGCGAGTCCTGCTACACCGATTCCCATGACTGAACCACCGGTAAATGACACATCAAGTGCCTTCTTCAAACTGGTTTTTGCTGCTTGGGTAGTCCTGACATTCGCTTTGGTAGCGATGTTCATCCCAAGGTATCCTGCAAATGCTGAAAGCACAGCGCCGATGACAAAAGAGATGGCGATGATCGGACTGGAGTGTTCCACCAAAGTTCCAGACCAAGCCAAAATTATACCTGCAATGACTACAAAATAGAAAAGAATTTTCCATTCCGCTTTTAAAAAAGCCATGGCACCTTTGGCGATGTGTCCCGCCAGTTCTACCATATTGGCATCTCCCGGGTCTTGCTTGACTACCCAGGCGGATTTGATGGCCATCACGATGAGGCCGATAATCCCCATTGCGGGGACGAGATATACAATTGCTTGTTCCATAAAATTATCTTGGGTTGACCCTAAAATTTTTGATGCGACAAAGATATTATTATTCATTTATCTACCAACGAATAAAAAAAAAATGGTGGAAGGAGGGGGAAGTGGTTGGGAAGGTTGAAAGATTTGAAGTTATAAAGTTAAAAAGTTGGGAAGGTTGAAAGGTTGGGGATGGTTGTAGTGGTTGGAAGGTTGTCATGTTGGGAAGGTTGAAAAGTTGGGGATGGTTGTAAAATTATCAAGTTTTCATTGTTGTCG
>JBBRFK010000198.1:0-7679 GCA_038224435.1 Cytophagales bacterium | reverse complement strand
TAAAAACCAGGAACCAAAAAGGAAAATTCATTTCTTATCCATAAAGAAATTTACTTTGATAGAAATTATCCAAGCCAGCAAAGCAAAAACCAAAGTGAATGCATCCACTGTTTCGGCTTTGAATTCAATTCCAAACAACCTTTTCAGGATATAAGCGATGTAAGAATTCGGTAGCTTATTTTCTCCAATTTTTCTCAACACTTCCCAATGCCAATCAGTCAACGGACAATATCCCCATCCGTACCAAATCCCCAAAATTACCCAAGATGCCAAGGTCAAGGATATAACCGCCAAGTGCCATCTTCGAAGAGGCTTCCATATCCAAGCGAATAGGTTGAAGCAAATCAGTAAAGTATGGAATACCAAAAAGAAGTAATCTAAAAACCGTAATAAAGGATCAGACATGGATTGGGGAAATAGAGGAAATCCGGATCAATTTAAATCATAGATTTGGATAATTGTACATTTGGTTCTTTCAGGAAATCAAAACCTTTTGGTAAGGAAAAACCAGTGACCGATAGCTCCTTCCTTTCGATTTGCAAGGTATAACCTGTCTTTCTAAAATGAGGGTCCGGGATTTGGATATCTGTTTCAGATATTGATTACACTCCTGCCGGGCTGTTCAGGGAAGTAATTGTGCCAAAAAAATAACCAAAACTGATATCTTTCAGCTGCTCAAATTTCGAAATTTCTTTTGATTTCCAAATTAGAAACTGGCTGATAATCCCAAATCGCAGCACTGGTTCAGTCATTGCTTTTTGCATTTGTTCCTGGCAAAGCCCTGCTAAAAAGAGAATAGATACCTCCCAAAGTACCTGCAATGGCAGTAACAAAAGTAGATGCCTGGTCGAGGAAGTTTTTATCAAAATAACTGATCATGGCTACTGATAAAAGGATAAAGCTGAAAACTGCAACCTGGATAGAACCTGCATTTCCATTTTTTCTTTCGTCATTCCTGAATTCTTCCTTTTCTTCGTCAGTGATATTTTCCAATATGAATTGTCTGAAGACCCTATGAAATAATTTTGGAAGCTCGTCTCTGTTTGTCCTGACCAAGATCCCTTTTTGTATCAATTCGGTGATAACGGGTTTGTCCGAATAGTTGAAAAACCCCTCCTTACTGAAATAATAACAGACTTTCTTTTCCTCAAAACTCAATTCCTCCCAAATATTTAAAAAATAGGCCTTCATTGACCTGATCAGGACACTTGATTCCTCTTCTGAATTCAATTCCCTATCCAATCCAACCGGTAGTGAAATCGGAACATATCCAAAATGAAAATCGGAGAAAATCTGAGAATATATCACTTGTGACTTGTTGCTCTGATTATACTTAAAGAGTTCCTTCCAAGACAAGCCCGAACAAAGTATAAGCCTGACTTTGCCGGCAGTGGCTTCAATAAAAAAAGGCAGCTTATTGACCAAAATACCATGGTCTGGGAGGCAATGGATATTATTCAACAACCAGATACTTTTGTTTTTAAGATCAGGTATATCGTTTTGGCCCCAAGTCAGGTTGGTATTTGACGTACAATCGGTAACAAGAATCCTGTCTTCCTCCGCTTCATATTTTTCTTTGATCCAAGGCAAATATAGATTTGAATCAATCCCGCAAAGAAATATTTTGTTGGAGAGCGGTGTGGAGTTACCAAAATTCTCATTGTTTCCATAAAGAAAAAAGCTATAATCCAAGAGGTAAATTTGATGTGCCAGTTTCTTTATCAACCACCAAAAAAAACCGATTGTCAAAACCAACAACAATGAAATCCTGAGAAAACTCCATGGAAAAAGGGAAAATTTGGCCCAGTACATTTCAAAAAAACTGATGTTCAGGGCTGCCTTGGAATGATCGGGCTGAATCATTTTCCTGTTTGGGAAAACAAATTCTCTGATCTGTGGGTCATCCAGAGAGGTCAGGTTATTGAACAAGGTCCTCCTTCTTTCATCATACGCAATCCAAAAATCACTTGGTTCCAAACTTGGGGAATTTTCTTTTATAGGTTCCCAATTATTTCTTTCGTAGCGATGGATTTTGGAATGGATCACATATCCCGGGATAAACCCGACCATAAACATCCACATGACCAGAAAACTGAAATAAAGATACCGGAAGCTGACTTGGTCTGCTTTTTTGATCGGCAATGTTTTTGGCGCACTTTTCAGTCTGTTACGGTAGGAAAAAACAGAACTGATCAATATCCAAAGCATCAGAATGAAAAATTGAATGGGGTGGACAAACTGCCATAAAAAGGTCAATGCTACAAAAATAGCAGCACCCATGATCCAAATGAAAATATGCAGGCTGGCTTTGGCTTTTCGGACCTTGCGGCCATATTCCTTTGGATCCAATCCCTCCACAGATGGGATCGGTCTGAGCCATATAAACATCAGTACTTTTATATGAAAAGTACTGATCATCAAAACCAGAAACATCGCAAAAAAATCAATGTCCTTTAGGTGATAAAAATAGAGGATAATAAAAACATAAAAGCTTAGAAATCGGATTAAAATAACAAAATTCCTTTCAAGAGCAGGTTTGGGAAAAAGATAATCGTATGCAAATTTTTTGATAGGTGTAATCGTAGAATTTGATTTATTCAATTTGTTAGCAAGGGAAATCAATGCCAGGACTATCAGGTACAAGATCAGGAAAAACATGGATTCGAATGTGACCAAAGATGAATAAACATGTTCGAGATACTCATCCTGAAGGTATATCATCCAAACAGTCTTGTCAAATTCCCCGCCGTTGACCGGGATCAAAGTGGCGTTGAAGGCATGACCATCCAAATAAAGCGGTATTTCCCATTCATGCCCAGAAGCATTTCCTTTGTTGGACGCAATGATCCCGCTGACCTCATTCCATTTGACAGTAGAAAGAAGCTGGGACAGGCTGTCAGCTATTATCTTAACTTTAGGGCTGGTGTGGAGGATTAGGCCATCCTCTTTGAATATCAAAAAGCCTCTTTTTTCATCAAATTCCGTGAGGTTTTTTCCCCAATTAAAAGTGATGATTTTGACCCTGTCGTCTGTATCCAGGGTGCTGATGACAGATTCAAGTTTGGAGCTATCCAAAGAGTAATGTGAACCTATATAATATTTACCGATCTTATTTGCGTCAAAAACAGCCGCGGACTGGTTTTTAAGGAAATGCCTGTAATACTGCCTATGACTCAACGATCTAAATATTTGATCCTCCTGAAGAAACCCGTTTATATAAATGGTATCAACACTGCCATTAGGATGAATCGATACCAGGTCATTGTACTTCCCTTTTCTGTAAGCATACCAGCGATTAAGGATATTTGATTTTTCTTGGATGTAACATTCCAGGTCCGACCTGATTTCATGCATGGTTTTCTCGTGGGTCTCATGCTCTACCGGATGGTGATTTTGGAAGAATGCAAATCCAAAACCTGTCAATACCATGATTCCCACCAAAGACAAACCAATGGAATATACCCCAAACCTTGTTACTTTATCCCCTTTGGAAAGCCCGAAAAAAGCAATGATCGGCAGTGAAAATAACATCATGGCAAGGAGGAAAACCAAAATAGTCAGGTTGGCGAAATCTACCCGTTTGCCTATGGATTCGAAATAGGAATTTTTGATCAATCCTGAAATGTAAAATTGATTATTGGCTATATCTACCAATGTATAATAGTGCAAATAGTCCTGGTTGTCATGGACGATTGCCTCTTTATTGATCGGAAGATGAACCGTCTCCCAGGTCCTGGTTCTGTAATCACCCAGTGATTTTCCGAACTCAGATATTGGATATATGACTTTTCCGGAATCAATACTCAACAATATCTGACCAAAAAATTCCTGGCGGTTTATCTTTGAAAACAATTGGTCAAAATCTATACGCCTTATTATTCCTTTGTCAATTTCTATCGCCAGAAACGGCTTGTTGTCAATCCTATTTGTTAAAGTAACATTCTTTACTTTTACACTATCAAAATTAGTTATGTTTGAGTCCAATAGCTCTTTTCTTCGGCCTTGCAGGATATTGGCAATATGTGAATCATAGTAGACCTTAAAATTTTGTGCGACCAGTTCCATATTCCGGATCGCCTGGCCCTCAAGCTCCTTTTTGTTGTTATTGGACTGCTGAAAAAGGAGAAAGGCAATGACAATAATTGCCACAATAAAAACCCCCCATATCTTGAAATTCTTGAGTCTCATAAAAATTACCCTTAAAAATGGAATTGAATATACAAAAACAGATGATTATCAAAAAGATATGAATATATTTTCTTTGAAAAACAATAATTCGTTAATGATTGGAAAGCCAAATTCTAAGTGATCCAAAAAGAAAAAGGTTTTCGGGTAAAAGGAATGCATTTTGATTTATGACAAAGGAAACAGATGGATTTATTGAAATTTTAAGATAAATAATACTTTCTTGCAGAAATATCCATACCAAACAAGTTCCTTAAATTCAAATCGGTCCCGTTAGAAATACAATTAATGCACTTAGTTTTTGTAATTCTTAGGATATACAGGCATATTTATTGCTTATCTTTGCAACTGGGAAAAGTTAAAAATGGAATAAAGAAAGTTATAACAAACCAATTCAATGAAAAAATACCCTATCTATCTTGCTCTAATCATTTTTCTGTCGTTTCCTGCTTTTGGACAGGAATCAGACTCTCTGGGTTCACTCAACAAAGGCAGTATCAGCAGTCAATTTGACTTTATGATCAAATCCTCCAATAACTATCAGGATTTTAAAGTCATCAAAAAATCAAGTCTTGAAAAATTCAAAGCCAACGTTTTAGATTCTTTGAATGTCTTTAAAAACGAACTTCTGACCGTCAATCAAAAACTGACCGAGCAGCAATCAAAAATAGCCGGATTTGAGAAAGAAACCGCCGACACCAAAGTGCTCTTGGGTACTGCGGAAGCTGAAAGAGATAATTTCGAATTCTTTGGAATGCCTATTTCGAAGTCAGCCTACAACAACCTGATGTGGACGATCGTATCAGTCTTGGTAGCAGCATTCCTGTTTTTCCTGTTCAAATACAGCCAAAGCGATAAGCTTATCTCCAAGGCTCAAAAAGACCTTGCTGACACGGTTGATGAATTTGACCAACATCGAAAAAACACCTTGGAGAGAGAGCGAAAGCTAAAAAGGGAATTGGTGGATGCCATGAACGGCAAAATCAATTGATAAACCACACCGTCAAAAAAAAATCCCGGAACGAACAATCGCTTCGGGATTTTTTATTGGAATCAGCACTTAATCAAGTCAATAGAATAATCAACAAAAGAATGATGATGATAGCCCCTACAGAAATGTAAACACCGGAGCCCAACTGTTTGGCTTCCACATTCATTTCCTTCAGCTCTTTCCTGACTTCAATCCTTTCGGCTTTACTCATTTCGGAGAAATCCATTGCTTTGATTTCCTCGACGCGTGTTTCGATTTCAGAAAGTCTTTCTTTTTGTTCCGGGGACAATTCCTCCTTTTTATCTTTTTGGGATTCAGCAACCGCATTCATGTCAAATGCCAAAAACATGACGAAAAAAGACAAGACAAACAATAACTTTTTCATATTGGATAGATTTTAACTGTGAGCAATAAATATTACTTCAATATAAAACTATCCTTCCGAAACTCAATATAAAAGCCAAAATAGAATTTTTGAAAAGGAAAATTAAGTTGCCCAAATCTCCTTTTTTTGGTTCTCTCGGTTTGATTATTATTTGTAATTTAGCCCCTCTTTGAAAATCCGATTTTCAAAATCTACATATTTATACCTCAACCCAATTGCCTCATGTCCCCAAAAGGAGATAAAAAACTTTTCCTGCTCGATGCCATGGCTTTGATCTACAGAGCCCATTTTGCATTCAGTAAAAACCCGCGAATCAACTCTAAAGGACTCAATACCGGCATTATGCTCGGATTTACCAATACGCTTCTGGAGGTTTTGGAAAAGGAAAAACCCACCCATATCGCAGTTGCCTTCGATACCAAAGCGCCTACTTTCAGGCACGTACAGTATCAGGCATACAAAGCCAATCGACAGGAACAACCTGAGGACATTGAAGTAGGGATTCCATGGGTAAAAAAAATAGTGGAAGCTTTCAACATTCCGATCTTGGAATTGGATGGATTCGAGGCAGATGATATCATTGGTACCATTGCCAAAAAAGCCGAAAGAACCAGTTTTGTAGTGTACATGATGACGCCTGACAAGGACTATGGGCAGATAGTCGATGACCATATATTCTTATACAAGCCGGCCTTTATGGGCAACGGCGTGGATATCATGGGACCAAAGGAGGTCTGTGCCAAATGGGACATCGAAAACGTAGACCAGGTAAGGGATATCCTTGGCTTGATGGGCGATGCGGTGGATAACATTCCCGGCATCCCCGGAATCGGCGAAAAGACAGCAGTGAAATTATTGAAGGATTATGGAACAGTGGAAGTCCTGCTCCAAAACACCGACAAACTCAAAGGCAAGCAAAAAGAAAATGTGGAGAATTTTGCCCAACAGGGATTGCTTTCCAAAGAACTCGCCACAATCAAAATAGATGTGCCGGTCGAGTTTGATGAAGTCGCCCTTCATTATGATGGTCCTCATGAAGAAAAGCTCAAGGCCATTTTTGCAGAACTTGAATTCAGGACTTTGACCCAAAGGGTTTTTGGACAAAAAATGCAAAAACCTGCCCCAAAATCCAATGAGCAACTTGGCCTTTTTGGTCCTTTAGATCCTCCAAAAACCATTTCCCAATATATCGGAGAAGAGGAATTGATCGAAGAGGAAATTCCGGGAGCAGGTGCACCACAAGTCTATGACAGCATCCTCACCACTGCCAATGATTACCATAAAATAGAAGGCGAAACAGCCATCAAAGAATTGATATCTTACCTTGAGCTTCAAGATGAATTCTGCTTTGACAGCGAGACTACTTCGCTGAATCCCAACGAAGCTGAATTGGTGGGGCTTTCATTTGCCTATGTTCCCGGTGAGGCTTTTTATATTCCTTTTCCCCCGGATCAGGAAGAAGCGAGGAATCAGCTCGAACTTTTCAGGGGGATATTCGAAAATGAGACTATCACCAAAATAGGTCAAAACATCAAATACGACATGCTTGTCCTAAAAAACTATGGCATGGAGGTCAAAGGCAAATTGTATGATACCATGCTTGCCCATTACCTGATCGAACCGGAAGGCAAGCATTCCATGGACTGGCTTGCGCAGCAATATTTGAGTTACAAGCCTGTTTCCATAGAAACCCTGATCGGCAAAAAAGGCAAAAACCAAGGCAATATGCGGGATGTCGAAGTCGATGAGGTGGTCCCTTATGCAGCCGAAGACGCTGACATTACCTTGAAGTTGAAGCAAAAATTCGATCCCATCATCAAGGAAAACGGATTGAATAAGCTGTTGCATGAAGTGGAAAACCCGCTGATTGAAGTATTGGCCGATATGGAATTTGAAGGTGTCAAAATAGATACCGCGAGTTTGGCAGAGCTCTCCGTCCTTTTGGAGGAAGAAAGTAAAGTCATCGAAAAAAGAGTATATGAATTGGCAGGTGTCCGATTCAACCTTGCTTCGCCAAAGCAATTGGGAGATGTATTGTTTGAAAAACTTAAGCTCGATACCAAAGCCAAGAAAACCAAAACCGGGCAATATGCCACCGGGGAAGAGGTATTGAGCAAA
>JBBRFK010000197.1:0-7684 GCA_038224435.1 Cytophagales bacterium | reverse complement strand
GGAGGCGGGGAATTGAGATGGGAATAATTGAATTGGTAAGATGAAAAAATGAAAGCCATAAAATTATTTTCTGATTCTGCTGCAACCGCTGAAAAATCGAAATCATTCGATGGCTGTGTATAATCCTTAATAAATAGCTTGACCAATAATGAATTGCTGCCAGAATCAGGCAATTCATTTTGGACCAAAGAACTTACCCACTGCTTGATGGTATTGTCCAATATTCTTTTTGCGGTATCAGCAACATAGACAATCTGAAGTGTGTCGTTCACATATCTTTGTTTGATTGCCCTGAAGGTTTGTCCATCTTTTTCAAATGAGGTATTTGTTGACCGGAACTCTTCCTCTTCGGCCATATAGGGAACAGAAAGGGGAATTTCCAATAACCTTTCTTCTAATCCTCCCTGATTGTCACTGTAGATTTTTTCCATCCAATCACTTTCGATTTGGAACTGAAAGGAAAAATAAGCCACGTAGTATCCAAAATGGTACAATGCGAAGCAGCATAAAAGGAATATTGAAATCGCTTTTCTCAATAGGAGTCAATTGTGGAAATAAAATTAACTGAATTTTTAAAAAAACATGACTTTTATCAAGATTTTAATAGGAAAGCGATTTTTTATTTTCAGAATGATTTTGAAAAGTTGTCAGAAAACAACCAAAGCAAGAAAAGTAGCGCAGTCCAAATCCCATATATCCTGACCACCTTGAGCCTATTGAACCTATCCAAAAACCACAATACCAAAACCGGCCGTACCAATCCGACTATCAGGCAAAAGAAAGATAGGAGAGACAGAATTAAAAACAATAACGAAAGCGCTTTAAGCATATAATCCCAAAATAAAAAAAGGAACAGTTTTCGCCGTTCCTTTTTTCTTTAATTATTTTAAAACTTTATTTTTTCTTTTTGATTTCCTGCATGACATAACCTTCCATGGTATCATCTAATTCGATGTCATTGAAGTTTTTGATGGAAATACCACATTCGTAACCGGATTTCACTTCAGAAACATCGTCTTTGAATCGCTTCAATTGGTCTATTTCACCGTCGTGGAGGACGATACCCTGTCTGATGATCCTGATTTTGTTTTTCCTGGTGATAAATCCATCTGTCACATATGAACCGGCGATGGTTCCTATTTTAGAAATTTTGAAGACTTCTCTTACAAGGACATTACCGGTAATGATCTCTTCAAACTCAGGCTCGAGCATTCCCTCAATGGCATCTTTGATTTGGTTGATGGCATCGTAAATAATGGAGTAATGTCTGATTTCAATTTCTTCCTGCTCTGCCAGTTTTTTGGCATTGGTGGATGGCCTTACATTGAATCCTATAATGATGGCATCTGAAGCAGAGGCTAACAAGACATCGGACTCAGAAATCTGACCAACTCCTTTATGGATGATGCTGACAGATACCTCTTCTTTGGAAAGCTTCAATAACGAATCAGAAAGTGCTTCGACAGAACCATCTACGTCACCTTTAATGATGATGTTGAGTTCCTTGAAACTTCCGATAGCAAGCCGTCTTCCGATTTCATCCAAGGTAATATGTTTCTTGGTCCGCATGCTTTGCTCGCGCATGATCTGCTCTCTGGAATTGGCAATTTCTCTCGCTTCTCTTTCAGAATCATATACTTTGAAAGTATCCCCTGCCTGAGGAGCACCTGCCAATCCCAATACCTGAACCGGTGTGGAAGGGCCTGCTTTGGTGAGTTTTTTTCCTTTGTGATCAGTCATTGCTTTGACACGCCCATAGTGAGGGCCTGCGAGCATAATATCACCGATATTTAATGTGCCGGCTTGAACCATTACCGTGGTTACATAACCCCGGCCTTTATCCAAAGACGCTTCAATGACAGTTCCAACAGCTTTTTTATTGTAATTGGCTTTTAATTCGAGAATCTCTGCTTCCAACAATACTTTTTCAAGCAGGTCTTCTACACCCAATCCTGTCTTGGCAGAAATGTCCTGGGACTGGTATTTACCTCCCCATTCTTCTATCAATAAATTCATATTGGCCAATTCTTCCTTGATTTTACTCGGATTGGAGTTAGCTTTATCAATTTTGTTGATTGCAAAAATCATCGGAACTCCTGCCACTTGGGCATGGTTGATGGCTTCTTTGGTTTGAGGCATGATGCTATCATCAGCCGCAATCACAATAATGGCAACGTCAGTGATTTTGGCACCCCTTGCTCTCATGGCAGTAAATGCCTCGTGGCCAGGAGTATCCAAAAATGCTATTTTATGTCCGTCGCCGGTAGTCACATCATAAGCTCCTATGTGTTGGGTAATTCCTCCTGCTTCATCTGCGGTTACTTTTGATCTTCTGATAAAGTCAAGTAAAGAGGTTTTTCCATGATCTACGTGACCCATGATGGTCACAATCGGGGCTCTTTCCTGTAAATCTGCAGCAGTATCCGCAATTTCCTCTACCTCAAACCCTTCATCGGTTTTTGTAAATTCCACCTCGAATTCAAATTCATCAGCAATGATGGTGATGGCTTCAGCATCCAATCGTTGGTTGATCGATACGAACATTCCCAAAGAAAGACAAGCTGAGATAACCTCGTTGACCGAGACATCCATAAGAGAGGCCAAGTCGTTTGCAGAAATGAACTCGGTTACACGAAGGATTTTAGAATCCTCGATTCCCTCCTGTTCTTCTCTATAACGGTCTGCCTTTTTATCCCTTCTTTTTGATTTTCCGCCCCCTGCTCTTCCTCCTCCCTGCAATCTTGCAAGGGTTTGTTTGATCTGGTCTTGGATTTCTTTCTGGGTAGGTTCAGCCTTTTGGATCCTGTTTACATTTTGCTGCGGCAGACCGGGTCTTTGCGGTCGCTGTTGTATTGGTTTCCTATCCCTTTGGCCAGGCGGTTGGTTTGTTCTGCCCTGACCGGGGCCTTGACCTGCCGGTCTCGGTTTATTGGCATCGGTTTCAGGACCTTTTGTGACCGGACCGCCTTTTTTATCTATTCTTTTGCGGATTCTTTTTTTCTTATCCTTTCCTTTTTCATCAGAAGAAGCTACAGGTTTCCCTTTTTTCTTTGATTTATCGTCAGGCAGTTCTATTTTTCCTAAAACGGTTAGTCCTTTCAAAGCATCTGCTTTAGCAGCAATCACTTTTTCTACAGGTTTTGGCTCGATCTTCTCCACAGGCCTTTCTACTTTTTCGACCTTTTCTCCGACTGGATTAGGTCTTGGAGCTACTTTTGGTTTTTCTTCAAAAGGCGCTTTTTTAGGAACCACTGAATCCTGAATCTTTTTAGTGTTGTCTTGAGTCTGAGGCTTCACAGCCTGAGGTTTGGGTTCCACTTTTTCTTGGACCGGTATTTCTTCTTTGGCTATTGGAGGAGTAGGTGTTGTGACCGCAGTGATTACCGGTTGTGGTTTTACCTCTTCTTTTCTAGGGGCTGATTTTTGGGCTTCCAAATCTATTTTTCCCAACACTGTAATCCCCTGCAATTTTGGAGCCTCTGAAGCTATTTTTTCCTTGGGCAAATCTACAACTTTTGGAGCTTCGATAACTTGCTTAACGGGTTCAGCTTTTTTTACCTCTGGTACGGGCTCTACTTTCTTTTCCTCTTTAACCTCAGATTCTGCTTCAATGGTAAAGGTCTCGTGGTGCCTCTTTCCTATAGATAGGTGGGATGCCTCTTCCTTTTCCTGCGCAGAGGATTTAAACTCCTTGGCCAGCATATCAAACTGCGCTTGGCTGATTTTGGAGTTGGGATTGTTTTCGACATCGAAGCCCTTTTTAGCCATAGATTCCACAATTGTAGAAATTCCTACATTGAGTTTTCCGGCTATCTGGCCTAGTCGCATCGTTTTTTCTTCTGACATACACTAAAGCACTTTCTTAATTTGATGGCAAATATAGGCCAATAATTGCGTAATCCTGACCTATATTACTGTTCAAATTCTTGTTTTAATATTCTGAATATTTCGTCAATTGTTTCTTCTTCAAGTTCTGTTCTTCTCAAAAGATCTTCTTTTGTAAGTAAAAGAACACTCTTGGCTGTATCCAATCCTGTTTTTTTCAATTCATCGATTACCCATTTGTCGATTTCGTCACCGAATTCTTCAAGATCTACATCTTCCTCTTCGTAGTCGTTGAGTTCTCTGAATACATCTATTTCGTAACCTGCTAATCTTGAAGCCAATCTGATGTTGAATCCGCCTTTTCCGATGGCCATGGAGACTTGGTCAGGCTTTAAATACACCGAAATTCTTTTGTTTTCTTTGTCAACAGTAAGTGAAGATACCTTCGCAGGGCTCAATGCCCTGGAGACATAAAGGTCAAGGTTTTCGGTGTAGTTGATTACATCGATATTTTCATTTTGAAGTTCCCTGACGATAGCATGGATCCTGCTGCCCTTCATACCCACGCAGGCACCCACAGGGTCAATCCTGTCATCGTAAGATTCAACTGCTACTTTTGCCCTTTCTCCTGGTTCTCTTACGATTTTTCTGATGGTGATCAGACCGTCAAATACTTCCGGCACTTCGTTTTCAAACAATCTTTCCAAGAAAATCGGGGAAGTTCTTGAGAGTATGATCCTTGGGTTGCCATTTACCATTTCCACTTTATGAACAATGGCCCTGACACTGTCCCCTTTTCTGAAACGGTCTTTTGGGATCTGTTCTCCTTTTGGAAGTATCAGCTCATTGCCTTCGCCGTCGATCAGCAGGGTTTCTCTCCCCAAGATCTGGTAAACCTCAGCAGAGATGATTTCACCTACCAATTCTTCGTACTGGTTGAAAAGCAAATCTTTTTCAAGGTCTTTGATTTTTTGAATCAAAGTCTGCCTCGCCATCATCACGGCCCTTCTTCCGAAATCTTCTAATTCAATTTTTTCGTAAACATCCTCGCCAACCTCAAAATCCGGTTCGATTTTTCTGGCATCGGTCAAGCTTATTTTATCAAAATCCCAAATATCTTCAGAATTGTCGTCAACAATTTTTCTGACCCTTAAGATTTCAAGGTCACCTTTGTCAGCATTGATGGTCACATCAAAATTTTCATCAGTTTCGAATTTTTTGCGGATCATCGCTCTAAACACGTCCTCTAATATCCGGATCATGGTGGGACGGTCCACATTTTTAGACTTTGCAAATTCTGCAAATGATTCTATGAGTACTTTAGCATCCATTTTGTTTATTTAAAAGAGACTAACACAATTGATTTTTTTATCTCGTCGAGGGGGATGGTGATTTCCCGATCCTCAGCTTTTTTTCCTTTTTCTTTGATTGTACAAAGTATTTTTACCTCAGCGTTTCCTACTTCTTGAAGTTGACCTTCCAACTCTTTTCCGTCGTTTAAGGTCAATTTCAGTTTTCTTCCGACATTTTTGGTATATTGTCTTTTGGAAGAGAGCGGAAAATCCAGTCCGGGCGAGGAAACTTCCAAAATGTAGGCGTCAGACAACAGTTCTTTTGCTTCAATCTCCTCGGCGATTTGTCTACTTACCTTTGCACAGGCCTCTATACTTACTCCTTGGTCGCCATCTATAAGGATAGTCAACTGGGATTTAGGTCCTTTTTCTACCAACTGTATGTCCACCAAATAATAGGTTTCGTCAGGTAGATGTTTGGAAACAATTTCCTCAAGTGTACTTTTTAAGCTCATTTGTTCAGGTATAGGAAACAAAAGAGGGGACTTGTGCCCCCCCTCAATTCTGGTAATACAGTGCAAAGGTAATAAATTTATTCCTACAAAAAAAAATTGGATTCTTGTAATAAATTGGGAATTAGATAATAATTTTGCCGACCCACATTAGAAGTTACGCACTTCCTTGCTAAATTTATAAGATTATCTATCATCTACTCAATAAAAAAATAATGGGATTATTCGATTTTTTTTCAAGTGATATTGCGATTGACTTGGGTACTGCAAATACCCTAATTATACACAAGGATAAAATAGTGGTCGATGAACCTTCCATTATTGCGATTGATAGGACCAACAACAGGGTTCTTGCTGTGGGGAAGGATGCGATGAACATGCATGAGAAGACCCATGAAAACATCAGGACGATCAGACCGCTCAAAGATGGTGTGATTGCTGACTTCTATGCTGCCGAGCAAATGATCCGAGGATTGATCAAAATGATTCCAGGTCATAAGAAGGGGATATTTCCCAAATCTCACAGAATGGTGATTTGTATTCCCTCTGGGATCACGGAAGTTGAAAAAAGAGCTGTCAGGGATTCCGCAGAACATGCCGGGGCAAAAGAAGTGTATATGATTTATGAACCGATTGCCGCGGCAATCGGCATTGGGATAGATATCGAAAAGCCGATGGGTTCTATGATAGTCGATATCGGTGGCGGTACGACCGAAATAGCCCTTATTGCCCTTTCAGGTATTGTGGCTGACCAATCCATAAGAGTAGCCGGAGATACTTTTACAAAAGATATCCTCGATTACATGAGGAGACAACATAATCTTTTGATAGGTGAGCGTTCGGCTGAGAAGGTAAAAATAGCCATCGGATCAGCTTTGACAGAACTTGACGATGCGCCCGATGATTATGAAATCAGGGGACGTGACCTGATGACCGGAATTCCAAAGGTCATAAAAGTTTCCTATTCTGAAATCGCTTTCGCTTTGGACAAATCAGTATCCAAAATTGAAGAAGCGGTTTTAAAGGCTTTGGAAATTGCACCGCCGGAACTTTCCGCAGACATCTATGACAATGGTATCCATCTTACAGGTGGGGGCGCATTATTGAAAGGTTTGGATAAGAGATTACACCAAAAAACCAAATTGCCTATCCACATCGCTGAGGACCCGCTTAGGGCAGTGGTGAGGGGAACTGGCACAGCGCTTAAGAACATCAATAATTTCAGGTCGGTCTTGATGACTTAATGTTTGGATGCAGCGGATATTCCTATTTTTATACCGAATAAGGGCGTTTTTGTTGTTTGTATTATTGGAGGTCATGGCGATTTCGTTGATTGTTTCCAATAATTCCCAACAAGGCTCCGCTTTTTTTAATAGTTCAAATGAATTGAGTGGTTCTGTTTTTCAGACCCAGAGCAACGTGGTTGATTATTTTTCGCTTTCATCAGTCAATAAAAGCCTGATGGACAAAAACGCCGAATTGCTTACCGAATTAGAAGCACTTCGAAAGCCGGCAGATTCTGTTTTCATCCCACTTGATAGTGGGATGTTTGCCAGCATCCGGTTTAAAGGAGCGAAGGTCATCAATAATTCACTGAGGTTATTGCAAAATCACCTGACGATCAACAAAGGTTCTAATCATGGGGTCAAACCAGGAATGGGAGTAATCAACGGACAGGGCGTCGTGGGAAGGGTAAAAAGCGTAAGCCGTAATTTTTCCACAATCATTTCCTTGCTCCATACTGAAATATTGGTATCCTCCAAGATCAAGTCAAATGACGTGTTTGGCTCGACCAAATGGGACGGATTGGATCCTCAGCAGGCAAAACTAATGTATGTACCTAGGCATGTAGTGGCGGCGATAGGGGACCAAGTGGTCACCTCGGGATATAATTCTATATTTCCCGAAGGAATTCCGATAGGTACTATTATTGAGGTGAAGCCGGGAAAAGATACAAATTACCTTGACATTACTATAAAACTGGACACCGATTTTTCAAAAATATCATATGTCTACTTAGTGGAAAGTTTCCAGCAGCCGGAACTTGACTCTTTG
>JBBRFK010000196.1:0-7710 GCA_038224435.1 Cytophagales bacterium | reverse complement strand
ACTCCGGGACCTGCCAAATCTCTCCCTACTATTTCCCGCTTGCTGCCTTCTCCCAAAAAAATCGTATCCGAAGTTCCCTCTTTTTGGTAATACCATTTTCCAAATACTGAATTTCCGGCAGAAACGACAGTTGATTGGACTCCTTCACAAACTTGTGGATTTGTGATGGACAATTGGAAATCTCTGGGCTTGTACACAAAAGTATTGATTGAAAAGGGACAGACTTCCAAACCAACCTCATTGACGGTAAAAAACTCTACTTTGTATTTATCAGGTGTATTCACTTGGATACTATTTCCGGTTCCTACCAATTTGCCTGAACTGTCAAACCATTTGATTTTATAAGAATTGATGTTGGTAGTACTGGGATTGAGCAATGTCAAGGTAGCCTTGCCGTCCTCACATAGTAGGTATGAACTCTGGATGACAAGGTCTGCGCTTTTATTGATGATAATTTTTTTTGTTCCGGAATACACCTCTTCAACACCTCTTCTGATTGTCAGCTGGATTTCAAATTCTCCAACTTCGGAAAATGTATGGCTGAAAGTCTGAAACCCTCCTTCCCCATCGGCAAGCACGCTGCCGTCAGATTTGATGATTTTCCACTTAAATACATCTATAGCCAATCCGCCTCCAAAAAATTCTCCTATGATGCTTCCATAATATAGGCAAAGCTCTTCGGGGCCAACTATTCCAAAATCATTTATTCGATTGACAAAATTCTCAGCGTCAATTTCAGATTTTGGATAGCATTCATTTTCCAAACCAATTGCCATTGACCTTTGGCCAATAGGAATAAGCATCAAGAATGGGATCAGGTGAATAGGGAAACTTTTCATTTGCGAGATAGGATAAAGAATCGTAAGAAACTCTGTTCCAAATCTACTGCATTCTATTTTTAGAAAAAAGTATTTTTGTATTTAAAATACATTTATTTTTATTCAAAAAACATTTAAAGGTATTTCTTACGCTATTTTCGATTTTTTAATATGGCTTTGTAGATTATTATGCGGTTTATTATCAAAAAAAATCACCTTACAAATCTCCAAATTCCTCCCTCTTCTTCACCTATCCATTCATATTTGCCTTCATTGAAAGTCTTCAAAAACTCCGGTTCATTGATTCTGTTTTGAATGATATGATTGACCATCATTCCCCTTGCTTTTTTGGCAAACAACCCGATAATTTCATATTTCCCTTGTCTGTATTCCTGGAAAATAGGAGTAATAACTTTCGGTTTCAAAGATTTAAGATCTACAGCTTTAAAGTATTCCTGAGAAGCCAAATTTACCAAAGTTTCACCCTTTGCCGCCTCATTGATGGCTTTGGCAATCCTGGTTCCCCAAAATTCATAAAGGTTTTTTCCCTTTTTATTCTCCAACCTGATTCCCATTTCCAAGCGGTATGGCTGTATCAAATCCAAGGGCTTCAGTAATCCATAAAGGCCTGAAAGTATCCTAAGCCTATCTTGCGCAAATTCAAAATCCTTATTTGAGAAATTGTCAACGTCAATCTGCATGTAAACATCTCCTTTAAATGCCAAAAGTGCCTGTTTCGAATTTTCAATTTCAAATCTGTTTTGAAAATCCACAAAACGCTGTTTGTTCAAAACAGCAAGGTTTTCACTGATACCCATCAAATTCTGGATATCCATTATGGATTTCTTTTTCATTATACTGACCAATTCAAAAGTTTCCTTTTGAAAATCCGGCTGCGAATGGACAGGTAATTCTGTTGTACTTAAATCAAGTGTTTTTGCGGGTGAAATAAGGGTAATCATTCTTAAATTATTATTTACTCAATTACTAAAATGGATTTTGTGATTTTGTTGGTGACGTTTTGTTTGGTGCTTTTGAAGTTGACCACCACAGGATACACGCCAATAGGGACGTAGGTTCCATTTACTGACCCATCCCAACTGCAAACAAAAGTATCGCTGTTAATGTTTTTTTGCTCGCAATAGAATATCAATTCACCCCAACGGTTGAAAATAAACACCTCCAACTCATCGATGAAGTCATTGGTATAAACCAAGAAATGTTTATCAGGCTTGCTTGGCACAATCGCATCAGGGAAGATCACCCTCATCGCACAATCTTCCACAACCTCAAAGCTGACCGTAATTTCGCAGCCAAGGTTGTCTGATACTGTAAGCAGGTAACCGCCAGGCAAAGTCGGAACAAATACAGAATCAGTCGATACTTCATTGCCTTCCAACTTCCAAGAATAGAAATCATACGTCCCGGCACTAAGCTGTACCGTGATATTTTCTACCGCACAGATGGTATAACTTGGTGCTAACACCGGCGGAACAATCACAGATCTGGAAATCTGTACCTGCTCTTTCGCCAATTCACAGCCATATACGCTCAACAATACAACTTCAAATACGCCAACGTCAAATACGGTGACCGTCTCCTGATCAGTGAATTCCGGTATCAGAGTCCTGGTCGAACCGAATACACTATACCATTGGATAAGGGAAACATTGGTCAAATCAGCCTCAATACTGATGTTGGCAAAAGTATCGCCGACGCAGAATTGCTGCGCAGTCACTGTCATTTCCAAATCCTCTAAGAATTCCTCCACCTCAAATTCTATAATCTTTTCAGGACAGAGACCTCCACTTCTAGGCTGGACTTCTATGGAATAAATACCCGGGATTGTGGGAAAAAACACCTGGTTTCGACCCACTATATCTCCTGCTGAATTTCTCCAGAGAAAATTAGCATTGTTGGGATCAAACCCAAAGAGGACTGCTTGGTAAGAAACCCCCAAATCACAATCCACTATCGGATCAGACAAAGAAAAATCTATGGGACTGTTGATGACAACTTCGATCAAACTCAACTCACTTGGGCAAAGAATACCATCAGGATCAAATCCTCTGACGGTATACACGCCGGTAAACTCAAACAAATACCCACCATCCTGATCAGGATTTATCAATTGCCCATTTGGACCTGTCACTTCATAATTAAGTTCATCGACAGGTCGGGGAACCAAGATATACAGGCCACAGGCAGTTACATTTGTTGGGACAGAAAACTCAACCTGCTCGGCATTGTCGATGATGTAAGATACCGGATCAGGGAAAGCACAATCCACTAAATCGATCAAAGTCAATGAATAAGTGCCATCCTGCAATGGGATGTTGATGGAATCCGCCGCAGTGAATGTACCCCCAAATTCCTGTCCATCCTCTTGCCTGATTATGACATAGGATCCACTCTGAGGGCCAAGGTCGAAAACAATGTCCAAGGAGCCGAAATCAACACCTGTAGCAGTACATATTTCAGGATTGGCAGTGACCTGAAATTCAGAAATCCCAAGTGGTGGATTCAAATTCCGAACCACTACAGGCAACAAAAACTCACAACCTGAATCACTTGTCGCCACCACAGAATAAATACCAGGTTCAAGACCTGTAATGACCGGCAAAACATCTCCTGAAGAAACATTGGTAAAAACCTGGCCTGATTGGCCAATCCTGACTTCATCAGCGTCTGCCAACATGGTAATCTCAAAACTACCATTTGCCGCAGCGCAATCATCTGCCTCTGTCAAAACCACAACTTCAAATGCAGGTAACGGGAATACAATCAATTCCAATTGTTTTTCGACGATACAATCTTCCAAAATAGGATCTTCCGTAACAAATATGATATCATATACACCCGGCGAAGGAAGGGAACGCGGTATCAAATTCAGTTCAAAAAACTCACCGAGAGGAACTCTGTTTACCGTTCCCTGAACCTGGTAAAACCATTGACCGGAAATCGGGGTATTGGGCGCAAAGACCACAAGATTTTCATCATAACAAACCTGATCAGCTGTCTGGGTCAGGTCAAATTCAAATGCAGGGCCCACAAAAACAGATGCCTCCGAAGGGCATGGGTTAAAAAACTCCGGATCGTCTCCTGCCCCAGGCCTAAGGGAAACTACCACTGTGAAAATACTCTCTTCGTTGACGATTATGGTGTTTGAGTTTTGATCCCCAAACAACTGCCCTGCGGCATTTCTCCATTGAAAATCATAAAGCCCTTCTGTAGGATCATAGCCATCTATGGCAGTGAGACTGACAGGAGTTCCCAAACACAATGTTATGGCTTCCGGTAAAGTGAGAGCCGGAGGTGCAATAACCATAACTTCAAGGCTTCCCTCATAAAAATCAGGATCGCCACACCTGTCCACTCTTAAATCCACTGTGTAAAGACCCGGTCTTGTAAACAAATGTTCATACAATTGAAACTGGTCACCTGGACCTCCAAAGTTATTTAACTCAACAGTCCCATCTTCATGGGTGATGGTCCAGAAGTAACTGTCAATATCAGGTTCTCCTCCCCCCTCAAATGGTCCGATTGTCCCATTTTGAAGATCCAAACACAATTGGACAGGACCGGCCAACAATGGATCCGGGATACTGCTTCCTGATTGTTGGACAAAGGAAGGAATTCCAAGGTTACTCGTCCCTGTCAAGGTCGGAGATCCCATTTCATTATAAATACTCACATTACAATCTGACCCTGCATTGATTGATCCCAATACATTTTGACCAGGACGGGCGACATAGATTTGTCCGTCAGGGCCGATCTGAAGGGCTCCAAAAGGACCTGAAGTACTGAGAACCCCTCTAACCGGAGAGTTGAGGATACACGCCTCCCTTTCTGATCTTGTATCGGCATTGTCAAAACATGTAGCGCAGGAAAGTGGCGTTGTGCCCGTTTGCTCGGGAGCCTGAATCAAAAACTCCTCTACTTTTCCGCCTCCTCCGGCGTATGAAACATAAGCCCTGCTCCCATCTGGCGAAAATTCCATTCCGTAAATATCATCCCCATTGCACCCCAAATCCAGTAATGCATACTCTGTCATTTCCCCAGTCTCAGGATCAAAGTCAAAAATTTCTAACCGGCTACAAGCGCCATCTTGGATCGTAACGGCCACTTTTGTCCCATCAGGACTGAACTTCATCGTGCCAACTCCAGTATTGAAACCATGGTTGGAACCCACAGAAGAAAACACAGGACTCCCAATTCCAAATATCGAAACCGGATATGCCCTGAAAGTATTATTGCCAAGCTCGTGGAATAAAACCCAAGTTGTGTCCCCTGCTGCCAAGGCCGCAGAATGTTCCGTACTTGGACTGAATAGAAAGTTGTCTTTGCTGACCACATTACCGACACCATTCTGATTCTCAGCTTTGATATCGATAACAGAAAACTTCACCTGATTGCTTCCGTCAACCGCTGTTTGGGTGGTAAAAAGGTAAAATATCGTTTCATCTTGTGGTACCGGAACAGCCAAGACACTTTGGGAAGAAAGGTTGCCTCCCCCGATGCTGTCTCCGTTTTCCATGACAGTCCCATTCAGATCCCAGACTGTTTCCCCATCAGTAAAGAACAAAACCTGTCCTGTTCCATCTGAGATCGTGGTCGTGCCCGCTGGAATATTTTGGTCATGGCTTACTGCCCTTGGGGTTGGGCCATTCGGATTGTTGGGATCAGGGTTGAAGTCCAAACCTGCCCCGTCACCAAAATACCATACGTTATTGCTTTGGTCATTCAAATCCCAGATTTTAACCCTGACGCTTCCATAGGCATAGCATTCAGATCCAGGCTCTCTCACAAGCACCCAATACAAGCCAGGCAAATCGACACAATTGTCTTTGGTAGGTCTCCATTCCCGTATATTAGACCAAAAATATTCATAGGTACCTCCACCGCCACCGCCGCCACCTTGGTCATCTCCAGCTTGCACTTCGAGCATGGAGCCAATATCAACACAGGCACCCTCGCAAACGGTAGTATCCTGCGCACTGAATTGTACCTGTAAGTCATTGGGAAGCAAAGTGATGGTTTTGTCGACAGTCTGGGTAGTGCCGTCTGCAAAAGTGACCGTCAAGGTAACATCAATGCTTTCATTTGCAGTGGCTTCTCTAGGGATCAAAAGATGCTCCTGCGTAAAGTCAATGTCTACCGGTGCTCCATCTTCATCAGTCAAGGGCGGATTAAAAGTCCATTCAAAACTGACCGGGCGGAAGTTTTCCGGTGTGATCAAACTAGTCAGCTGAATCGGATTATTGCTACAAGGCTCTTCTGGATTCCATATAAAATCTACTGTGGCATCAAGGTTTTGATTAGGAGCAAACTGTGGGAAAATCCTGCCACAAAAATCAACGCCATCAAACGGGTCTTCTTCCAATTCAATTTCTGCCAAGTCTGCTACATCGGGGTTTTCTACCCTTCCGATCAATTGGGGACCGCCGGCCACCTCCTCATATATGTAATACAACCTGCCGTCAGGTCCGATTTTGACATCATAAATTTGGAAAACATCATTTTCCAATGGAATTACTTCAGGCGTTGCAGTCAGGTCATTTATTGGAACCCTTACGAACTCATCTCCCCTTGAAAAATAGATAAAATCTCCGTCAGGTGAGAAAGAGGCTCCTCCAAAATCATCCCCGTTGCTGGATTCTGAAACCGGAGTGACTGCTCCAAAAACCCCTGTTACCGGATCAAAGTCCACCAAAACGATATCTTCATTGGGATCTTCGGGAATCAATATGAATTTTTGGGATTCCTCATCAAAAACCATGGATTTTGGATTGAAAGGAACAGGGGAATTTGAGTTGAGCAAAAACTCACCCTGATTGGCTCCTATTCGTCTCGAAACTATGGATCCTCCTTCGATACTGATCAGGTAGGATGGTGACTGAGGGGTTTTGACCACCATAATCGGCCCGGATACTGCCCCGGAAATCAACTGGTCTTTCGCTATGATTTCACCCAATGGCGGTTCATTGCCAACTGCCTGACCAGGCGCGTTCATGTCGATCAGGGCATATTGTAAATCTCCGGCCGGGCTCAGGTAAAATATGTAATATAACCGGTCGCCGACTGGGTCATAGTTAAGGACTCCAATGGCCAATTCCTGCAGTCCATTGATGTTTCCATTGATCCCGGGGGCTACGCCTTCTAATATCTGATTGTTCGCATCGTAGACCAAAACTCCGTTGGTGTAAAAAATAATGTTGCCAGAAATTGGATCGATGGCCACAGCATTGTTATTTTGTCCAACAATCACCCCATTCGGAAGACTCCTTACAATAGGATCTTCTCCTTTTCCAAATGAAAGAATGTTGTTTTGGCCTGAACCGCAGTCTCCAAAAATCCATTCATTATTGTTGAATCCTTGGGCGAAAAGGGGTGCGGAATTGAATACATTGTTTAAAAGTATTAACGCACTAAAAAAAAAGAATATTTTTATGGAATTACTACGGCTTTTCATAATTTACACGTTGCGTTTAAAACAACAAAACGTTTTGGACGTTGCAAAGGTGAATCTAATTGCTAACATAACGAATTACAATTTGCAAAGGTCTTTAAACCTCCGTCTTTTTTTTGTATCCTTTCTTTTTATCGGTACATTGACATTACATGCCCAAGACCCTCAATTCAGCCAATACTATGCAGCACCCCTTTATTTGAATCCTGCATTTACAGGCTCAGAAATGCTCCCACGGATCGGTGCCAACTACCGCAACCAGTGGCCTGGACTTAATGCACAGTTTACCACTTTCGCAGCCTACTATGACACGTATCTGGATGATTATAACAGCGGTATTGGGTTTATGGTTATGAATGATGTGGAAGGCGGCGCCAAATTAAGATCTACAACCGTGGCAGGTTTGTATTCTTACGAACTGAG
>JBBRFK010000195.1:0-7821 GCA_038224435.1 Cytophagales bacterium | reverse complement strand
AATCTCCCTTTTTATGATTTACGTGGAAGGGTTTGCCCAGGCAGGAATCCCCAAATTGGCTACCGATATTTCGCCACTTCTGATCGGTGAGTCTGTTGCCAAAGGAGAGCTTTATGATGGGGAAGGCAACAAGGTCACGGTCAAGAGCATTGTCGCCAAAAAACCTACGGTCATCATTGTTTACAGGGGAGGATGGTGCCCCTACTGCAATTTGCATATGGCTGAACTTCAAGATATAGAGAAAGATATTTTGGCTTTGGGATACCAAATCGTAGGAGTCAGTCCGGACTCGAAGGAATACCTGAATAAATCTACCGAAAAGATCAAACTCAATTATTCACTTTTTTCGGATACTGATCTGACTGTGATCAAATCATGGGGTTTGGCCTTTGAAGCACCAGATAGAAATAAGCAGATGCTTGCAATCAGGTCCCAAAATCAAAACCCGGGAGTATTGCCCGTTCCTGCGGTGTTTGTAACCAATAGGGAGGGGATCATCCAATTTGAATACATCAATCCCAATTATAATACAAGAATGAGTGGGGAAATGCTCAAAGCGGTTTTGAAGACTTTGAAAAACTGATTTGCGGATGTTGGTTGGTTCACTTTGGCCTAAAGCTAAAATGAACAATCTTTGGGTAACGTTGGTTTAAATACCAGGCTACCAACAATTAAACAATGAGAAGCCAACTACTTTTACTTTGGAATTTTGCTTGTTATAGCTTTTCAAGAAACCTTGTTGTTTGGCCTATTTCTTTTCTTTATAAAAATTAAAAACAAAACATAATTATGAAAGCAATCTGGAATGAGCAAGTTATCGCTGAAAGTGATAAAACTATAAACATTGAAGGGAATCATTATTTTCCTTCCGATACTATAAAAAAGGAGTTTTTCAAGACCTCTACCACCAATTCTACTTGTCCCTGGAAAGGCGTTGCCTCTTATTATTCGCTGGAAGTAGGTGGTCAGGTCAACAAGGATGCAGCCTGGTACTATCCTGAACCCAAGCCTGCTGCCAAAGAAATCGGAGGTTACGTGGCGTTTTGGAAAGGGGTAAAAGTTGAAAAATAGAATTTATATTTTTTTATGTTGAACAGGGATTAATAAGATTTTCCTTTTAGATGTAGCCAAGCCAAATTGAATATTTTTAACAAACCTACGGATACCCAAAAAAATACCCTGTATGCGGCGGGTGTGTTTTGCATGGTTTTTTTGGTTTCTTCTTTTTTGTTTCCTGCTTTTTTTCAGCAGAAGCTTTCTGAATGGACATTCCATTCGCTGGAGATTTTTGGTGGCTTCAATCTTGTATTGGGTTTGGCTTCAGTTTTGATTCTGTTGGCCATCGCCTTTTCTCCCTTTGGGAAAAAAAAGTTTGGGACCGAGAAACCTGAGTATTCTTGGCTTTCATGGATAGCGATGCTTTACAGCACCGGAATGGGTGGCGGTATGTTGCTTAGGGCGGTACAAGAACCGGTATTTTATTATACCAATCCTCCAAGAATTTCCCCGCTTTCGACTGGGGAATTTGCTTTGGAATATACCTTCTTTCATTGGGGATTTACACCTTGGGCCTTCTATGGATTGTTTGGCTTGGTAATTGGTTACAACCTTTATGACAGGAATGGCACGATCTTGAGTTCGTCCATTTTGGCTAAAGCTTACCAAAAGACCATTTGGGCGACCATGATAGATGTCCTCACGATCATCTGCACGGTCATCGGCGTAGTAGCCGGAGTCGGATTGGGTAGCAGGCAATTGTTGGATGCACTGTCCTATTGGATAGGAATTGAAAGCTTCACTTCAGGTAATACCATCTGGCTTGTGGTCCTGGTTTGTTCCATTTCTACTTTCTCCGCTTTTTTGGGAGTCAACAAGGGCATCAAAATCATTTCCAATATCAATATTGGACTGGCATCCCTTTTGTTGGTTTTCACCTGGCTTGTTGGAAGTGAATTGATGGTATTTGGGATGTTTTTCAAGGCTTTAGGGCAGTACCTGTTGGATTTTATTCCCATGAGCCTCAACCTCGGCTATCAAAAGGTTAGTCATGAATTTCTGACGGATTGGACGTTCTTTTATTGGGCGTTTTGGTTGGCATGGGCGCCGTTTACCGGCGTGTTTATCGCAAGGATTTCCAAAGGAAGAACCATACGTCAGTTTGTAATCGGAACCCTGATTGTACCTGCTTTGGGTACATTCCTATGGTTTTCTGTATTTGGATCCAATGCTTTCAGATTGATTGAAAACGGAGAAGCAACTACTGATAGCTTCAGTTCTATCTTCAGTGCCATCTTCAATTTCTTTTCTCTGTATCCTTATTCAGATTTCAGCAATGCCGTCGCCACTGTTCTGGTTTTTACATTTCTGGTTACCTCTGTGGATTCGGCCATATTTGTGTTGAGTATGTTTACAGATGAAGGAAAAACCGAACCAAACCGTCGGTACAGGTTATTTTGGGGGATTGCCATTCTCATGTTTACTGCTTCGGTGATATTGATCGGAAAGGATCAGCTTCTCCAATCTGTCAGTCAGTTGCTCATTCTGTTTGCCCTGCCGTTTGCTTTTTTATTTGTTGGAATGGTTTTATATTTTATTTATCAGCTTATCTCCTCATCGGCAAAAAACAAAAAATGAATGGAAAATTTGAAAAAACAATTCCAGATTACAAGAGCACTTTCCGAGAGCTTATGTGAACCATTGGAGTTGGAGGACTATGTTCCCCAACCAATGATAGACGTATCACCGCCCAAATGGCACCTGTCGCATTCCACATGGTTTTTTGAACAATTTGTGTTGGTACCTTTTGATCCTGACTATAAGATTTTCAACCCTGATTTTGCATTCCTTTTCAACAGCTATTATAACAATGCCGGTAAAAGGGTGCTGCGGCCAAACAGGGGCCTGATGACAAGGCCTCCAGTGCGGGAAGTGATGGCTTATAGAAAATACGTCACTGATGCACTGTTAGCCTTGATGGAGAAGCCCGATTTCAACCAAGAAGTGGAAGAAGTGATCATCCTCGGGATCAACCACGAGCAGCAGCATCAGGAGCTTTTGGTGTATGACATCAAATATATTTTGGGAAATCAGCCCACATTTCCGGTGTACGGGGATCATTTTGGGTTAAAAATTGAAGAGGGAAAAGCAGGTTTTGTCAAAGTAGCTGAAGGGGTTTATGATATTGGAACCGAGGGTTATGGTTTCTTTTTTGACAACGAATGTACTAGGCACAAAGTGTTTTTGCAGGAATTTGAAATTTCAGATAAACTAGTGACCAATGGGGAATACATAGCATTCATAGAAGCAGGAGGGTATTTGGATTTTAACCTTTGGCTCTCCGAAGGTTGGGATTTTATCAACAACCAAAAAATCGAAGCACCGCTCTATTGGCATAAGCAGGAGGCAATATGGTTCAATTATACATTCAATGGGTTTGAAGAGGTCAGTAGGGACATGCCTGTTCAGCACATCAGTTTTTATGAGGCGCTCGCTTTTGCGACATGGAAGGGGATGAGATTGCCGACTGAGTTTGAGTGGGAAGTAGCCGCCGGATCACTCCCTTGGGGACAGCTTTGGGAGTGGACATACAGCGCTTATCATCCTTACCCCGGTTTTCAAAAAGCGCCTGGCGCTTTGGGAGAATACAACGGTAAATTTATGATCAACCAAAATGTCCTGCGCGGAGCGTCAGTGGCAACACCTCAGGGCCATAGTAGAATTACCTACAGAAATTTCTTTCATGCTGGATCAAGGTGGCTTTTTTCAGGAATCAGACTAGTAAAATAAACAATTATGGGAAGCAACAGCTTTTTGAATGATGTGGTTTTGGGATTGAGTGATCCGCAGAAACATTTACCTTCCAAATATTTTTATGATGAGAAAGGGTCAAGGATTTTTCAGGAGATCATGCACATGGAGGAATATTATCTTCCTGGGTGTGAAATGGAAATTCTAAAGGAGCAATCTCAAAATATCGCAAAAGATATTGCCCACGAAGAATTTGAAATTATTGAACTGGGCGCTGGAGACGGAAGTAAGACATCGGTTTTTTTGGAAGGATTGCTCAAGACCGGTAAAAAAATCACCTACATCCCATTGGATATTTCCTCAGACATTCTCAAAGTCAACCAACAGCTATTGAAGGAAAAATATCCAGATTTGCCTGTAAAACCTATTCCCGGTGATTACTTCTACACCATCAAAAAACTTGATTCAAATTCAAAACCAAGATTGGTGATGTTTATGGGCAGTAATATTGGGAATTTTCCAGGCGAAAAGGCGATAGAATTTATCCGTTTTGTCAATAATTATCTAAATCCCGGGGATTATTTTCTGATGGGAGTGGATCTGAAAAAAAATCCCCATACCATCAGAGCGGCATATAATGACAAAGAAGGCATCACCAAGAGGTTTAACCTGAATCTTCTCGAGCGTATCAACAGGGAGTTGTCCGCCGATTTTGACCTCGGGGCTTTTGAACATTATGGGGTTTACAATCCCAAAGATGGGGCGGCATTGAGCTTTTTGATCAGCCTAGAAGATCAGGAAGTCACTATTGGGGAAAGAAGTTTTTCATTTGAAAAACATGAAACCATCCATACTGAAGTTTCTCAAAAATATAGCCTAAAGGAATTGGATCAATTGGCCAATCTGACAGATTTCTCTTGGGAAAGGCATTTCACGGACAGCAAAGAATATTATTCTTTGAGTCTGTTTAGGAAGTAATATGTGACAAATGTCATAAGAAAACAGCCAAGGTCTGATTTAAATTTGTCCCATGAAAACCTTCTTGAGATTGATTGCGGTTTGCACCATTTGCCTGTCATTGATTTTTGGTTTGGTTTTTTTATTTCACTCCTAAACATAAAAAATCATGACAAAGAACATGGGAAATGCGGATAGAATCATCCGTTCCATAATTGCCCTCATTGCTGCCTATTTATATTTTGCAGGAATAGTCACAGGAGCACCGGGTATTGTACTCATCATCGTTGCGGTCGTTTTCCTTTTGACTAGCCTTGTGAGTTTTTGCCCGCTATATGCTTTGGTTGGTCTCAAAACCTGTCCTGTAAAAAAATAGTCCCTGTAATACTGTTTAAAATCAGAAGCAATCCTTTTTTGGGGTTGCTTTTTTATTTTCCCCAGATTTTACCTGTGGTTCTTTTTCGAAAAGGAATTTACCTTAAATTCAATTTTTGTAAAGTTAACCACCAAATAAAACCCAATTCCGCATGAACAATAAACGCAGAGATTTCCTCAAGCTTGCTGGCCTCGGATTAGTAGGTTCGGCATTGCCTGATTTTGCCCAAGCTGAAACTCCCGGGCAGGTGCTATTCCAAAGTCAAAGAAGCCATTCCCAACTGTTTAACATGTCAGGATTTGCCGCCCCGAAACTTCCAATAGTCAGGATAGGAATTGTAGGGTTGGGTCAAAGGGGCCCGGGTGCTGTTGACCGCTTGAGCAAAATTGAAGGTGTCGAAATCAAAGCGCTTTGCGATCTGATTCCTGATAGGGTGGATAAGATGAAAAAAGAGTTGGAAGGTACTAAGCATCAGCCCGAAGGGTATTCAGGTTCGGTTTATGCATGGAAAAAGATGGTGGACAGGCAGGATTTGGATCTGATATACATCGCTACGCCTTGGGAATGGCATACCCCGATGGCCGTTTATGCCATGGAAGCTGGGAAGCATGCGGCAGTAGAGGTACCCGCCGCCAAGACTTTGGAGGAATGTTGGCAGCTTGTCGAGACCTCAGAGCGTACCAAAAAACACTGCATGCAACTGGAAAACTGTTGCTACGACTTTTTTGAGCTGATGACATTGAGCATGAAAAGAGATGGTTTCTTTGGTGAAATCATCCATACCGAAGGCGCTTATATCCACGATTTGCTTTGGCTTAATTTTATGAAAACAAGTGATGGTGGCTATCAGGACATGTGGAGGCTGAAGGAAAACTACCGAGATGGGAACCTTTACGCAACACACGGCCTTGGACCGATTTGTCAGATTATGGACATCAACAGAGGAGACCAAATGGATTACCTGACTTCCTTGTCAAGCGCGGATTTCCATATGGCTGCCAAAGCCAAAGAATTGGCAGAAAAAGATGATTTCTTTGCGCCTTTTGCAGAGAAGAAATTCCGGGGCAATATGAATACCACCGTTGTCAAAACAAAAAAAGGCCGGTCTATCATGATCCAACATGACGTGACTTCTCCAAGGCCTTATTCCCGATTGCATACCGTCAGCGGAACAAAGGCTTACGCACAAAAATATCCAGAGCCAAAAGTAGCACAAGGACACGGTTGGATCAATGACGGGGAAATGAAAGCTTTGGAGGAAAAATATACGCCCGAAATTGTCAGGAAAGTTGGGGAACTTGCCAAGCAGATCGGAGGACATGGTGGTATGGATTTTATGATGGATTGGAGACTGATTGATTGCCTCAGAAATGGCCTTCCACTTGATCAGGACGTGTATGATGCGGCTTTGTGGTCGGCTGTTTCGCCTTTGAGCGAATGGTCCGTCGCGCACAGGTCCAATTCCATTGATATTCCTGACTTTACCGGAGGAAGCTGGAAAACCAATAAACCTGTGGAAATCACCCTCAAAGGCGGGGGGACAACCAAGGTGATTGTGTAATTATCAAAGACCTTTGAGATTGTTCTCGAACTACGAAGGTCTTTGCCAGTATTTTATCACATGGACAGATAGAGCGCATAGTTTTTCTATCCAACCGCTTTTGATTGGAAAAAGTTGGAATTGATCATACTATGTGATCTACATGGACTATGTGTTAAAATAGGTTTTATAGATCCTCAAAAGCCGGCTTGATATTGGCCCAAAAAGCATCCAAAGCAATGACTCTTGGTTTAAGGAAAGTTATGATTTCCGGCCAATCATTTTGGTCATATACATTCAATCCTTTTTTGACTTTTTGGATCCGCGAAACAATTTTTCCCAAATCGTCAAATTGGTGCAATTCCCAATCCCATGATTCTTGCAACTCAGCATCCAATAATTTTCTGAATTCCTCAAACTGCTCAAAGTAAAGCTGCTGCATTTCTTCGTCCCGATGGGTGATTTCTATCCCGATAGAAACAAAATCCCGCTCGGTTTTCATTCTGAAATAGACGTCTTTGACCCCCGTTTTGTAATTTTGCCAATTGATCCGAAGCCCTTGGGCGGAAGGAACAGGCTTCATATATTGTCCAAAAACTGTCCAAAAATCTTGGCGGATTTTTGAGGATTCGGCAGGGGAGTACATCGGTGGTCAATAACTTTTTGGACTGTCTGTAGGCAGCACAATGATAAAATCAGCTATTTTCTTAGAATTTTCTTCCAATTCTTTGATGCTTTCTTGCTCTACGGTAGAAACGGTAAGGATTTTTGTTTTTGGATATGCCTTTTTCAGATACCAGATTATTCCCTCATAATTATTGGAATGGTAGGAACCATTGATATGGAAAATGGTATTTCCTTTTCCCAAATATTCAAAAAGAGAGTACGCCATCGTGGCATCTTTGACAGCTTGGGCTTCAACCATAAATTCGGCATTCATCCCCGATCCATGCATCATGTCTTTCATGCCTACATAGCCAGAAAGTGTTTTGTCTACTTCGATTGGCAAGGCAGCAATGGATTTTTTGGCTTCATCAGAAAGGCTGTCCAATGAGACAAGTCCCTGTCTGCTGACCATGGAGGCGTATTTTCGGGGAACATTGGAAGCCACAAAGGGAATTTTGTTTTTCTTAGCAAAAAGCATCATCGGTTTGTAGTCCAACTGATAATTGTTCCAAAGCTTGGCTTCTGCTTCAAAATT
>JBBRFK010000194.1:0-7863 GCA_038224435.1 Cytophagales bacterium | reverse complement strand
TAAAAAAATCATTTTCAGAAGTATTCTGGGACGAGAAAAAAGGATATCTGGCAGATTATGTAAGTGGTGAATATAAAGATTGGTCCATTAGGCCAAATATGATTTTTGCTACTTCGTTACCCTATTCCCCTTTGGAAGAGACTTACATGAAAAGTATTTTGGAAATCGTCAAATCAAAACTTCTTACCCCAAGGGGATTGAGGTCACTTGCGCCGGATGATCCTGGATACAAGGGATATTATCATGGAAACCAGTACACAAGGGACATCGCTTACCACAATGGTACAGTATGGCCTTGGCTACTTGGGCATTTTGTAGAAGGATACCTTAGGCTACATGGCAAAGCTGGAAAACATTTTGTTGAAAAAATAGTGCAGGCATTTGACGATGTCATGCCGCAATATGGTATAGGAACTGTCGCTGAAATATTCGATGGAGATCCTCCACACAGACCAAAAGGTGCCATATCTCAGGCATGCTCCATCGGTGAATTATTGAGAATGATGTATATTTTGGAAAAAGTTTAATTCGGTTTTATGAAGGTATTAATGTTCGGCTGGGAGTTTCCCCCACATATTTCCGGAGGCTTGGGCACAGCTTGTTATGGACTGGTCAAAGGCTTAAACCACCACAACCAAGAGGTTATTTTTGTGGTGCCGAAATTATGGGGCGATGAAGAACCTTTGGCGGATTTTGTCAATGCCAGCGATGTAGTCATTGACTACAGAGAAAAGAAATTTAAGAAAATCTGGAAAAATCTGACCTACCTTGAAGTAAGCAGTTTTCTAGTTCCTTACTTAGGGCCAGAGGAATTTAAAAAGTACACGGACTTCTCTATCCACGACCGGACAGATGTGGATGAAAGTGTTTTTTCCAATAAGTTTGAGTTTAGCGGAAAGTATGGCAAGGACCTGATGAAGGAAGTTTCCAGATATGCCCTTGTAGCGGCCCAAATAGCTAAATCCAAAGAACATGATGTCATCCATGCACACGATTGGCTGGCTTTTCCTGCCGGGATTGCAGCCAAAGAGATCAGTGGAAAACCGCTCATTGCTCACATACATGCCACCGAATTTGACCGGTCAGGAGAATCGGTGAACAAACCTGTCTATGACATTGAAAGGGCTGGAATGCATGCTGCGGACCATGTGGTGGCAGTGAGTCACCTTACCCGGAATATTGTCATCAATAAATATGGGATACATCCTGACAAAGTCAGCGTACTGCACAATGCAGTATTGGATGCCAGCATCATCAAATCAGACACAAGGAAGCATGTCCCTGAAAAAATTGTAACCTTCCTCGGAAGGATTACATTCCAGAAAGGCCCTGAGTACTTTGTAGAAGCAGCAAAAAAGGTAATTGACCGGGATCCAAATGTGAGATTTGTTATGGCAGGAAATGGCGATCTTCTGAATAAAATGGTGGAACGTGTGGCTGAATTGGGCATGGGGACAAAATTCCATTTCACCGGATTCCTCAAAGGAAAAGATGTAGATGACATGTATGCCATCAGTGATGTTTATGTCATGCCGTCCGTATCAGAACCATTCGGAATCGCTCCACTTGAAGCTGTGAGGCACAATACTCCTGTCATCATCTCCAAGCAATCAGGGGTTGCTGAAGTACTGGTGAATGCCATCAAAGTGGATTTTTGGGATGTAGATGCCATGGCTGATGCTATTTTTGGATTGCTTCATTATGAAAGTATCTCAAAAATGTTCAGAGAATTAGGCAGCGAAGAATTGAAAAAACTGAAGTGGGAGCATGTTGCCGCCAAACTAGTCAAAGTATATGAAAAGACGATCTTAAAAAAATAGCCATGAGAACAATCTGTTTTTACTTTCAGGTACACCAGCCGTTAAGAATCAAGCCTTATCGTTTTTTTGATATTGGTGATGACCATTATTATTGGGACGATTACAGCAACAAAAGTATCATCCGAAAAGTAGCCCAAAAATGCTACCTACCAATGAATGCGCTTTTGCTAGACCTCATCCACATGCATCAGGGAAGGTTCAAAGTAGCTTTTTCAATATCAGGAGTTTGCTTGGATCAGTTTGAAGCCTTTGCGCCTGACGTATTGGAAAGTTTCAAAAAACTCGTTGACACGGGTCATGTTGAAATCCTAAGTGAAACAGATGCACATGCGCTTTGCTCATTGAAAAGTAAAGGAGAATTCACAAGAATGGTCGGAAGGCATGCGGAAAAAATAAAGAGGCATTTCAATGGCTACACGCCAAAGATTTTTAGGAATACAGAATTGATATACTCTGACAAAATAGGCGGAATGGTGGCAGAAATGGGCTATGAAGGGATGCTGACAGAAGGCGCCAAGCACATTTTGGGATGGAAGAGTCCAAACTTTGTGTACCAAAACTCGATAGACCCAAACCTGAAGATACTCCTTAAAAACTTCCAACTCAGTGATGATATTGCTTTCAGATTCAGCAACAAGACTTGGCCAGACTACCCGTTGACTACTGAAAAGTTTGTCACTTGGCTCAATGTGGTGCCAAAAGACCAGGAAGTGGTCAACCTCTTTATGGACTATGAAACATTCGGAGAACACCAATGGGCAGAAACAGGTATTTTTGAATTTATGAAAGCGCTGCCAAGTGCAGTACTTAGAAATACAGATTTCGATTTCTCGACACCATCTGAGGTGGTGAAAAATGGGACTCCTGTTGCAAAAATACATGTACCTACGCCTATCTCGTGGGCTGATGAGGAAAGGGATTTGACAGCTTGGTTGGGAAATGATCTCCAAAATGAGGCTTTTTCTAAGCTATATGAAATGGAAACCAGGGTCAAAAACATCGAAGATGAAGAAATTCAAAGAGACTGGAATTACCTTCAAACCTCAGATCATTTCTATTACATGTGTACCAAATTCTTTTCTGATGGCCATGTACATTCTTATTTCAGCCATTACGATACGCCATATGATGCATTTATCAACTATATGAATGTATTGAGCGATTTCATCCTTCGTGTCAAAATCAAAGAAAATGAAATGGCAGAAGCGGAAGAATAGATCAAAACTTAAATCATTTAAAAGAGGCTTGGTAACACAAGCCTTTTTAATTCCCTAAAACCTTAAAGCGATGAAAAGAACACTTCTAATGCTATCAATATTTGCCTTTCTTGGATCTTGTATGGTTACCACAGAAAAAAAAGAAACTGCTGAAGAAAAGAAGGAATATATTGTCCGGTATGACCGGCCTGACGCCGCCATTCTCCGTGGGGTGTATATTCCAAAAGGCAAGGAATATTTTTATACATCAGGCTTGGTCGCAAATGTAAAGGATGAGAATGCTGTTCCCGGTACTTATGGCAGATATGGAAACACTTACGAACAAAGCATCGGGACATTGGAGAAAATAAAAGAAACTATCGGAGAAGCAGATTTTACTATGGAAGATGTGGTCTTTCTCAGGGTTTATCTTGCACCTGATAAGGACGGAAAAATAGATTGGGATGCTTGGTTCAAAGCATATGGGGAGTTTTTCAATAATGAAGAAAACACGAATAAAGTGGCACGATCTACTATAGCCGTGCATTCTCTGGCTAATCCGGAATTATTGATTGAAATAGAAGCAGTAGCAGCAAAATGAGAAGATTTATTCCAATCTATTCACTAGTCATTTCATTGTTCGTCGGTTCCTGCGCTTGCGACGGGGAAACTTTGGTCAAAGGAATGATGTGGGGATTCGGCAAAATTGCAGGAGAAGGCTACATTCCATCCGCTGAAATAATGGCTTTGGGGGAATTTGAAAGTGTAGAAGTCAACGTTTCAAAGGAATACATCGATGGAGAAAGCCAAGGGACGATAGACTTGAGGCTTTTTAATGGCAAAAGTGCTGAAATGAGATTCAGCGAAGAAAATGTCGCCAGAAAATGCGCTGAACTTTATTCCCAAGGATACTCCAAAATCAAGGATTACAAAACCATCAAAATCTCTTTTATCCAAACTGATCCTTTCAATACTGAAAATTATGCCATCAGTGAATATACATTTGAAGTAAATGACCTGATTGCCTCCCAAAACCCTGAAGAAAATGGAATTTGACTATAATGCAGAATTCAAACATCCAACCGTAAAAACCAACGATTGGTTTTTGACAATACTGATAGCTAATATCCCTATAATTGGATTTATTATGCTCGTCGTATGGGCTGTGGACAAAACGGGAAATCCCAACAAAGCCAATTGGGCAAAAGCAACACTGATTTGGTATGCTGTGGGATTTGGATTGCTTGTTCTATTACTGTTGATGATAGGATTTGGGACAATTTCCGGTCTATTTGATGAAATAGACTGGAACGATTTCCAATAATCAAACCAAGCTGTCACCACTTTCTGATTCATCAATAGCTTTGGATAAAAAATCATGAAAAGGCTTCATCAACCTGAAGCCTCCGATTGCTTTTTTCTTGAAATCGCCCGAAGAAATCTCCCCATCAGAAATCGGATTGGAGACAATAAAACTTTTTTGCTTCAACAATTCAATATAAGGATGATCCTGATCGTAGCCTTTTGGTGTCGTTTTGAGTTTATCCCCCTCCAATCCTGAAAAAATTTTTTTAAACTTTGGTTCATTCAAAACAGCATTCAACTCCTTACCGGAATAGTCGATTTCCTGTCGGATTTTTTTAAGGCTTTCAGCTTCTGGCATCCAGATTCCTCCAGCCAAAAAACTTTTGCCAGGCTGGACATGCACATAATATCCAGGGCCTAGGGATTTTTTTCCTCCAACAGAAAAATAAGCGGCAAAATTGGTTTTGTAAGGATCTTTGTTTGCAGAGAAACGCACATCCCTATTTTGTCTAAAGACGCAGTCCTTCGCTTTGAAAGAAGACAATGCAGGTTCCCAAACGGAAACTTCCGACAACATTTCCCCTACATCCTTCAAAAAATCCTCCTTGACGGCAAGGTACCATGCCTTGTTCTCATCCATCCAGGATTTGTGGTTGTTTTGGGAAAGCGCTTCGAGGAAATTTAAGTATTGGTTTGCCATCGTCAAATATAAATAACAACAAAAAAGCATTTCATATGTTTTTCAAAAAATCAGGTTAACAAAAAAAGCCTGATAATGAGGTCAGGCTTATTTTTGGTTTAGTTTCAATTATTTCAATATATGCTCATTCACCCATTCCATCTCTTCCTGACGGATGGTGTGCTGCGTATCAGGAAAAATCAGGGTTTTTACATTCGCCCCAAGGCTTTTCATTAATTCCGCAGAAGCCTCAATCCTTACCAAAGGCACATGCGCGTCTTTGTGACCGGATCCGATAAAAACAGGCGTCCCTAGGAAATCACCTTTATACTTCGCGGGATTTAAGTTCCCGCCGATCAATCCTCCGGTAAATGCAATCACACCACCATACTTTTCGGCATTTTGTGAAGCATATTCCAAAGAAAGACAAGCACCCTGGGAAAATCCGAGGAAGTAGATTTGGCTGGAAGTAAATCCTTTTTCAAAAACCTTTTTGACAATATCATCAATGACCTGAATCGAATTGGAAAATGCAGGTTCATTATTGGCATCCGGCGCCATAAAGCTATGCGGGTACCAAGAACCGCCCTTTGCCTGCGGTGCCAAGAGGACAAACTCATCCAAGTTTAAATATTGCTTCAAACCCAGAATACTTTCTGCGCTTGCTCCCCTACCGTGGATCATGATCGCAACTTTTGTTGCTTCATCGAATGGCTTTCCGGAATAAATTACCTCAGGCATATTGTTCAGTCCTCAGTTCAACTTTTGCCAATCTCGCTTCCAATTTTTCCCTTTGGGGCTCAATCCACTCTGGCAATTTTAACAATTCACCCAAATGAGCTTCATCCTCATCAATCGCAAATCCAGGATCATCTGTTGCAATCTCAAACAAAACGCCACCAGGTTCCCGGAAATAGATGGATTTGAAATAATTCCTATCCTTCACCTCTGTTACCTGAAAACCGTTTCTCATTAAAATTTCTTGGATTTCTTTTTGGCTATTAACATTGGCGGTCCGGAATGCGATGTGGTGAACAGTTCCCGCACTTTGCACGCCATGCCTGCCACTTGGATCAATGATAATATCCACAATGTCTCCGGGTCCACCTTTTGTCCCATATCTGAAACGTCCGTTTTCTTCAGCGATAAACCGATAATCCATGAATTGGGTCAGCAATTTTTCGGTCAATTCCTTGGCTTTGAGGTTTAACGTAGCCCCGTAAAATCCCCTGATCGAAAATTGCAAAGGAATGTTTCCATAAGTCCAACCTTTCCGACTGTCTTTGTCATTGGCGATCAATTCAATACCCATGCCATCGTGGTCTTCAAACCGGATCAGTTTTTCACCAAATCTTGTCAAAGGTGTGGAAATCGGGATTCTGAATTTTTCCAATCTTTCTATCCAGAAATCCAAAGAAACCACAGGAATAGAAAACGCCGTGTAGGTCAACTCACCAGTTCCTTTGGTTCCTTTTCTCGCTCCTTCAAATGGGAAAGTGGTGAAAACCGTCCCGGGTGAACCCAATTCGTCCCCAAAATAGAAATGATAAACGTCCGGCGCATCAAAATTGATGGTCTTTTTTACCAATCTCAATCCCAATATTCCTGTATAAAAATCCAGGTTTTTTTGAGGATTACCGGCGATTGCGGTGATATGGTGGATTCCTGTGATCAGTGGAGATGACATGGCGATCGGTTGTTAAGGTTGAAATTTAATGTAATCGGTTAATGGTTATCCAGTTATTGGTTTATGGCAATAACCCAATAACCAATGACCATCATGTAATTTACTGCTTTACTACCTGAATGTTCGCTAAAATTCTGACCTGGTCGCTTACTACTACACTTCCGGCTTCGGTTATTGCATTCCAAGTCAGACCAAATTCTTTCCGGCTGATTTTTCCTTCCAATTCAAATCCGGCTTTGGTCTGTCCATATGGATCTTGCACAGCACCACCGAAATCTGCTGTCATTTCAACTTCCTTGGTAATATCTTTGATGGTCAATTCACCTTTCAGCAAATTTCCTTCCAACATACTATTGAAAGACATTTTGGGATAATTTTCAGCATCAAAGAAATCTGCAGACTTTAAATGTTTGTCCCTGTCAGATTGGTTGGTGTCAATGCTAGCGATGTAGGCTGCAAAAGAAATCTCTGCTCCCTGAAAATCCTCGGAAGTACTTTCAGCTCCACCTTCAAATGATTTGAAATCACCGGTCACGGTAGAAATCACCAAGTGTTTTACTTTGAATGATACTTCTGAATGTGTTGGGTCAATACTCCATTTTGTTGAAGTCAATGTTGCTGTGCTCATGATTTCGATAATTTTAATTATTTATTGGTTTAGTTTTGTTATAAATTTTCGTCCAGTTCATTCAATATTGGAATATTAATTTCAACTTAATATTCTAGACATTAAATGTATATACATGATTTTGCTCAAATTTTTTTAGCCCCTCAGTTTGTCAAGCATCAGATTCAGTTGATTGACTTCCTCGTTGTCTAATTTGATTAAATTTTGATTTTGATTAAGGATTTCTACGTGGAGCTGTTTGAGTAAATCCAAACCTTTGTCGGTGATCATGATGTCAACCTGTCTTCTGTCTAAGGTGCACTCTTCCCTATTGACCAGTCCCTTTTGTTTGAGCTTCTCCACCAAACGCGAAGCATTGGACATTTTGTTAAGCATCCTATCCTGAATGGAAGATACCGTAATCGGATTTCCATTTTGTCCTCTCAGAATCCTCAGCACATTGTATTGCTCAGGAGAAAGTCCAAAAGGCTTCAATAGACTGTTTTGATTGGTGACGATATAACTTTGAGTAAAGAGAATATTTACGATCGCCTTATTGTAAGGGTCCA
>JBBRFK010000193.1:0-7945 GCA_038224435.1 Cytophagales bacterium | reverse complement strand
CATCACATATTTTTTCATGCCGATATCATCCGATTTCAGTTTCATGGCGAGCTTAGGATCGTAAGTTTCGGTTTGGGCAATGGTAGGAAATACTACAATTGTCATGGTGAATAGAACGAGGAGGAAATAAGTTTTCATAGGGATTGGGTTTGGGTTAACGGAGTTATTTTGGATTTTCCTTTTAGAATGGGGGAGGGTTTTGATATGGTTTCGTGCGTGAAATCAGGATGATTTTGTTAAGTAATTAAAATAAATCAAGGGATTTTTTTCAGTATTTTTCTTTTCCCCAAAGGGTTGAAAAGTCTGGTAGCTTACGGAGTGCAAGAATAATAAAGCAAATTTTTATTTTATGATCCATCGAAAAAAGGGTGCGTGAGGTTGAAAAAATCAGTTTAATAAAAATGATATAACCAATTGAATTTAAATAGTTTAAGATATATTTAGTCTTGGCTTAATTTGGTACCCCTAAAAAAATTAGACAAATCTAAAAATTCAATTCATCAAAATCTTTCCCTAAAAAGTTGATTATGGTGTTATATTTGTAGACGATTAGAACTCTTTCCGAAATCTGAAAGACCTTTATTGGCGTAAGTTTCTCGGACAAAAAATTTGATTGTATTGTTGATTGTTTAGATTAATCTTTTTACGAAATGACAAAGCCTATCAACAAATTGATTTTTGTGGACGATGACAAGATCCAGCATATGATCAATAGGAAAAATATATTAAGGATCAAACCTGAAATCGATCTTTTGTTTTTCGAAAATCCTTTTGAAGCGTTGGGATGGCTAAAGGACAATGACACTGATCTTTTGATTTTGGATGTCAATATGCCCGAGATGCAGGGTTGGGATTTTTTGGAAGAACTCAATAAAATGAATAAAAATATCAAAGTGAAAATGCTTACTTCATCGATGGATCCTATGGATGTTGAAAAAAGTCTTGGCTATCCACAGGTATCGGGGTTTTTGATCAAGCCTTTGAGCAATGAAGTATTAACCGAAATATTGGGAGCTAAATTTTAGGAAGCAATCGGATTTGTTTAGATTAGTGAAATGAATTTTAACTGTTTATGTCAAAAATCAAAAAGGTAGATAAACCTGTTTTATCCAAAAATCTGGATGAGTTTTTTACCGGCATGGCCAAGGCTTTTGCTTTTGTCAAAAGGTTTTTTAAGGAAGTCTGGTTTCCTCCCTATGAGTTTAAAGAGGTTTTGAGACAATGTTATGAAATCGGATACCGGTCTCTCCCATTGATTTCTTTGACAGGCTTCATCATTGGAATCGTATTTACCAATCAGTCCAGGCCATCCCTTGCGGAATTTGGAGCGACCTCATGGTTGCCGTCCCTGATTTCCATAGCTGTGGTCAGGGCTTTGGGTCCATTGGTTACTGCATTGATAGCGTCAGGAAAAGTGGGTTCCAGCATAGGCGCTGAAATCGGGTCTATGAACGTGACTGAGCAAATCGATGCGATGGAAGTTTCTGCGATAAACCCTTTTAAATTCCTTGTGGTCACCCGGACTTTAGCGGCAACATTCATGATACCGGTATTGGTCATGTACACAGATTTTGTCGCTTTGATGGGGTCTTTTGCAAGTGTCAATGCCAATGAGCTCGTCAGTTTGTCTACTTTCTTTGTTCAGGTATTTGAGGCTGTTTCCTTTTTGGATATATTCTCCTCGGTGATCAAGTCCGTGGTTTTTGGCTTTACGATAGGTATTGTGGGATGTTATAAAGGATACAATTCATCAAGAGGAACCGAAGGGGTTGGACAGGCAGCCAACTCGGCAGTAGTCATGTCCATGTTTTTGATTTTTGTGGAAGAGCTTATAATCATGCAAATAGTAAATGCCATCCGATATGCATAACGAGCGGGAAAAAGTTGTAGAGATCAGAGGCTTGATCAAATCTTTTGGCGAAAACCGCGTCCTCAGAAATGTAGACCTGGATTTGTATAAGGGGGAAAATCTGGTTGTCCTCGGAAAATCAGGGAGTGGAAAGTCTGTATTGATCAAACTGATGGTGGGATTGCTCAAGCAGGACGAGGGTACGATAAAAATATTAGGGATAGATACCAAAGGCCTTACGCTAAAAGAATTGAATAAACTTCGGTTGAGGATTGGGTTTTCATTTCAGGCCTCAGCTTTGTATGATAGCATGACGGTGAGGGAAAACCTTGAATTTCCCCTGATCAGAAATATTAAGAACCTGACCAGAAAAGAAATCAACTTTAAAGTAGAAGACCTGTTGGATTCAGTAGCCTTACCAAATACCATCAATCAGATGCCATCAGAACTTTCGGGTGGACAGAAGAAAAGGATCGGTATCGCAAGGACGCTCATCCTCAACCCGGAGATCATGCTATATGATGAGCCTACCGCAGGGTTGGATCCTGTGACATGTATCGAAATCAACAACCTGATCAATGAAGTGAGGGAAAGGTATAAAACCTCATCGATTGTGATCACACACGACCTCACCTGCGCAAAACAGACAGGGGACAGAATGGCGGTATTAATCAAAGGCCATTTTAAAGCAGTTGGAACTTTTGAGAAGGTTTTTGAAGAAGCCACCGACGAACAAGTGAAATCATTTTACGACTATAATTTTATCAGATAATGAGAAATGACAATAAGAAATCCGTGATCGTTGGCGTATTTGTCCTGATCGGGATCATCATCTTTATAGCAGGGATCCTTACCATGGGAGGACAGCAGAAAAAATTTGTGAGAAGCATTAAGCTGAATGCGGTTTTTGACGATATCGGAGGATTGCAGGAAGGAAATAATGTCTGGTTTTCGGGTGTCAAAATAGGAACTGTCAGGAAGATCAATTTTTATGGAGAATCCCAGGTAGAAATCGTGATGAGCGTCGAAGATAAAGTCAAAGACTATATCCGCAAAGATTCCAAAGCAACTATTGGTTCCGATGGTCTGATCGGTAACAAAATCATCGTGATCTACGGAGGAACCACCAGTGCACCGCCGGTGGAAGATGGGGATAGGCTGACGGCTGAGATGCCGCTCGATACAGACAAAATGATGGCAACCCTGCAGGAAAATAACAAAAACCTGGTAACCATTACAGAAAATCTAAAAGTCCTCACCACCAAAATCGCTGAAGGAAAAGGCATCGTTGGGGCTGTGATGACGGATAGCGTCATCGCTGAGAATTTTAAAAATACCCTCTTCAACCTTGAAGCTGCTTCAGCAAAAAGCGATAGGATGATGGGCGACCTCAATAAGTTTTCCTCCAGCCTAAACCAAAAAGGCACTTTACTCTATGATATTACAAATGATAAAGAAACATTTGCTAACCTCAAAGCTACCGTGGGAGAATTGCAAACAACAGCAGAGAACACAAAAATTTTGACAGATAACCTGAATAAGGTTTCCGAAAAACTCGATGACAAGGATAATGCTGTGGGAATGCTTTTGAACGACCCCGAATTTGCGAAAAACCTCAAAAGCACGATGGTCAATGTCGATAGCTCTACTTTGAACCTGAACAGAGGATTGGAAGCATTGGAATACACCTGGCCTTTTAGAAGAGGTTTTAAGAAAAAAGCCAAAGCTGAAGCTAAAGCAGCCGAAAATGATTAAAGTCTAAAACCATCAATTAAAAAATCCTTTCTGATTTAAAGTCCGAAGGGATTTTTTTTTGGCTACAAATCTGGAAAAAGCATCCAATAGACAAACCCTAATCTTATGAGGGGACCAATTCAAAATACTTTTGTCTCATGAATCCTTTCCATTCTGGATTTTTTTTGAGGCTTCAATTTCTGATTCCTTATCCGAAGAAAGTTTTTCGTTCTGGTTATCCGGTTGGAGTGTAAATTTTCCACTGATCGGAAAATGGTCCGAACCGATGGATTTTTCAACAATAATTTTGTCAAGTGTAAAATGTTTGCTTACAAAAATATGATCCAAAGGCCACCTCAAAAAGAAATATTTTGCATGAAAAGTACTGTACATTCCCCTTCCTCTTCTTGGATCCAAAAGCCCGCTTGTTTTCAAAAATAATTCAGAAGTATAAGACCAACCAACATCATTCAGGTCACCCATTACCAATGCAGGTTTATCATACTCTTTTGCCTTCTTACCCACCAAAAGTATCTCTGCATCTCTATCGGTGCTTTTTGGGTTTTCGCCTGGAATGGGTGGTGCAGGGTGAATGGCATAGATTTTTACAATATGGCCTTTGTATAGCTCCACTTCAATTTCCATGGAGGGAATTTCAGGGTCGATCAAAAAGTGGATTTGGGAAGAGATAACCTTGAGTTTTGAATAGAAAAGCATGCCATAGGTGTTTTCCAGCGGCTTTTTGATCGAATAGTAATATTCCTTTTCCAATTCCCGGATTCCTTTTTCCCATTTGGAGTCTGTTTCGACAAGAAGTAAAACGTCCGGGTTAACTTTTTTTACCAATGAAGTCACTTTATGGAATTCTCTGTTGAATTGAAGGACATTCATGACCAAAACAGTGATTTTGGGACTATTACTTTGGTCTTTTTTGGTAGATTCCACCATCTTTCCACCAAAAATTGTGAATGGATAAACCTCATAAATCAGGTAAATGCCGATTCCAGTTAAGGAAAAAATGATAATTGAATCAAAATTAAAACCGATCTCAATTTTTTGTTGGAGCCAAAGAATGATCAGTGCAACACAGATAAGTAACTTCTGAAATCTGGGATAGTCAAAAATCCTGATAGTCCAATTATCCTTCCTGATAAAAGGAATCAATCCTGCCAAAACAATTAAAATACTTAGTATCCGCAATATTTGAAGCATATTTCAAAAATAGAGGTTTAACTCATACAAGATGCAATATAGCATTCGACTTCTTTTTTTTTGGTCAAAAAATGAAATATCATAAGGATTTGTCTGATTCGCGGGGGATGCAGGCAGCGTCTATTTTGGCTTATCTTCCGCTAATCAAGATAGTGTCAAGCATAAGGTGTCCTTTGGGAGTATAAGATTTGTACCATTTCTTTCAAAAAAAAAGACTTCCTATTGGTTGGAGATTAACATTCAAATGCATGAATTTAACCTTTATCCAAAAGAAGTCTTTTTTAATAAGTTGAAAATTGAGATAGATAAGTAAAAATATCAGAAGTGGAAAGCAAATCGAATCGATCTTAAGGGTGACGTGGATAAGCCAAAACTGCTAAAATTCTGATCGTTCGTAGGAGCTCCCGGACTTCCGATTTTGTTTGTTCCGGAACTGAAGTTTAAAGCCGCTGAGGTCTCAGCCGACACAGAGAAATGCTTCGAAAAATGGTACCGCATTCCGAGAAATCCTGTTGAGTTTAAGTTGAAAGAAGAACTGTTGATAGAATTGTTGCTTTGGTTTGGATCGCTGATCTCGTTGCGGCCAAATCCCGCACCAAAGTCAAGGCCGTAATACCCTATGATTCTTTTATGGAAAGTTTTTTGCCATTCTTTACCCACAAAGAGGTTGATTCCCTGATTGTTTCTATTCAAATCATTTTGATTTCCATTATTATTTTTGGTCGAAACAAAATCCGCATTGATTACAGCACCTAGTCGCAGTGCTACGTTCTTGCCGTTTTTGCTGACATAGTGCTGCCGGTACAGCAGATTAGAGGGATAGCTACCAAAGATTATCGGAGCAATATCCAATGAAAATTCATGCTTGGTTTCAGCATAATCAAAAACGGTTTTTTCTGTGGATTCTTGGGCGGCTGATTGGGTGATGACAGCAATAAACAAGAGAAAGGCAATTGATAGTTTCTTCATAGATGTTTGGTTTACGGATGAACAATAAACCTGTATACGAAAGGTTAATTATATAGTTTTTAACTCTCGTTTTTGAAGTATCAAGTGGCTGTCAAACAAAGGATTAATTTCTTCTGATTAAAAAATTCCTAAATTCCTCCGTATCGAAGTTGCTCATGCCCTCCTGATAAAAGATGATTTCACCACTTGGATTGACTACCAAGGTGGTCGGGATAGATTCGCTTTGGAGGGATTGGTTCAGCCCATAGCTTGCATGGACTACGGGAAAAGTGAATTCTTTGTCATCAATGAATTTCTTGCTTTTCTCAAATTCTTTGTCCAAAGCAATCATCAGAAACTCCAGGTTTTCGGTGTCTTTGACTTTTTGATACATGTCTTCTATATGGGGCATTTCGGCCCGGCATGGTGGACACCAAGTGGCCCAAAGGTTGATAAATACGGTTTTACCCTTAAAGTCAGACAAGTTTACCGGTTTGCCTTCCATATCGACAAACCTTCCGCTGTAGTCAAAAGTCTGGGTTTCTTTGTTGACCAAAGTGATTTTTGGTTTTTTGATGCCGGTGGCCAAAAGCAGCGATTGCAGTCCACCCATAATCGGTGTAATCAGCCCTGTAAAATATAAAAATGCGAAAACCGAAAGTATCAATCCCCAGCTTTTCAACTCTTTTTTCCAGTCGAATTTCATTGTTGATTTGTGTGTATTAAAACAAAGAAAATTATTTTGACGTCAATGCGGTAGATATCAAAAGCTCCCTGAAGTCGTCATTGTCAAAGTTATTGGTCCCATTGAGGTAATACACTACTGTGCCCTCTTGATTGACAATCACTGTCAGCGGGATTATCTGGGTAGTCAGGAATCCATTGAGTCCCTTGTCAGCGTGGTATACAGGAAGCGTGAAACCCTTATCATTGATATAACTTTTGCTTTTTTCAAAATCCTTGTCTATCGCAATCAGCATGAATTCTAGGTTGGGTTGTGTTTTGACTTTGTCATAAAGGCTTTGAATGTATGGCATTTCAATTCTGCAAGGTCCACACCAAGATGCCCAAACGTTTATAAAAAGTGTCTTTCCCTTGAAATCTTTCAAGTCTACTTTGTTTCCGGCAAAATCCAAAAGAGTGCCTTCAAAATCAAATGGAATTGTTTCTGAAATCTCTTTTGGTTTCTTTTTCGATTCTACCAAGTTCATACCAATCAGTTCCATTCGGATTCTGCGCTTGATGTTCCTCCCTGTATTTGTAAAATATAGGAAACCCAAGCTGAGCAAAATGCCTGCAATCAACCCTATTACAATTTTTTTTCTAAACACGGCTTTTTAATTATAAAAACTGATTTATTAAAATTTAGGCCTAAATATACGATTCAAAATTGACCCAAAAAAAAATTCAAAATTGTGACATAGGGTACCAACAAATGAATGGTTCGGAAATCAAGTACCTGAAACAGGTAAAATTTATTCCAATATTAAATGTCAAAAAGATTTAAGTGAAATAAATTATACTTGCTTTTGTGCTATTAAATCTTTTCAAAACTATTTCTGGCAATCCAAAGTCTCTTTTAATTTGAAAGACATTCTATCACAACAATAAGTGAAAAAAATCAATTATGACCCCAAAAATGTTTTCAAGTTAAATTCCCCTGTTTTTTTCTTCCAACCCACTCAATCTCCATTCTTAACACCTTTGGAAGTTAAATATTAATCAAATCCTTAAACAAAAATAAAAAACAGTTTGATGATTGCAAAATCATTGGGCGTAATGTTTGCTTTCTCGGCTTGTATTCCACAGCCGGAAACAATGGTATAAGTGAAGGTAGAAGAGGTAACTGTACCGACTTTGACGGGACCTGAAATCAACGCTGCCCGACAAGGTTGGTGTGATGCGTTGGTAGAGTTCGGAAGATTGCATTGCAAAGGAGGAGATTATAATGCTTTTGCAGAACAAATATTGACTGATGTCTATGACTATGAAGGCGGAAGGGTATTTTTCAAACCGACCTTGACGACCGGAGATCAAGTATTTAGAAAAACCAAAAAAGGTGCTTTGGCTTATTTTGTCGGAGGAGATGCCGAATATCCAAACGACGACGGATTTGCTTTGAAGCCTTGGGCAGAAGTAAGGTATGATAACGCTGAAAGAGACTCTGAAGAAGTGATGGTTTTAGGAAACTTGGGTATCGCT
>JBBRFK010000192.1:0-7959 GCA_038224435.1 Cytophagales bacterium | reverse complement strand
GGATTCAATTCGCTGAAAAGCTTGGCAGCGTACAGGTTTTTTGGTTTGGAAAAAATCTCCTCGGGATGCCCTTTTTGGATAAGTCTCCCTTTTTGCATGATGACCAGGTCATTGGTCATCTGCAAAGCATCGTCAAGGTCATGGGTCACAAAAAGCACTGTCACACCGAGATTTTTAAACATGGATTTCAATTCACCGATCAGTTCACGCCGCTGTATGGTATCCAAACTTGAAAACGGTTCATCCAATAACAATACCTGTGGTTCCACACTCAACGCCCTTCCGATTGCGACTTTCTGCTGCTGACCTCCTGAAAGTTGTCTTGGCAATTTGTCTCTGAATGCGTTCAATCCCAATAGATCTAAAAGCATTTCCAATCTGTATTCCTTATATTTTTTGTCAAAAAGCAACAATGGTCTCAAGATATTTTCTTCTACTGTGGATTTGGGATAAAGGTGATAATCCTGATAGACCAACTGGATTTCATCAATCCCCGGCACAAGCTGCTCTTTGGGATTTTGGATACGGACACCGTTTAAAAATACCTCTCCTTCATTCCTGCTTTCCAATCCTGCAATGATCCTAAGCAATGTGCTCTTGCCCGAACCGCTTTCTCCCACCAGGGAAATGATCTGGCCTTTTGGGATTTCTAAGGAAAAGTTTCTGATGACAGGAAGTCCCACTTGAAAGCTTTTTTGGATGGAATCAATTTTGAGGTAACTCATGACGACAGGATGCTTTCTCTTGTTTTCTTTGGTAGGCTATTCAAAATCAACTCATAGGAATGATCCACCAACTCCAAAACCAATTTGTCTGAAACTGTTCCATCAAACATCACCGTATTCCAGTGGTTCTTATTCATGTGGTATCCAGGGACTATTCCGGAATATCGTTCCCTGAGTTCAGCCGCCCTTTCGGGTTCACATTTGAGGTTGACACTTTCAAAAAGTTCAATATCGATGATGGCAAAAATCTTCCCTCCTACTTTGAAGCAAAGCGTATTTTCATCAAAAGGGGTATCTTCGGAAGTACCGGGTTTGGACAAGCAATATTCCCGGAAAAAGGTAATAGTCATAAAACAAATATATCCAAAAAGCCTAAAAATGTTTGAAATGGGCAGGATTTGTTCAGCCTACTCCTTCATGCCGGGCAATGTGAAGCATCTTTGAAGGTTTAAAAAATTATTATTTCGTTTGTCAGCCAAAAAGTAAAATGCTTCAAATAAGGTACTTAAAATACCCGCTTCGCAATGTAAAAGACTAAGGCTCCTAAAAATATCAGAATGGAAATCTTATTGATGCCGTGCATCATCCTGAGATTGAAATTTGTCGGTTTGTTGGGATCAGGTTTTTGAAAAACCCGGATAAAATAATGACCCATTTCCCCAAGCTTGAAAAATTCTTTTAATCTGCTATTTGACATGTTGATGAAATTTAAAATTTGGTAATTGAGTTAGTTTGAGACAGAAGTCAGAAGAAGGAAGTCGGATGACCGATGTCGACAACTTGCTATTATTTAACCATGAACCCATAATATTTAAGCTTTTCCCTTCACTATTGCGAAAATTTCTAATTGTAACTGAGTAATCTAATGCATCGAGTAAACTGATCACTGTTTTACAACTGAATACTGTAACTGTCTACTGAAAACTGTGACTGCCTACTGAATCAAACCTCCGGCTCAATCCACATCCCGTCTTTTCGGATGATTTCGATTAGTTCGTCCACAGCCCTTTCAGAAGGAACGGATTTTTTGACTACTTCTTTGCCTTTGTAAAGCGTAATTTTTCCTTTGCCCGAACCTACATAACCGAAGTCTGCATCAGCCATTTCACCCGGTCCATTGACGATGCATCCCATGATACCGATTTTCACACCTTTGAGGTGATCGGTTCTTTTCCTGATCATTGCGGTAGTTTCCTGAAGGTCGAATAAAGTTCTGCCGCATGATGGACAGGAAATGTACTCGGTCTTGGACATCCTTGTTCGGGCAGCCTGAAGAACCCCAAAACCTACTGAATTGTGCAATTTGATTTGATCAAACAAACTTGCTCTTTCTTTAGCTTCATATGCGCCTAAGCCCAACATGATACCTTCCCCCAATCCGTCCACCAACAATCCACCGACATCCGTCGCAGCATATAGTGTGGTTTTATCCTGATCTTGGACAGGATAATTTACCTGCACAACAACCGGAGATAGGCAATGGTTTTCCATCAAGGTAATAAATGCCCGACGCAGTGCTGCCATTTTATGGGCGTTGTCACTTTGCAGTAGGACCACTACATCTTTTCTCCCTTCCAGATATGGCAAGGCTTCCTTTACATCCAAATCCGAAAGCATAAGGAAATTCAGACCATAATGGAATTGATCCGAATTTTTAAATTCTTCTAAAGTGAATGCAGGAAATTTGTTGGCCTGATCATCGGATTGCTTCCAATGGCTGAAATATTGGATTTCCTTCATCCCATTTGGCAACATAAAAGGAATTGGATTGGCACCTGAAAACACGTAATCCGCACCTTGGTCATTCATCTTCCACTTGTCCAATTCAGGCAAATAGAAATGACCAATATGCTTCATTTCCTTTTCAGTCATGTTTTGGACAACAGAAATATCCGCTATTACCCTTGGAACATTGCTTCCTCCAAAATTGAAGACTTCAATTGTATCTCTTTTATTATGTTCAAAAGGAGTGATCGGAAAATAGTGGATTTCCTCGATTGGATCATGACCCGGTCTTTGAGCATACCTGTCAACCAAAGACTGCGCAACCGGTGCTTCGAACTCCGGATCTTCGGTCAAAGATACCCTCACGGTATCCCCCAAGCCATCTTCAAGCAAAGTTCCGATACCTACCGCAGACTTGATCCTCCCATCTTCCCCGTCTCCTGCTTCTGTTACACCCAAGTGCAAGGGGTAAGGTTTAAACCCTCCTTCGTCCAGCTTATGTGCCAAAAGCCGATAAGCCTGTACCATCACTTGGGTATTGGAAGATTTCATCGAAATCACGATGTCATGGTAATTTTGATCCTCACAGATCCTCAAAAATTCCAATGCCGACTCTACCATCCCAAGGGGCGTATCGCCATAGCGGCTCATGATACGGTCAGAAAGAGAGCCATGATTGGTTCCTATCCGCATGGCAGTCCCATGTTCCTTACAGATTTTGACCAAAGGAAGAAAGCGCTCCCTGATGCGGTCCAATTCATCCTGATAGCTCTGATCGGTATATTCTATGGTTTCAAATTTCTTTTTGTCTGCATAATTGCCCGGGTTGATACGGACCTTTTCCACGATTTTAGCAGCTATTTCGGCGGCATTAGGCGTGAAATGGATGTCTGCCACCAAAGGTGCATTGTATCCCCGCTTCAATAGCTCGCTTTTGATATTTCGGAGGTTTTCGGCCTCTTTTATACTTGGTGCTGTGATTCGGATGAGTTGACTACCGCTTTCGATCATTCGGATACTTTGCTCCACTGAACCTAGGGTGTCCATCGTATCCACAGTGGTCATAGATTGTATCACTATGGGATTATCTCCCCCGATGATCACATCTCCAACTTTGACAGGGATGGTTTTCCTCCGGGAATATTCCGTCAGGCTATTGCAATACTTGATTTTTTCCAACAATGTTTTGGTTTCCATACCGCTCATAAGTCTCCTAATTGGGGTCTGATCACTATTTCCTCAACAACAGAATAGGGTGAGAGGTTGTATGCCCCCCATACTGATTCGGCAATATCGGCTGATTTCATAAACCGCTCCTCAGGAATATCCACTCCTGCCCAACTTGCGGTATAGGTAGCACCCGGTAATACTGAGGTCACTTTGATATTAAAATCTTTCAATTCTTCTCTCAGGCATTTTGTAAATCCCAACATCGCCCATTTGGAAATCGCATAGCTTCCTCCATTGGCATATGCAGTCAGCCCGGCAATAGAACCGATCGAAAAGATGTGACCTGATTTTCTTGCAATCATTTCTGCAGTAAATGCCCTTGTGAGGTAATAAGCTGAGAAAAGATTGGTATGCATCATCTTTTCAAAATTCCCTTCAGGTTCGGAATGTATCGATCCGGGATAAAAAACTCCTGTATTGTTCACGATGACATTCGGTATTCCATCTACTTTGACTGCTTCCGAAAATGCCTGCACTTCTTCTTTTTTGGACATATCCGCAGGAAAAATTTGGATATTTTGAGTTGGATATTTGGATTCGAAATCAGATTTCAAATCCTCCAAATCTCCTTTTTGACGCGCACAGGTAAATACATCAAAACCTTCTGCCCCAAATCTCTCAATGATGGCGCGGCCGATTCCTTTTGTTCCTCCTGTTACCAATATGCTTTTTGACATTGCTTTTTGATCTATTTTAATTTGGTCACTTGATGATTTTTCCATTTGTGGATGTCATCTTTTGACAATCAATCATTATCTCTAACACCATTTAATCTTCAAACTTGAAAAGGATATATGGCAGACCAAATCGGTTTATGACTATTTGAATTTAATTAGTGTTTCAATAGTTAGTATGACAACTATCTACCGGGAGCAAAGTTACATTTTTTTAAAAACTTTGCGAACTTAAACGTTTATTCCCGAGACCTCTTGATTTTTTGTACTTATTTTTAGCATTATGGAAACTCAGATTACAGACAGGTTGGAGTTGGCTGCTCACTTTGTAAACAGCACCAATAGCCCTATTTTTTTGACAGGCAAGGCAGGAACTGGAAAAACCACTTTCTTGAGAAAGCTCGCTGACCTTACCCACAAGCGTTTTGTTGTTCTTGCGCCTACGGGAATTGCGGCCTTACATGCCAAAGGCGTCACGATCCATTCACAGTTTTTGCTTCCCTTCGGGACCTTTCTGCCCACTCGCGAACCGGAAGGCAATTTCAGTAACAGCGGTAATTTTTTCACCCAGTTCACTCTGGGTAGGAGACATAGCTTGAATATGGCAAGAAAAAAAGTACTGAAAGCGGTGGACTTGCTCATCATCGATGAAGTCAGTATGCTGAGGGCAGATATTCTTGATGCGATAGATTACCGGATGCGGAGTGTCAAAAGAAATTTTGACGAACCATTTGGGGGCGTACAGGTGCTCATGATTGGGGATTTGTACCAGTTGCCGCCCATTGTGAAGGACCACGAATGGCAGGTCCTAAACCGATTTTACAAAAGCATGCACTTTTTTGAGGCCCATGCTATCCGCCAATCCGGAATGGTGTATTTGGAATTGGATAAGATCTTCCGTCAGAAGGATGAAAAATTCATCGCCATCCTCAACCATCTCCGCGACAATGAAGCCACCGCAGCTGACATCGCTTTTTTGAATACCTTTTACAAAACCGAGGAGGAAATCAAAAACCTCACAGATACGATCACCATTACCACACACAATTACAAAGCTGAAGAACACAACCAAAAGGAACTCACCGCGCTGAAAAGTAAATCGCATACTTTTGAAGCGACAATTGAAAAAGATTTTCCCGACAGTCTCTACCCCATCCCGAAGACCCTAGAACTGAAGGAAGGAGCACAGATTATGTTTATCAAGAACGATACAAGCGGTTTTTCTGAATATTTCAACGGAAAAATGGCGACCGTCAAAACCATCGATGGGGATGGGATTACTGTTCGTTTGGCTGACAGCAAAGTAGATTACAAGCTGCGAAAAGAGGTCTGGGAAAATAAAAAATACGCAATCAACGAGGAAACCAAGGAATTGGTGGAGGATACAATCGGCACTTTTGAGCAGTATCCCATCAAACTTGCCTGGGCCGTGACTGTACACAAAAGCCAAGGATTGACTTTTGACAAAGCCATCATCGATGTCGGACAAGCCTTTGCACCAGGACAGGTTTATGTGGCTTTGAGCCGACTTCGGGGACTTGATGGGTTGACTTTGCGTACCCGCATCCAACCCCATGTCATCAACAGCGATAGGGATGTCGTCAATTTTACGCAGACCACCCAGGATCAGGAACCATTGGAACGTTTACTTACTATCCACCAGAAGAAGTACATGGCCAAGCTTTTGGAAAGCACATTTGATTTTGGGGAAATCATCCAATCCTTCACTGCATTTACCAAAGACTTTGGTGGTAGCATGGAATTTGAAGATATGGAAATGCAAAAAGCAGTTCCGATGATCTACGAAGGAATCCAACTGGAAGGTGAAAACACCTATAAATTTCAAAGACAATTGCTTCACATCCTTCAAACCAATGAGGAAGAAAAGCTACTTGAAAGGCTGGAAAAAGGAAGTCAATATTATGCAAAATTATTGCAGGAAAGCCTTAAAAAGCTATTGGTCCATGCCGGAGAGGTAGAACGGTTTACAAGAAGCAAAAGCTATCTTGAAGGAATCTCTGAGATTGAGTTGATGGTTTTCAAGAAACTGACTGAAGTCAAAAAAGTAACCTTTCTCGTTCCTGCCATTTTCAATGGAGAGGAAATCGGGAAAATGGACAAGGTAACCCAAGAACTTATCCATCTTCGGCTTTCTTTGGCCCAAGATGCCAAACAGGCTGCCAAGGACAATCCAAAGTTCGCCTCCAACAAAACCGGTAAAAAGAAAAAAGAAAAGGGTGAAGCAAAACTCAAAATGGAAAAAGGGGAAACCTACGAAATCACCTATGAACTAAGCCAATCAGGAAAATCAATTGCAGATATTGCTTTTGAACGGGGATTAGCCGAATCAACTATCCGGGGACATTTGGCAAGAGGGATCGCCGAAGGTAAGGTCTCTATCCATGCACATATGGGCGAAAAAGAAATTCAGGAAATCAGCGATCTGATCAAGTCCAAAAATGGTGACATTGTCCTAGTCAGACAAGAATTCCCTTCCAAATATGATTACGGGACTTTGAAAATGGTGGCAAATCATTTGGGAGGGTTGCATAAGTAGGAACATTGGGTAAGATCATACACCAAATCTATCTGTCAATTTTCAATTTTCGGTTTTAATTTTTTTGCTGAAAATCAATTGGCACAAAACTTTTCAGATCAGATCCCTTTTCTGTTTTTGTAAAGTGGTGAAGCAGAAGTGTCTTGAGAAACTCCTTATTACTAATGAAGGAATCATGTATCAATCCTTCGATAGCAGTAAGTTTGAAAAATCAATCTCTTTCGGTAAAAGGTTTATAAGGACAGGCATATAAACCTGCTACCTCTACTCTGTCTTCCTTTTGTTCCTTTGTGGTTTGCAAAATGACTTGCATGCTTTAAAGGATACCTTGGATGGTAAAGATAAAAACATGCCCGTTCCGGCTACTTTGTCCTCTGTTGTTTCTTTGTGGTTTTCAAAATGACTTGCAGGCTTTGAAAGACACTTTGGATGGTAAAGGCAAAAAACAAAACACTTCCGGCTACATTGTCCTCTGTTGTTTCTTTGTGGTTCGTAAAATGACCCGTGGGTTTAGAAAGACACTTTGTATGTTAAAAGGCAAAAGATATAACACTTCCGGCTACTTTGCCTTCTTTTGTTCCTTTGTGGTTCGTAAAATGACCGGTGGGCTTTGAAAGACACTTTGTATGTTAAAGGCAAAAGATATAACACTTCCGGCTACTTTGCCTTCTTTTGTTCCTTTGTGGTTCGTAAAATGACCCGTGGGTTTAGAACATACCTTGGATGGTAAAGGCAAAAAACATAACACTTCCGGCTACTTTGTCTTCTCTTGTTCCTTTTTGGTTCTTAGAATGATCTGTGGTTAACCTACACCCGCCTCTTTGTATTCTGTTCTTTCTTTGTGGTTCGTAAAATGGCTTGCAGGCTTTAAAGGATACTTTGGATGGTAAAGACGAAAACATACCCTTTCCGGCTACATTGTCTTCTGTTTTTCCTTTGTGGTTCTTAGAATGGTCTGTGGTCAGCCGGGCTGTAATGCAAAAATCCCTTCAGGTTCCTGAAGGGATCAAATAATGTGGCGGCGGCCTACTCTCCCGGGTGTAACCCC
>JBBRFK010000191.1:0-8010 GCA_038224435.1 Cytophagales bacterium | reverse complement strand
TAACATTCAGGTGATGGTTTCTTCATCCCTTTTTTGGTTTTTAAAAATTACAATTGGCATAATTTTTCCTTTGGAAAATGGTATAAACCGTATATTTGGGTTTAGCCAAAACAAAAAAATCCAAAGCCCATCAAAAAGTTTGTCCGGATATTTTTCAAAGCTTTAGGTATCACATTAGCTGTAATTTTGCTTTTGCTGGTAGGGATTTTCTTTTTTATAAGAAGTCCTTGGGGTCAAAACATCATTATCCAAAAAGCCACATCATATGTCTCCAAACGCACAGGGACTGAAGTTGCTATAGAAAAACTCTTCGTGACTTTTGGCGGAAATATTTTTGTTCAAGGACTTTATCTGGAGGATTTGCAGGGAGATACTTTAGTCTATTCCAACGATCTCGAAACGGGAATTGCCTTTTTGCCGCTCATAAGAAAAGGTGAAATCAATATTTCTAAACTCGAATGGGACGGATTAGTCGCCAATATCAAAAGGGATTCGGTTACTGGGGATTTTAATTTTGGTTTTTTGATTGACGCATTTATTACACAGGTTGACACCACAGTTGTAGTCGATCAGCCTGATAGTGTCGCCCCATTTCCTGATTTGTCTTTTGGGCCGATTGACCTCAAAAATATCAGATTGAAGTATGAGGATCAGGTTTTGGGTATGAATGTCGCTGCCACCTGCAAGGAAATAAGTATAGAATCGGACAGATTCGATCTGAGCAAAATGGAATTCGGAATAGAAGAATTCCTCCTTTCAGGTGCTGATATTGTCTATCGTCAGACACACGCGTTTCCACCTTCTGAGGATATTGATACACTGAATACTTCGCCTTTGCCCTTATTGGCTTTGGACAAAGTTGAAATCCAAAACAGCAAAATTGAATATACTTCTATTCCGGATGGCATTTCGTTCACCATGGACATAGGTGATTTTTTCCTTTCCCTTCCCGAGGCCAACCTCGAAGAAAACAAGATCTTGGTGAAATCCATGGCCTTGTCTGATTCCAAAATAGACCTAAGATTAAGCCCTGCTCAGGAAATCCAAAGCGTAAAAACCAGCCAAGAACAAGTTCCCTTTACATGGCCCGAATGGTGGGTAGAGGTTGGCTCCATCAAATTAGAAAATGATGAAATCAATTATTTTGCAGGGGAAGGAAAAGTGCAAAAAGGTGTTTTCAATCCTGATGCCATCAGCCTGACCGCCCTTGATTTTGAAACCCACAGCCTATTGTTGAAAGAACAACAGGCCAAAGCTGTCATTGACTTGTTGTCATTCAAAGAAGGAAGTGGATTAACCATCGAAAAACTGGAAGCCAAATTGGAAGCCGATGACAAAGGTATAAAAATCGGAAATTTTGATGCAAAAACTGCTAAATCGGTCCTCAGAGGTGACTTTTTGGTTTCTTACAAAAGCATGGATGGGTTTATCAACAATCCAGAAAATGTGGATTTTGATTTCCGTCTTCAGCAATTAACGACTGATGCTTCCGAAGCCCTTTATTTTGTACCGGAACTGGCGGGCGAAGCTTATTTTAGAGAACTAAATAAAAACGGACTGAAAGCAAAAGGGAGTATATCCGGAAGCATGACAAACATTTCTATCCCAAGTTTTGACCTAAGCTATGGGCAAAACACCAGTCTGAAAATCAGGTCGGCCCGGATTGTAAATCCAACAGAAATTAACAAAATGAGGTTGGCGATACCTGAACTTATTTTCCAGACCAAAGGAAGGGTTGTTGAGGCTTTTTTGGAACCAAATGCTTATAACTTGCCTGAGGACATCAAATTGACCGCAACCGCAAATGGGAGTCTTGAGGATTTGATGGCAAATTTATTTCTGGATACAAGCGATGGAAATATTGTTTTTGACGGAACCATCAAAGAAGATGGGCTTTACAACTTAAAATCGGATTTGGAAGTTCAGGATCTTGATTTGGGAAAAATCCTTGACTTGCCCGATCTGCAGCCGATCAGCCTAGTGTCCAATATCGAAGGCCAAGGTTCAGGATTATATGACATGGAAGGTTTGATGAAAGTTGATTTCAGCGAATTGGGATGGGCGGAATTGGATTTGTCGGAACTGCGGATGCAGGTTTCCGCTAAGGATACATTTGCCACATTAGAGATGGGTTTGGTTAAAGAATTCATTGATTTTGATTTAACCTCGAATTTCAGGATTGATACCGTTACCCAACAATTAAATTTTGTCTTGGATTTAAGGAATCTCAACACGCAAGTCTTGGGACTTACCAAACAGGATATCCGGACAAAATTTATGATGACAGGAAATTTGGAAGGGGAAGCCAATGATCTGACAGCAGAGGTAAAATTATCTGAAGGGATTTTTGAATTGGAAGGGAAAACATTTCCCTTAGGGAATGTCAATATTGATTCAAGGTTATCCGATGACTTGTCAGAATTGAAGGTAGAATCAGATTTTTTAAAGGGATATTTTACGGTCAATAATTCCATTTCTAACCTTACTGCTTCTTTGGAGAATTATTTCAACCAAGTAATAGCCGGTGATTCCGACAGCCTTCAGGTGTTTGATGTGGTAGCTGAATCTAAGTTCAGATTTCATTCTACCCCCTTTATAGATAAGCTCCTTTTGGCAGATATTGAAGAAATGGACACCCTTCTTTTCTCGTTTGGTTTTAATTCGTCAGAACAAGAAATACATACAAATATCCAAATGACACACTTACTTTACCTCAATGCAAGTTTGGATACATTTAATCTAGGATTAGATGGCGATGATAATTCCCTTGATTTCAACATGGGATTTGACAGGCTTTTGTATGATCCATTGAGTATGGGGAAAACAATTTTGCATGCGGATTATCGGGATAAAAAAATCAACCTTGGATTTAACTCTGAGCAAAATAAGGAAACAGTCATCAATTTCAAATCCGAAATTACCAATGACGGAGATACAGTAAGGGTCCATGTATTGCCTGAAGACCTATTGTTTAATAAAGAACCTTGGGAAATCCCACAAGACAATCTGGTGACGTATGCCACTAATTCTATCCAGTTTGAGAATTTTGTTTTTTCCTACAAAGACCAGTCGATGGGGTTGAAGAATGATTTTCCGGAAGTGGAGGAAGACCATTTGGGCGTGGCTTTCAAAAACTTCAGCCTAAAAACCTTTTTTGGATTTTTAAACCCCGAAGACCCAATTGCCAAAGGAATTGTCAACGGTGAATTTGTTGCGGTCAATCCATTTACTGCTTTGGGACTGATAGCAGGACTAGGTATCAGTGAACTGGAAGTAGTGAAAGTACCGCTAGGAAATCTGGACCTTGAGGCCAATGCATTAAGTCTCAAGGAGTATGATTTCAAACTTGCTTTGAAAGGAGGTCAAGTTGACCTGGATATAAATGGTGGCCTGATGGCAGACTCGGTCAGCACCACTCTGGATTTGGCCGTTGACCTCAATTCCCTCCAAATGTCACTTTTGGAGATCGTCTCTGACAGCGCCATCAGAGAAACCAAGGGCTTTATTTCTGCCAATGTAAAAATGGGAGGGTCTATACAGGAACCCATTTATGAAGGGCAAATTGGTTTTAATGAAGTAGGAATGTTGGTTGGTGAACTCAATTCTTCTTTTACTTTTCCTGATGAAAAGATCAAATTGGATAATGATGGGGTTTACTTCGATAATTTCACAATCAAAGACGAAAGCGGGGATTCCTTTTTGGTCAATGGGAAAATCATTACAGAAAATCTGGCTGATGTAGGATTTGACCTAGAACTGGAAACCAAAAATTTTCAGATAATGAATTCCACAAGAAGGGACAGTGACCTGTTTTTTGGTAAGGCATCGGTTGACCTGGATTTACAGGTTAAGGGATTTATGAGTCTCCCAATAGTAAATATGAGGCTTAAGGTGAACGAAGGGACAGAAGTGACTTTCATCGTTCCCGAGGATCAACTGGACTTGGTAGAGCGGACCGGTGTGGTGATTTTTGTGAACCATCAGGATCCATATGATATCTTATACAAGAGAGAAGGGGATATGAAAACCAAGGGATTCCAGGGATATGATATCAGAGCAAATTTGCAGGTAGATCCCAAGACTGTTTTTAACCTTGTTGTAGATGAAAGAACCAATGATAACCTGAGGATCCAAGGGGAAGCAGACCTCAATATGATCATGAATCCTAATGGGGACATTTCACTTTCCGGTAGGTATGAGGTGAATAACGGGCATTACGAAATGAACCTTTTTGGGTTGGTCAACAGGAGATTTGAGCTCGCCCCCAGCAGTACAGTAATTTGGAAAGGTGAACCTATGCAAGCGTCACTTAACCTGACAGCAATCTATAGTATCAGAACTTCTGCAGCTGAATTGATGCAGGCCCAACTCAGTGGTTCGGCGGGTGATACCAAGGCTCAATTCAGACAGGTGCTTCCCTTTAAGGTTTACTTAAAGATAGGTGGCGAAATTCTCAAACCCGATATTTCCTTTGAACTGGACCTTGCTGAGCAGGAGCGAGGGGCCTTTGGAGGAAGTATTTATGGCATGATCCAGCAGATCAATGAACAGGAAGATGAATTGATCAAGCAGATTTTTTCCCTTTTGGTGCTCAACCAGTTTTTTCCTGTCATGGGTAATGACGGCTCGAGCGGTGGCTCAGTCAATCTGGCGAGGTCATCGGTAAGCCAAGTTCTAGCGACCCAGTTGAATGCACTTTCCGGCAAGTTGTTTGGTGACTCCGGTTTTACCATGGATTTTGATTTGGATAGTTATACAGATTTTCAGTCAGGCGGAGCTCAGGACAGGACCCAATTGAATGTGGCCGCCAAACAAAAATTAATGGACGACAGGTTGGTTTTCTCGGTGGGAGGGCAAGTGGATGTGGAAGGAGGCAATCAGGAAGTCAACCAAGGAGATGCGCTTTTTGGTGATGTGAGTGTGGAATATTTACTGGATACCAAAGGACAGTGGCTCCTAAAGGCCTTTAGAAAAAACCAATTTGAATCAGTCATCGATGGGCAATTAATCATAACGGGAATTTCTTTAATTTTCAATAAGGAGTTCAATGCATTTAAAGAACTCTGGAGCCGGGCGACAAAGGAAAACGCTGTTGCAGAAAAGAAAGAAGAAGAAGAAACAGAAAAAGACAATGAATAGGCTAGGTTGGATTCTTATGTTTGGTATTGTGTTATCCACCTATTCATGTGGTGTGAAAAAATACATCCCTGAAGGTGAGAAGCTGTACACAGCCGCAGAATTGGAACTTAATACCAAGCTCCAAAAGAAGGAATTGAAGTCCATGCAAGCTGAACTTGAAAATCTCATCAAACCGGAACCAAACGGAAAAATCTTGGGAGTAAGGTTTGGATTATGGGCGCACTATAAAGGAAGCAAAGAGAAGGCCGGTTTTATGAGCCGTTTTTTTAATAGAAAGTTTGGGGAAAAGCCAGTTTATTTGAGTAATGTCCAACCTGAAAGGACAACTGAGATTTTGCTCAACAGGTTGGAAAACAAAGGTTATTTTTTTGGAGAAAGCAGTTATGAGATTGAGGATAAAGAAAAGGTTGCCAGGATCAACTATCTTATCAGAATAGGAGACCCTTACAGACTGGAAAGCTTTCAATTGTTGGGGGATTCACTCGAGATCATTCAAGAGATCAAAAATAGCCTTGACAAAACAGCACTGATAGAAGGTGCCCTTCTCGATCTTGATGCCCTGAAAAAAGAACGGGAAAGGATCGACCTTGACCTCAAATCCAAGGGTTATTACAATTTCAATTCGGATTTGTTGCTGTTTGAAGCCGATACCAATCATTACGAGGACAGGAGGTTTGACCTTTACCTGAGGCTGAAAAGCAACACCCCTGTAATATCCATGTATCCCTATACCATAACGGACATCAAGGTTTTTCCAAACTATGCCATCAATCAGGACATGGCCAATCCGGATACCGTCCGTATCGATGGGATTGATATTATTCAGGATGATGAAATCTTCAAACCCTATCTTTTGGAAAAATACATCCTGTTCAAAGAAGGAAATAAATTTGATTCTGAGGTTTCGCGGTTGACTTCCAACAGGCTTTCCTCCATCGGTAATTTTAGATATGTCAATATTTCATTTGACATGGAGGATAGCATTAGGTCGGAGGACGGCACATATCCTTTGAAGGCTAAAATTTTGCTTTCACCGCTAAGCAAGAGGGGGTTGAGAGCGGAAATCCAAGGAGTAACCAAATCCAACAGTTTTGTTGGGCCGGCTTTGGTCCTGAATTATACCAATCGAAATATATTCCGTGGAGGAGAGGTATTGAACCTTACCGCCAATTTTGGTTATGAACAGCAAATTTTAGCCGGAGATAGAGAAGCCCTGCAATCTATAGAGATCGGTCTCCAAAGTTCCTTGGTATTTCCTAGGGTGTTGTTTCCAATTCCGGTGATGAATAGGTTTAAGTTTTCCATTCCCAAAACACGGATCACAGCCGGGATTGAATATCAAAACAGGACCGACCTTTATTTGTTAAATTCATACAATACCACTTTTGGATACTTCTGGAATATCAATAAATATTCGTACCACGAATTTAATCCCATCTCCCTCAGTGTGGTGAATCTCAGAAATACCACCCTAAAATTTGACGAAATATTGGAATCCAATCCTTTTCTGAGAAGGAGTTTCGAACAGCAGTTTATTTCCGGGATGACCTATACTTTCAACTATAACCAACTGGTCGACCAAGATAGGAGGAATGCCATATTTTTTGCTACCACCATAGACCTTGCGGGAAATTTATTTAAAGGCATCAATACGGTTTTCAATTCTGAAAATCCGGGATTTGTGTTTGGACTGGAATATGCCCAGTATTTCAAGACTGATATAGATTTCAGATTTTACCACAAATTTACCCAAGAAAGTATGTTGGTCACCAGATTATATGGAGGATTGGGTGTTCCGATAGGGAATTCTGTTTCCCTGCCATTTGTCAAACAGTTTTTTGCGGGAGGTCCCAGAAGCGTGAGGGCGTTTAGGATCAGGTCTTTGGGGCCCGGTACTTTTATTCCTGATAATATTAGTTCGGGAGGATTTTTCGATCAGGCAGGTGACATCAGGCTGGAAGGAAATATGGAATTCCGTTTTCCATTCAATAAATACCTCAAGGGAGCTTTTTTTGTAGATGCAGGTAACGTGTGGCTTTACAATGAAAACGAGGCACTGCCAGGCGGAAAATTTTCAAACAAATGGCTCGAAGAATTGGGAGTGGGTGCCGGATTTGGATTGAGGGTGGACATACAGATGTTTGTGCTGCGATTTGACTTGGCGCTTCCTGTCAGGAAACCGTGGTTACCGGAAGACGAAAGGTGGCTGGATTCATTTTTATTTGGAGATAGGGACTGGAGAAGGGAAAACATGATACTTAACTTCGCTATCGGGTATCCATTTTAAGAGTAATTATTTGATAGGAGAGATTCTTCACTGTGTTCAGAATGACGTGTTTGTAAGGGTCTCGGATTATCGAGTGAGATTCTTCACTGCGTTCAGAATGACGGGTTTGTAAGGGTCTCGGATTATCGAGTGAGATTCCTCACTACGTTCAGATTGACGTGTTTGTAAGGGTCTCGGATCAAGGGAGATTCTTCACTACGTTCAGATTGACGTGTTTGTAAGGGTCTCGGATCAAGGGAGATTCTTCACTACGTTCAGAATGACGTGTTTGTAAGGGTCTCGGATCAAGGGAGATTCTTCACTACGTTCAGAATGAGGTGTTTGTAAGGGTCTTGGATCAAGGGAGATTCTTCACTGAGTTAAGAATGACGGGGAGATCATTTCTGCAAAAAATATTATCTCGTAATCGGCTGCGGAAATACCGCCATGCTTTCATGCCCGTTTTCTCCGACAGCCTGCACTGCAAAGAAATAGTTGTCTTTGGAATAGGGAATGGTCAAGGTGTTAGCTTCAGTATAAAACTTCTTTTCCCAAGTCGAAGCGTCAGTTTCCCGCATGAGGACATAATATCCTTTTGCTTTTCC